>NZ_JBVVPS010000002.1:194646-394380 GCF_055811355.1 Bradyrhizobium sp. WSM4873 | reverse complement strand
CCCCCCACCAACCCCCCCCCCCTCCCCCGCCCGGGCCCCGCCCCCGCCCCCCCCCCCCCGCCCCCCCGGCCCCACCCCCCCCCCCCCCCCCCCCCCCCCCCCTCTTTCTTCTCCCCGCCCCCCCCCCCCCCCCCCCCCCCACGACAGCGAGTGATTGTGGCCTCACGCGGCCAGCACACTCCCGCTCTTGCGCAATCCCACATATTGCAGTTCGGCAAACACGCCGGTCGCGATTGCCTGCGCCACGACCATGAGCTCGCCGGCAAGGTTCGGCGACACCGCGCCCGAGAGCAGCAGCGCGATGCTGCCGAGCGTCCAGGCTGCGTTGCCGACCACGACCAGCAGCACGAGCGGCTTTGCCACGGAGGCGCGTGAGGCCAGCCAGCCGACGAGTGCGGTGTAGGCGATCAGGAACAGGCCGGTCTCACGCAGCAGCGCGTCGGGCAGGTTGAACAGCGACGCGAACGCGCTGGCGCCGAAAGTGAAACCGAGAGCGGCGACGCCGCTGAAGATGGCGTCGGCAAGAAGTGCGCGGCGAAGGAAGGTGGATGCGTCGATCATCGTGGGTCTCCATGGTTAGGGTGGGCTCGAGGTGAAACTCAGTGCCATCCGCGCCACCAGGCGCGGAGCAGGCGGGCAAGGCGGAACGGGCAGAGGCTCCTGCCGACGCTGTGCTCGAAGGCTGTGACCTGCGCGACGACATAGTCGCCGGTCGAATGCACCAGCGGCTCCGGCATGTTGAGGCTGCGCGCCAGCATCCGGGTTGCGAGCGCCATGGCCCAGGGAACAAGGTGGTCTGTGATGGTCCGGTAGAGCAGCAGTGCGATCATGGTCGTCTCCTGGTGCGACCCAAGATGCGCCGACCCAAGGCCCAATTCGATTACCTCCGACGTAATGGAAGGGCCGAAATCTGCGTGCTAGGTTTTCGACCATGAACGCACATGCATCCACGGCACAGGCCGAACGCAGCCAGCCGGTCCATATCGGCGACCATTTGCGCGAATGGCGGCAGCGCCGCCGCATGAGCCAGCTCGATCTCGCCGGCGAGGCCGACATCTCGGCGCGGCATTTGAGCTTCGTCGAGACCGGCCGTGCCGCACCCTCGCGCGACATGGTGCTCAGACTCGCCGAGCGCCTCGACGTGCCGTTGCGCGAACGCAACGTGCTGCTGGTCGCCGCCGGCTATGCCCCCGCCTTTCCACAGCGCCCGCTGGAGGATCCCGCCTTGAAATCAGCCCGCCAGGCGATCGACCTCGTCCTCAGGGCGCATGAGCCCAATCCGGCGCTGGCCTATGACCGGCACTGGAATCTGGTTTCGGCCAACCGCATGCTGGCGCCGCTGCTCGCCGGCATTCCGCAGCGGCTGCTCGGTCAGCCCTTCAACGTGCTGAGGCTCGCCTTCCATCCCGAGGCGCTGGCGCCGCGCACGGTCAATCTCGCGGAATGGTGCGGACATCTGCTGGAGCGGCTGCACCGGCAATGCGAGGCGACCGCCGATCCCGAGCTGATCAAGCTGTACAACGACCTAAAGCGCTATCCGATCCCGGCGCGCGCGGCGCCGCTGTCGAGCGACAATGTCGCGATCCCTTTCAAGCTGCGACACGACGGGGAGATACTAAGTTTCTTCTCCACCACCATGGTGTTCGGTACGCCCGTCGATATCACGCTGTCGGAGCTGGCTCTGGAAACCTTCTTCCCGGCCGACGAGCGCACTGCCGAGCGGCTCCGACAAATGGCAGCAGCCATGAGCTAGCGGCCTTGCCTCGGAACGGGTTCGGCTTATCTTTGGCCACAAACCCGCAACGCCCGAAGGAGGCGCTCATGAGCACCCTAAAGCCGCTCCAGATCGACGTCGTTTCCGACGTGGTGTGCCCCTGGTGCTATATCGGCAAGCACCGGATCGAGAGCGCGCTGGCGCTGGTGCCCGATGTTCCGGTCAAGCTCAATTTCCGTCCCTTCTTCCTCAATCCGTGGGTGCCGTCCGAGGGCATCAGCCGGGAAGAGTATCTCACCAAGAAGTTCGGCTCGGTCGAGGCCTATAAGGGCATTGCCGGACGCGTCGTTGCGGCCGCGGGCGAAGAGGGGCTCGTCTATCGGCCCGAGCTTGTCGCGCGTCAGCCCAACACCACCGACTGCCACCGCCTGATCCTCTGGGCCGAGGCGATCGGCAAGGCGCCCGAGATGAAGCAGCGCCTGATGGAGCTCTACTTCCGCGACGGCGGCGACCTCACCGATTTGAACGTGCTTGTGCAGGCGGCTGCCGATGTCGGCCTCGATGCCGACGACGTGCGCAAGCGCCTTGTGACCGACGAGGACGTCGCGCGCGTATCGGCGGACGCGCAGGAAGCCGCCGAGAAAGGCATCTCCGGCGTGCCGACCTACGTGTTCGCGCAAAAATACGCCGTCTCCGGCGCGCAGGATCCCAACATGCTCGCGCGCGCCATCCGCGAGGTCTCGGCGGAGATCAACGCCCAGGCGGCGGAGTAGGAGTTATCCTATTTACGAAGCAGGCGAACTGCGCGGCGCGCCGCCGCGTAGGCGATGCCGTGCGCCGCGAGCGCTCCGTGAACGAGCGCCACGATCGGGTCGTTCCGCCGCAACGGTATCAGCACGTCGCCGACGGCGAAGCGCCCGCGCCATATCGGGTTGATCATGGGATGATCGGCGCTTGCGGTGGAATCCGCGCTGGCGATGGCGGGATCGGCGCAAAGGCGGCGGGTGAGCTCGAGCGTGAGCTGCACGCCGGGCGAATATCTGGCAAAGCGCTCGTCGATACCGAGCTTGAAGAAGAAAGCGCGATCCTGATGGTGCAGCACGATACCGGCGGCCACCGGCGTGGCGCCGGCGCGAAGGGTGATGATCTCGCATTGCGCGGTTTCTGCCAGCGCGGGAACGGCGCGGCGGATGAAGGTTGCATCGCCGGCATGCTGGACCAGTGCGGTGCCTCGCTTGCCTTTCCAGCCACTGGCTTCGAGCTGCAGGAATGTCTCGAGCGCCGGCCCGATCTCATCGGGGCTGCGCGCGACGTCGAACACGACGGCGCCGTGATCTTCGAGGCGATGCCGTTGGCGGCGTAGCTCCTTGAGCTTCTTGGTGCCGAGCGCGTCGCGTAGCAGCGTCTCACAGTCTTGCGTCGCGTCGAGACTGGCGCGGACGTAGGAGTTCAGGAGGCGCGGCTTCAAGCCGTCGCGATTCAGAATCTCTTTGAGGGCAGTCATTGCCGCCCCATCGAGCGCGACGTCGTTCAGCACGAGCGCATGCGCTCCGGCCGCGCGGGCCTGCTCCAACAGCCGCGCCGCTGCCTCGATCGGGGCATCGCGGTCGATCAGGGGGCTGCACAGCGTGCCGTAGGGATGCGCGCTCACCAGCGCGGGCAGGGGGATCTTCCATGCGCGCCAGAGCGAGACCACCGGCATCAACCCGATCAGCCGCGATCCATTGCATGCCGGAAGCGCCGAGGCATCGGTGCGGTCGCGCGCGGTTGCGCTGACAGCGAGTTCCCAGCCCGGCAGGTAATATCCGTTCGGCTCGATCGCGCGCTGCGCGAGTGCGCGCCACTGGCCGGGTTCGATCGCCGTGAGCGGGACGCGCGCACGCGCCGCCGCGGCATGCTTTGCCGATGCCGGCTTGATCGCATCCTGGTGCGCGATGTCGACCACGTCCCGTCGTCCCCGTTCAGGAGGCCATGCTTAGCGCAAAGATTGGAAAATACCGTTGGGACGCCGCTTCAATTCGAGTGGTAATATTAACGTCTCGTTGAGCATCCGGCCGCGAGCCGCCGGATACCGCGGGAGACGGTGCCTAGCGGTCACCCGGTACGAAATGGTCGCGGGCGCTTGCACGTCCGCCGCCGGCGCTGTCGGTGATCCTGATGTCGATGTCGCGCGAGGTCTGCGGCAACTGGGTCGGGCCGACCTGCACCGACAGCCGGACCTCGCGGGTTTGATCCTGCCCGACCTCGACGACGGGCTTGCCGTCAGCTCCGGTCTCGATGCCGGCGACGCGAATTGTCGCGCCCGGGCCGGAGACCTCGAGCGCAAACGACCGCTGCGCGCCCTTGTTGAGAATGCGCACGGTGTAGTCGTTGCGAACGCCGCCGTCGGCGAGCTGAACGAAGAGTGGATTGCGCTCGTGCAGCACATTGACGTCCATCGTCGCGCGCGTGGCGAGCGCGTAGAGCATGATGCCGCCAACGATGGCAATGGCCGCGGTATAGATCAGGGTGCGCGCGCGGATGATGCGGTAAATCGGCGCCTTGCCCTCGCTCCGGCGCTGCATGTTGATGTCGGTATCATAGCCGATCAGGCCGGCGGGCCGGCCGATCTCGCGCATGACGTTGTCGCAGGCATCGATGCACAGGCCGCATTGGATGCAGCCGAGCTGGATGCCGTGACGAATGTCGACGCCGGTCGGGCAGACATTGATGCACTGCTGGCAGTCGATGCAGTCGCCCGCGATGTCGCCCTGGGTGCGGGCGACGTGCGCCTTCTTCACCGACATGCGTGGCTCGCCACGGTCGCGGCGATACGTGACGTTGAGTGCCCATTCGTCGGTCAGCGCCGCCTGGATGCGCGGCCAGGGACACATGTAGATGCACATCTGCTCGCGGGCGTGGCCTGCAAAGACGTAGGTCGTTGCGGTCAGGATGCCGATCCAGAGATAGGCGATGAAGGGGGCCTGGAAAGTGGCGAGCTCCTTCACCAGCGTCGGCGCGTCAGCGAAATAGAGCACCCAGGCGCCGCCGGTCCACCAGGCGATCATGATCCAGAGAAAGTGCTTGGTTGCGACCTTTCGGATGTGACCAAAGGTCCAGTAGCGCTTGTCGCCCAGCATGCGCTCGCGCCGGTCGCCCTCGACCCAGCGTTCCACTGCATAGAACAAATCGGTCCATAACGTCTGCGGGCACATGTAGCCGCACCAGATACGACCGGCCACCGCGTTCATCAGGAACAGCGCCATGGCGGCAATGATGAGCAGGCCCGTGAAGTAATAGACTTCCTGCGGCCACAGCTCGATGAAGAAGAAATAGAAGCGGCGATGCGGCAAGTCGACCAGGACAGCCTGGTCCGGCAGGCCGGGTCCGCGGTTCCAGCGAATGAAGGGCAGCAGATAATAGGTCCCGAGCGTGACGCAGAGGATCGCCCATTTGATGCGGCGGAACGGCCCGTGGACCGATTGCGGATAGACCTTCTTCCGCTTCTCGTAGAGCGGGCCTTCGATGATGGTGTCGTCGGTCATCCTGCGTTCCTCGCGTCTAGCGCGGGCGAGCGCCTATCCGGGAGTGCAGAAGAGGCGGTACAGCGTCTCCAGCAACGAGCGGACTTCCTGGCTCGCGATGCTGTAGTATACCGTCTGACCATCCCTTCTGGGTTTGACCAGGCTCAATGCGCGCATCTTGCCGAGATGCTGAGATAGTGCGGCCGACGACAGGCCTGCGATGTCGGCGAGCTCGCCGACCGACTTCTCGCCGTCCAGCATGTTGCAGAGGACCAGCAGCCGCTTCGGATTGCCCATGGCCGTGAGGAGGCGGGAAGCCTCCTCGGCCTTCTCCTCAAGCGCGACCAACTCTTGATTGCGGACCTTGCGTTTCATGGCCTACATGTATATTAGTATATTCGAAAATACGAAAGCGCTAAAGTAATGGTATCCGGTGCCCGCGCCGGGCGTGCTCTCGATCCGGAGGTCGCATGGTCTCGACATCATTTACGCCAATCGCCTCTCTTGTTGGCGGTGCGCTGATCGGCTTGTCTGCCGTTCTGCTGATGTGGGCGACGGGGCGAATCGCCGGCGTCAGCGGCATCGCAGCGCGACTGTTTCCCCCTTACGAGGACCGCCAATTTCCTGGCCGGCTTGCCTTCGTCGCGGGCCTCGTCGCCGCGCCCGTGCTGGTGCTGCTCGTCACCGGAAGCCTGCCGGCGCAGACGATCGAGGCGCAGCCGGTCGTTTTGATTGTCGGCGGCTTGCTCACGGGTTTCGGTTCGGTCTGGGGCAGTGGCTGCACCTCCGGCCACGGCGTCTGCGGCCTGTCGCGGCTCTCGGCGCGCTCGCTGGTCGCGACCATGACTTTCATGGCGACCGGCATGGCGACGGTCCTCGTGATGCGGCACGGGACCTGATGGCGATGGCTATACCGGTTCAATTCTTGATCGGCGTGATCTTCGGCCTCGGCCTGATCGTCTCGGGCATGGCGAATCCGGCGAAGGTCCTGAACTTCCTCGACGTCGGCGGCATTCCTGCGGGGACGTGGGATGCGAGCCTTGCCTTCGTGATGGCCGGCGCGGTGGCCGTGACTTTCACCGGCTTCAAACGGGTCCTGAAGCTCGCGCGTCCCTACTTCGCCGAACGATTTTATCTTCCAACGCGAAGCGACATCGACCCCAGGATCATCGCAGGCCCCGCGATCTTCGGGGTGGGTTGGGGACTGGCGGGCTTCTGTCCGGGGCCGGCGCTGACCGCGCTTGGATTTGGCTCCGTGTCCGCCGTCATCTTCGTCGCTGCAATGAGTGCCGGCATGGTGCTCGCCCGTTTCATCGCTCACCTGCCGTCGTTGACGCGCTTCATCACGCCGGCCGACCCGTTCGACACCTAGAGTAAACGCAGAGAGTAAGTCATGGACAAGAATTACCCGCCAAATCTCCGCCAACCTGCGCAAGCTGCGCAGTGACATTCCGGACACCATGAAAGGATTTGCCGCGCTTGCCCAGGCCGCCACGCGCGACGGCGCGCTGGACAAGAAGACCAAGGAAATGATTGCGCTCGCGCTCGGCGTTGCCGCGCATTGCGACGGCTGTATCGGCTTCCATACCGAAGCCCTGGTCAAGCTCGGTGCAACGCGCGAGGAGGTCGAGGAAACGCTCGGCATGGCCGTCTATATGGGTGGTGGGCCATCGCTGATGTATGCCGCGGATGCGATCGCGGCCTACGAGCAGTTCCAGCAGCAGACGCTTGCCGCCTGACGTCTGCGATGCGAATTGCAGAGGCGGGACCGGGCGAGTTGTCTCGTCGGGTCCCGCCTGTCGTGGCTTCATCGATTACCAGCGGTCGCCGCCGACACCGACGCCCACACTGACGCCGGGCGCGCGGATGCCGACGCCGCCGCGCGGACCGTCGTCCCAGTCGCGATAGGTGCGGCGCTCATAGTAGCGGTCGCGCGGCATGGTCGCGTAGGAGTCGCGCACGATCACGCGCGAGCCGCCGCGGGCGCGATAGCAATTGCCGGAATCATCGCAGACCAGTCGCACTTGCTGGACGAGATCGGGGCTGGTGTATTCGCTGCTCGTGTAAACGTCGGCGGCCTTCGCGCCGCTCACCGCTGCCAAGGCTCCGACACCAGTCAGCAACGCAATCGTGAATGTCCTCATCATGTCCTCCTCGAAACTGCCCTCGGCGGTAACAAGAAGGGGAGGCCGTGATCGTTCCGGCAAAATTACAGGTTTTTCCCGGAACCGGATCGGATGTCGGCTTGATCCGTTCCCTAGATCGGCTCGTAGCTTTCCGACCCGCAGATGTCGTCCGCTTCGGCGCGGCGGCGATCGACCACCTTTCCGCTTGATATGGTCACGATGTAGGTCTGTGGCCCGAGCGGCGAGCCGGTCGCCGAGGTGAGGTGGGCTCGGACGCAAGCTGTCCAACCCGATCCCCGCACCTCTCGATGGGGTGTGGCGACATGCACCTCGCGCGGATAGGACGTGCTGAGGAAGACGAATTCGATCTGCTCGCGCACGACGCGTTTGACGTCGGGGGGGGATTCGGGCGGAGGCTGCTCGGCCTCCTTCATGCGCATGAACTCGGGCACCGGTGCGCGGCTGTCCGCAAAGCCGCAGGCCCCGAGCGCGAGCGCGCTGGCGATCAGCGCGGCATGAGCAATAATCCGTAACATCCGTGAAGGTCCCCTGCGGGCCAAAACATAGGCACGAATGCGATCCGACGAAGACCCGGCCGATCAAGATTTGCTGAAGCCGGGATTTCCTGAAGTCAGGATTTGCTCAAGCTCCGGAGCCCGCAGCATTGGCTATTCGATAATTGCCGGCTAGTTTGTACCCTAGACGAGGGGGATTGCGCCCATGAGGATTTTGATCATAGCGGCCGCCGTGCTGGCGCTGGCGGTTGCCTCCGCGCAGGCGCAGATGGGAGGCGGCAGGCGTCAGCCTAACGAGGGCGGCCAGAAGGCGGACAACAAGCCCAAGGTCGACGAGAAGGCCTACAAGGCCGCACTCGAGCGCATTCCCGAGTCCAAGGAGAAGTACGATCCGTGGAGCGGGGCGCGGCCGCCTGAACCTGCCAAGAAGCCGAAATAGGTGAGGCGGGCGTTGGCGAGCCGCCCGTGCTATTCGGCCGCTCTCGTCACGCTCCTCTTGTTTTCGTCGTGGCCAGGCATCGCTTGGGAGAGCTGGGGTGGCGATCCCGGTGGCTCGCGCTTCTCGCTATTGCGAGAGATCACGCCCGGCAATGTCGGCAACCTGGTGCGGGCCTTCGAATTCCACACGGGCGATCTCGCGGCGCGGCCGCCCGGGGTGATGCGGCGAACCAAATTCCAGGCGACGCCGCTGTTCGTCGAGGACAGCCTGGTCTTCTGCTCGCCCTTCAACGAGGTGATCGCGCTCGATCCCGGCACGGGCGCGCAGAAATGGCGCTACGATCCCAAGATCGCGATCAACCAGCGTCCCGCCAATCGTTACGTCTGCCGCGGCGTCACTTACTGGATCGACGACGAGGCGCCTGTAGATGCCGCATGTCGATCGCGCATCTTCATGGGCACCAACGATGTTCGTCTGATCGCGCTCGATGCGAAGACGGGAATCCCCTGTGGCGGATTCGGCAGGGGTGGTGAGGTCAGGCCCGATATCGGCATGAAGCTGGAATGGCCCGGCGAATTCCAGATCACCTCGCCGCCGGCGGTCGGGCGCGGGGTCGTCGTGGTCGGCTCCGCGATCGGCGACAACCGCCGCGTCGACGCGCCGAGCGGTATGGTGCGCGCGTTCGATGCGCGCAGCGGTCAGCCGCGCTGGACCTTCGAGCCGCTCAAGCGCGACGGCATCGAAGCCGGTCACGCCAATGTCTGGGCGCCGATGTCGGTCGACGCGGCGCGCGGACTGGTATTCCTGCCGACGTCCTCGCCGTCGCCGGATTTTTGGGGCGGCAAGCGGCCGGGCAACAACGAGCATGCCAATTCGGTGGTCGCGCTGCGCATCGAGACCGGCGAGCTCGTATGGGGATTCCAGACCGTGCATCACGACGTCTGGGATTACGATCTGCCGGCGCAGCCGACACTCACGCGCATCGACACCGACGAAGGTCAGCGCGACGTCGTGATCCAGCCGACCAAGCAGGGCTTTGTCTTCGTGCTCGATCGCGACACCGGCAAGCCGGTATGGCCGGTCGAGGAGCGCAGCGTCCCGCAGGGGGCCGCGGAAGGCGAACGGCTGTCGCCCACGCAGCCATTCCCAACGCATGTGCCACCGCTGATGTCGCAAAAAATCTCGACTGAGGATGCGCTCTCGCTCGTTCCTGGCCTGCGCCGCTCAGCTTGCGAGAAGCAGTTCGCGGAGGCACGCAACGAGGGCCTGTACACGCCACCCTCAACGCAAGGCACGCTGGAGTTCCCTTTCACCGGCGGCGGCGTCAACTGGGGCAGCGCAGCCTTCGATCCCCTCAACCAGGTCCTCTATGCCAATACCAGCCGGGCCGTTCATCTCATCAAGCTGATTCCGCGGGCGGAGGCGACCGGATTCGATCCTCCGCCCGGTCATGATTTCGGCCAGCAGAATGGTGCGCCGTTTGCGATGTCGCGTGCGGTCGTAATGTCGCCGCTCGGGTTTCTTTGCAACAAGCCGCCCTGGGGCGAGATGGTCGCGGTCGATCTGAAGGCCGGCAAGATCCTCTGGCGTTCGACGGTCGGCACCACCGAGGATCTCGCCCCGCTCGGCGTGCCGCTGCCGTGGGGTGCGCCGCTCGTCAACGGGCTCGCGGTCACGGCAGGCGGGCTCGTCTTCACCGGAGCGATGGACGCCTATTTGCGCGCCTTCGATGCGCGCAGCGGCAGGGAGCTGTGGCAGGGTCGGCTGCCCGTGCCCGGCGTCGCCAATCCCATGACCTATCTCTGGAAGGGCGAGCAGTATGTCGCGATCGGCGCCGGTGGCCACTCCGAGGCAGGCACCTCGATCGGCGACAGCGTCGTTGCGTTTCGCCTGGCACGGCCGGGCGAGGGGCCGTCGCTGTGGTCGCGTACCATCGATCGCCCCGGTGGACGATTTTTTGCGGCATCATCGGTGATCGCGCTCGCGATTGTCGCGCTCGTTGTCGCAAGCCTGCGCTCGCGGCGCCGGCGACGTAGCGCGCGAACATGACGCGGCATCGCGCGCGCGATGCGAACGATCATTCACATCATGTGCACTACTGTACGAAAGCGAGGCCGATGCGCCTTTCGTGGCGCCAGACGGGGCGGCATTTGCGCACGAAATTGTCGCGCGCGATCGCGAGTGTGAACGATTGCGGCAATGTGACGAGGGCATCGAGGTCGATTGCGGCGCCGTCCGCCGACATATTTCGCACCGTGCACGTGATGCCGCAATTTTCAAAGGTGATCGTTCCACCCTTGAAAACACGGTAACGCTGCGCTGCACGCTTCTCGATCATCCGCGTTAATCCATAATGATATTTGTGAAGTAGTGCATAGAAATTACGTTGAACTAAACTCAATACTGGCGCTACTTGCACAGTGCTTCAGATTTCGTTTACGACGTCGAAGCGGAAGTCACTCCGCCGATTTTCCCCCAAGCCGTTCCTTTGTGGCGCTACGCGCCGATGGAGATATTGATGAAGACCACGTTTTCGCTTCTGTTCGCCGCAGCGCTCTCGCTCTCGTCCATGCCCGCCCACGCCGCCAAGCTCGATCTCGCGACCATGAGCTGCAAGCAGTTCCTGGAGAGCGGCGACGATACCATCAAGATGGTGCTGACCTGGATGGACGGCTGGTACAAGGGCGATGAAGAGAACGCGATCATCGACACCGACGTGTTCGTCGAGAACGCCAAGCAGTTCGGCAGCTATTGCGGAAAAAATCCGAACGTCAGCATCGTCACCGCGGCTGACGAAGTGCTCGGCAAGTAGCTTCTGCCGTGACGGCGCGACGCGCGATCGCGCTTCCTGTCTCGACATGACGCCATCGAGAGCCGCGGTGCGCTGTGCGCTCACGCGGCTTTCTTCTTTGATGCTCACCCCGGCAGCATCGCGAACGCGCTCGACACCATCGCCACCGGCTTGTTGTCGGTGGCCGAGAGCAGCGTGACCCGGCCAAAGCTCATGGTGCGCCCGAGTCGCACCACGCGGGCGTCGGCCAGCACGTCCGACGAGGAGACTGCGCGCATGAAATGCGTGGTCTGGTCGACGGTGGTCATCGGACGATAGCCGCGGTTGGCGGCGAGGTTTGCGATCACCATCGCGGTGTCGGCGAGTGCCATCAGCGCCTGGCCGCAGACCACGCCGCCGTTGCGGCACAGCCGTTCCGAGAACGGCATGCGCAGGAGCGCTGCCGGCTGCCAGTCCGGCACGTTCGGCGGCGGCAGGTGCTCGATGCGCTCGACCGACAGATTGAGATCCTGGACCCAGGGGGCAAAGACTTCGCCGAGGATGCGTCGGGCCTCAGAGATGCCGAACTCGGCTTCTGGCTGCGATGGCATTGCTGTCGTTCCCTCCGTATTGTCGCATGTTCGGCATTCCGAGCGGACCGGCGCGGCAAAGTCACCGGTCTGCTACGGGCCCGTCGGCTTGAAAATGCCTGACTTCGCCCGGTATGATGCCACGGAGTGGGTATGGGTGGGTGATGTTGCGTCGGTATGTCCTCGTGTTTTGTCTGGCCGGGCTCGGCCTGTTGCTGAACGGGTGCACCAAGTGCGGCCCGATCTGGGACGACTGGCTCCATGCGCCGAAATCGTGCAGATCGGACCGGCTCTAGCGGGCCGAGCGGCCCCTGCGGTTGTGACAGGGGTGACAAGGCACGGGCGACCCGCGCCGCCATGGATGATCAAGGAGTACATGATGAAGCTTTTCCGTATGGCCGCGGTGCTGGCTGTTCTGGCGGGACCGACCGTGCTGGCGGGACCGGCCTATGCGCAAATGCCCAATCTCAATTTGCTGCAGGAGGGGCCTGGCAAGACCCCCGAGGAGAAGGCCGCGGAAGCCGAGCGTGACAGGGCCTACAAGGAGACGCTGAAGAAGATTCCGGATTCCAAGGCCTCCAACGATCCCTGGGGCGGCATGCGCTCCGACCCGCCGAAGCAGGCGGCGGCGCCAAAGGCGTCGGCCGCGACCGGTGCGCCGAAGAAGAAATCCGGCACGACCGCCAATTGACCGTCTGCCCGATCGGAGGCGGTTGATGCCTCCGGCCGGGACTCCTCTTTGATCGGCCTGCTTCCTACATTGCGCGGGAGCGTATTGCGTCGAGGAGAGCAGAACATGGCCGATCGTCCGCGGGATCTCGCCGAGCGGATGGCGCGCCGGCGCAAGATGGGCGGCAAGCCCGGCACGAGGGCCGGCGACGGCTATCTGCGCGAGACCTTCACGCTGCCGCGCGCGGCGGCGCGGGAGAGGGCGCAGGCTTTCTTCGCCCGCTACCCCAAGGCCGGCTATATGAGCGCGGTCGAGACCTGGCGCGAGCTGCCCGGCGGCGACATCGAATTCACGATGCGGCGGCTGCCCAGCGCGGATTAGGCCTGGCCCCTATTCGAACGTTTCGGATGTGATGCGGATCCGGAACACGGGCTCCTTGGCCTCGTCCAGCAGCTCCATGTTCCATTCGGAATTTTCCTGGAGCTTGCGGGCGATGCCGGCGGCCATGTCGGCGCAGACGCTGGTCATCTCCTTCCAGGCCAAATCGCGATCGGCAAATTCCGACGCCTGGTCGGCACAGCCGGAATAGCTGCCGTTCCGGATTCGAAAAAAGTAGAGCGGCATGGTTCGTACCGATCGCGCCTGATGGCTCCGTCCCCACGGCCATAATCGCGGCAGTCCAATCCCAAACCATCGGCAGATCAATTCCGGGCGGCTACGGAATAGCCCCGTGGGCGCGGCGAGCGCCCTGCAAGCCATGCCGCCGACGATCTCGGTGCGGCCGTTCAGGCGGTTTTGCGCCCGATCGCCTTCAGCTCCCGATCGATCCTCAGCTGCACCCGCCGGATCGCCAACAGATCGATCTTGGTCTCGGTCCTGCCGGTCTTGATCTGCTCGCCGATCCGGAACTGCCACCGCCAGATCCCGGGAATTGCCGTCTTGGTGACGGTGAACTCGACGCCCCTGTGATTCATGGCGATCTCCCACGATTCACTTCCATCACTGAGAACATGCTGGGCGGCATAATATTCCAGCGAAAGCTCAATCTGTCGGTAGGCCCCGGATACCTCACGGCTATCCCGCAAACGCACGCACTGCCGCCCAGCGGCGGCGCGAGGCCTCTCCCGTGGTTCTCCGGCCAAGAACAGAGTTCCTGGGATGGGTAAGGGCGCCTTCCGGAACGCGGCGGCATGTGCCTTGCTTGGTTCGATGACGGTCAGCAACATGGGCGCGTCATGCCGGGCATTCCCCGCCGCTATTCTCATTTCGTGTTCGGAATCATCCAGTCCGGACTGACCTCGCTGGTCGCCGCGGGCATCGCCAGCCTTCCTGTAGGGAACGCGCTGGACTTCCTCGCGCACTGGATGGTGTCGTGGCTGATCGCATGGGCGGCGATGCTGCCGATCGTGCTGCTCGCGGCGCCGGCGATCCGCGCCTTCTCGCTGCGCCTGACGCGGGAGGAGGGCGGTTCGCAAACCGGCCGGCCGGCATGAAAGGCGGCATGAAAATCGGCATGAAAAAACCCCGCTTGGAGAACCAAGCGGGGAGAAGGTTATTGGAGGCTGAGGTGCTGGGCTGCAACACCATAGCCAGGCGACCCTAGCCGGCTCAGCTTACGACAGCCTGACAAGGCCCGCCGGCGGCAGCGAAAGCCAAGAGCGCGGGGGCCGCACACTGGCCCCGCACCGGTCCCAATTTCGACATCCGTTCGCACAACTCAGGACACAACCGCAGGCGAGATTTCGCAATGACGGTGCTGCCATGGGGAAACGTGGCGTGCCGGCAACGGGGTGGCATCATGGACAACGTAGAGCGGTCATTCGCCGCCGCGACGGCGGCTGGCTTCGTCGTGCTGGTGATCGGGATCGGGTTGCTGGTTCTGCTGTAGGCGGTGTTGGCTGCGGGAGACGGCTCCGGGGTGGAAAGGCCCATGCGCGCCTTTCAAAAACACGAAAATAACCCCATGCACAGTAGCCCGCCTACAAATTCCCTCGTTCAATCAATGGCTTACTTGTGGTATTTGGATACCATATCGGCTCGGACTCGCCTCCATGGCGATCCGAATCTCGATTCCTGTGCCGATTCCCTGAGATCAACGGGCGGCCGCTCCGGCACTGTCGCCAGCGCGTTGCCGCTGGCGAACATCGCCACGCCTGACGCGTCGGCCGGCTGGCCTCGGCTCCTACGCCCTCGTCCCGACGGCCTTAGTGAACCTTGATCGCGTCCAGCGGCAAAAGGAGTTCGGCGGCACGCTCGTCGCGGTCCTTCTTGCGGAACTCGTTTTCCTTGCGCTCGAACTTGCTCATCTCCTCCCGCGCCGCCTCCAGCAGCGGAATGCGCCGGATCGTATCGTGATGCGTGTTGTCCGTCATGACTGAAGTCCCCAGAGTTACGGTCCCATCCAAGAGAAGACCGCAGACCGCGAAAGGTTCGGTGCCGCAGGATTGCGGAATTCTGACGGCGCGCAGGGCATCCGTCTTTGATGCGTGTCAGAGAGCGCCAAGATCCGGGTAGTGGCCTGTCCTAAGCCCCAGTGGCCTAAGTTGAATTTGGCAGCGGCCTGGTTTGATCCATATCAGGTGCTCCGGTCGTTTCTCCGCGTACGGATTGTTCGTTCAATCTGGCAACGGAGCCACAATGAAACCGGATCGGGATCATGCAACGAAGCATGGGAAGTGCACTCGATGCGACGCTGAGATCGTGAGGATCACAGAGATTGCCGATCCGAGGACAGGTCGGATGTTCACAATTGCTGAATGTCGAAACGGGCACCTGACGTGGGATCCTAAGTAAGGCCGCCTCAGTGGGCGGCCGCTTTGGCAAAAGAACATATTGCGAACCTAGAACAAATAGGGTACATTGATTTTATCGCCGCGCCGCCTCGCCAGCCGTTTGTCCCTCTAGCGAATCCTCGCCATAAGGAGCACGACCCAATGTCCACCACTGCCCTGCGTATCGTCGAAGGATCTTCCATGGACAAGAGTAAAGCTCTGGCCGCCGCGCTCTCCCAGATCGAGCGGCAGTTCGGCAAGGGCTCGGTGATGAAGCTCGGCAAGAACGACCGTTCGATGGATGTCGAGGCGGTCTCCTCGGGCTCGCTCGGGCTCGATATCGCGCTCGGGATCGGCGGCCTGCCGAAGGGACGCGTCGTGGAGATCTACGGGCCGGAATCCTCGGGCAAGACCACGCTGGCGCTGCACACGGTTGCGGAAGGGCAGAAGAAGGGCGGCATCTGCGCCTTCATCGACGCCGAGCACGCGCTCGACCCGGTCTATGCGCGCAAGCTGGGCGTCAATATCGACGAACTGCTGATCTCGCAGCCGGACACCGGCGAGCAGGCGCTGGAAATCTGCGACACGCTGGTGCGCTCCGGCGCGGTCGACGTGCTGGTGATCGATTCGGTCGCGGCGCTGGTGCCGAAGGCCGAACTCGAGGGCGAGATGGGCGATGCGCTGCCGGGTCTGCAGGCCCGCCTGATGAGCCAGGCGCTGCGCAAGCTGACGGCGTCCATCAACAAGTCCAATACCATGGTGATCTTCATCAACCAGATCCGCATGAAGATCGGTGTGATGTACGGCTCGCCGGAGACCACCACCGGCGGCAATGCGCTGAAATTCTATGCCTCCGTCCGCCTCGACATCCGCCGCATCGGCGCGATCAAGGAGCGCGACGAAGTGGTCGGCAACACCACGCGCGTCAAGGTCGTCAAGAACAAGCTGGCGCCGCCGTTCAAGCAGGTCGAGTTCGACATCATGTACGGCGAGGGCGTCTCCAAGATGGGCGAGATCCTCGATCTCGGTGTCAAGGCCGGCATCGTCGAGAAATCCGGCGCATGGTTCTCCTATGACAGCCAGCGTCTTGGCCAGGGCCGCGAGAATTCGAAAGCGTTCCTGAAGGCCAACCCCGACATCACCGCCAAGATCGAGACCTCGATCCGCCAGAACTCCGGCCTGATCGCCGAGCAGATTCTCGCCGGCAGCCCCGAGCGTGACGCCGACGGCGAGGAGCCGGGGGACGAGTAAGCTTCAACAGTAGAGTTTTTCGCGAGGAGCGGGCGCTGAGGACGTTGAGTTGCCGACGTCTTCGGCGCCTGTTTCGTTTTGCGTGGGGTGAGCGGGGCCATGAAGAATGTGATCCTGACCAGTTCGTCCGGAAGCGGGCTCGCCCGATCGGGTTTGGCGGAGCTTGTCATTTCATCCTCGTTTCACTTTGAGTGGGGACCGCTGCCCTCGCCCGAGAAGCTCGCAGCCTTTTTCGCGGCGCGTTCGGCGAATCTCGGGCCAGGTGATCATTGGTCTGACTGGGGCATCCGGTGGCCCAAGGGCATCAAGGACCGCAAAGACTTGTCCCTTGCGGACTTCTGCGAGCAATATGACGTGGTTGAACTTTGGTTCGACCCAGCTCCCCGGGATCAATTGCAGCTCGTCTGCCTGCTGGACCACCTCAGCTCCTGCTCCTCGCTGGTGCCAAAGCTTAAACTTCGACTTGTGGCATCCGAGCTAACGGCGGAACGCGGTGAAGATCTCGCTGCGTCCGAGCCGCACATTCATGTCGTGCCTGTTAGGGCCCAGGAGTTCGAGACTGCCCGGTTGGCGTGGTCGGCCTACCGCGCGACGACCCCTGAGGCCTGCGTCGATCTCCTTCACCAGGATCTCAGTGCATTGCTGATGCTGCGCCCGGCCTTGCTCGATCTCCTAGCAGAACTCCCGTCGCCTTCGACGGGACTCGGTGCGACGGAGATGCGGTTCTTGGAGATGCTTGCCAGAGCGTTTGCGAACACGGGTGCGTTGTTTCACCTGCGCTCGCATCGGCGCACGTTCGTGTTTGGAGAGACTGAGTTGGGTCGGTTGCTCGACGGGCTCGCGCTCGGCCCCAGGCCCGCAGTGGCCGGATTGGACGACGAACTGCGCACGATCGACCGCGAGAATCACAGGGATCGGCATGCCGCATATGTCCGCAGCCGACTGTCACTGACCGAGTTCGGGGAGGCCGTCCTGGCTCATCAGGAAGATTTCAGTCGCCACAACCGGATCGACCGCTGGTGGGGCGGCACGCACCTGACCAACGATCGGCTGTGGCGTTACGGCCATGTTTTGACGAAGCCTTGAGACCACGGCATGACCCGGCTAATTGTCACAACCGACTCGTCCATCGCCGGCGCCATTCAACAGGCGGGCGTTGCCGACCTCGTGATTGCGATCGAGCGCCGGCTGGTCTGGGGACCGCTGCCGACCGATGCAGAGCTGGACGCGTTCTTTGCGCCGCGTAGGACGCAGCCTCGCGGGCTTCATTGGCTCGACGATACGCCGTCCTGGCGTCTCGACGGATCAAGCGCGAAGGATCGAGGACTGATCGAACTGCTCGCGGAATATGACACGGTCGAGTTTTGGCGAGGGCCGGAGCCAAATGCGCAATTGATCCTGCTCTGGCTGCTCGATCATTGGGGCCGCCGACACGATGCAAATCCTGGCTTTGTCGTGCGCTCCCTGTTCTTGGGTGTCAGGGATGTCGACCCACCGCGAAGCGAACTCTACCCGCCGGCTGTCGCGATCACAGCTCGTCAACTCAAATCGGCCCGCCGTGCATGGCGGGCCTATCGTGCGCCGACCCCGCAAAGGTGGCCGGATCTCTTCAAGACGGATTTGAGCTGGTTGCCACAACTCGGCCCTCACGTGAGGGCTCTGCTCAACGAACTTCCGCGCCCTGCCTCAGGCCTTGGAGCCACGGAAGCGCGGATACTCCAGCTCATCGCGCGAGGCGGCATGCAGCCTTTCGATGTCTTCCCGGGCCATCAGAAGTGCAACGAGCCGGATGTGTATGGTTATTGGGAAGTTGGAGCGATGCTTGACGGTCTTGCGCGCTGCGAGAGGCCGGCCGTGGCGGGACTGGATGAAGGTCCGTTTTCACTAGAGATGCACGACGATTCAAGTCGCTTCGATCGGTACAAGCGGTCGCAATTGTCGCTGACCGAGTTCGGCAAGGCGGTGCTGGGAGGCGACCAGAATTTTCGCCGGCACAACCGGATTGATCGCTGGTGGGGCGGCACTCACCTGACCAACGAGCGTCTCTGGCGGTGGGACCCCGAGACGCGCTCGTTGATCGCGCCCTAAATGCGTGTTCCGTGCCGTAAGGTGGGTTGGCGAAGCGTAACCCACCTCTTCCATTTCCTCGGAGACAGAAGTGGTGGGTTACGCCAGCGACTGCGCTTTGCGCAGCCGCCAGGTAACCCACCCTACGATCCGTCACTCCGCGGCTTCCGCGTAATCGCTCACCGGCGGGCACGAGCACACCAGATTGCGGTCGCCATAGACGTTGTCGACGCGCCCGACCGGGGACCAATATTTGTCCGTGCGCGAGGTGCCCGCGGGGAAGCAGCCCTCGACGCGGGTGTAGGCGCGCTTCCAATCGTCGTCCGCGATGTCATGCACCGTGTGCGGGGCGTGGCGCAAGGGCGAGGCCTCGATCTTGAAGCGACCGGTCTCGACCTCGGCGATTTCCTTGCGGATCGCGATCATGGCGTCGCAGAAGCGATCGAGCTCCGCCTTGGATTCCGACTCGGTCGGCTCGATCATCAGCGTGCCCGGCACCGGGAAGCTCATGGTCGGCGCGTGGAAGCCGTAATCGATCAGGCGCTTTGCGATGTCGTCGACGGTGACACCTGAGGTCGTCTTCAGCGCGCGGGGGTCGACGATGCATTCATGCGCGACGCGGCCCTTCTCGTTCTTGTAGAGCACCGGGAAGTGCGCATCGAGCCTGGCTGCGACGTAGTTGGCGTTGAGGATCGCGATCTCGGTGGCGCGCTTGAGGCCTTCGCCGCCCATCATCAGAATGTAGATGTAGGAGATGGTGAGGATCGAAGCCGAGCCGAACGGCGCCGCCGAGACCGGCCCCACAGGCGCGTTCCCATCCGTCGCGGGATGGCCGGGGAGGAACGGCGCGAGGTGCGCCTTGACGCCGATCGGGCCCATGCCGGGGCCGCCGCCGCCATGCGGGATGCAGAAGGTCTTGTGCAGATTGAGATGGCTGACATCGGCGCCGTAATCGCCGGGCCGGGACAAGCCGACCTGCGCGTTGAGGTTGGCGCCGTCGAGATAGACCTGGCCACCATGGCCGTGCACGATGTCGCAGATCTCGCGAATGTGCTCCTCGAACACGCCATGGGTCGAAGGATAGGTGATCATGACGGCGGCAAGGTCGTTCGAATGCTTCTCGGCCTTGGCGCGGAGGTCGTTGACATCGACGTCGCCATTTTTCTCGCAGGCAACAACCACCACGTCCATGCCAACCATCGCGGCGGAAGCCGGGTTGGTGCCGTGGGCGGAGGAAGGGATCAGGCAGATCTTGCGATGCGTCTCGCCACGCGCCGCGTGATAACCGCGGATGGCCAGAAGCCCGGCATATTCTCCTTGCGCGCCGGAATTCGGCTGCAGCGAGATCGCGTCATAGCCGGTGATATCGCACAGCCATTTCTCCAGGCGCGCGAACAACGCGTGATAGCCACGTGCCTGCTCGCGCGGGGCGAAAGGATGCAACGAGCCGAACTCGGGCCAGGTCAGCGGCATCATCTCGGTGGTCGCGTTCAGTTTCATGGTGCACGAGCCGAGCGGGATCATCGCGCGGTCGAGCGCGAGGTCGCGGTCGCTGAGCTTGCGCATGTAGCGCAGCATCTCGGTCTCCGAGCGATGCGCATGGAACACCGGATGGGTGAGGAAGGAGGTCGCGCGCTTCAGCGCCTCCGGCAGCGCCTCGCGCGTGGTCGCGTCGATCTCGGCGTAGGCAAGCTGGCCGCCGAAGGCGCGCCAGACCGCTTCCACCGCCGCGGGCGTGGTGGTCTCGTCGAGCGCGATCCGCAAGCTGTCTTCCCCAACGCCGAGATTGATCTTCTCGGCGGCCGCGCGCGCGACGATCTCGGCACGCTTCGCGCCTGTAACCACGTTGAGCGTGTCGAAGAAGCTGTCGGACTGTAGCGCAAAGCCGAGCTTGCGCAGGCCTGCGGCCAGCACCGCCGTGCGGCGATGCACATTGCGCGCGATCTGCGTCAAGCCTTCGGGACCGTGATAGACCGCATACATCGAGGCGATCACGGCGAGCAGCACCTGCGCGGTGCAGATGTTGGAGGTCGCCTTCTCGCGGCGGATGTGCTGCTCGCGGGTCTGCAGTGCGAGACGGTAGGCCGGCATCCCGCGCGAGTCCACGGAGAGGCCGACGATGCGGCCGGGCAGCGAACGCTTCAGCGCATCGCGCACCGCCATATAGGCCGCGTGCGGGCCGCCATAACCTATCGGCACGCCGAAGCGCTGGGCAGAGCCGATGGCGATGTCGGCGCCGAGCTCGCCGGGCGAGGCGAGCAGTGTCAGCGCCAGCAGATCGGCGGCGATGACCGCGAGCGCGCCCTTGGCCTTCAGGCTGGTGATCGCGGGCCTGAGGTCGCGCACGGCGCCTGACGAGCCCGGGTATTGCAGCAGCGCGCCAAGCACGTCGGTCTTGTCGAGATCGGTGAGGGGATCGCCGACGACCAGGGTCCAGCCCAGGGGCTCCGCGCGGGTGCGCATCACGGCGAGCGTCTGCGGATGCACGTCCTTGTCGACGAAGAAGGCCTTTGCTTCGACCCGCGAGTGTCGCTCGGCGAGCGCCATCGCTTCGGCGGCCGCGGTTGCCTCGTCGAGCAGCGAGGCGTTGGCGACGTCGAGCCCGGTGAGATCGCAGATCATGGTCTGGAAGTTGAGCAGCGCCTCCAGCCGGCCCTGGCTGATCTCGGGCTGGTAGGGCGTGTACGCGGTGTACCAGGCCGGGTTCTCCAGAACGTTGCGCTGGATCACCGCAGGCAGGATCGTGCCGGAATAGCCCTGGCCGATCAGCGAGGTGAAGACCTGGTTCTGGGCGGCGAGCTCGCCCATATGCGCGATCGCCTCGGTCTCGCTGAGCGGCTTGCCGAGATCGAGCGGAGTCGTCTGCCGGATCGAGGCCGGCAGCGTCTGCGCCATCAGCGCGTCGACGCTGTTCGCGCCGACCGCCTCGAGCATCGCGGTGACGTCGCGGGCGGAAGGGCCGATGTGGCGGCGAACGAAGCCGGTGGTGTCGCCGTTGGATTTGCGGTGCGCGGTCATCATGGGTCCTCGCTTTAGGTCATCTGTCGTCGTCGTCATCGTCCGCGAAGGCGGACGGTCCAGTACGCCGCGGCTTCTCGGTTCAATCCGTGCTGCCGGTGGCTACTGGATGCCCCGCCTTCGCGGGGCATGACGATCGGTTGGGTCTGCATCATCTCACGCCGTGTGGGCCTTGTACGCCGCTTCGTCCATGAGACCGCCGAGCTCGCTCTTGTCGGCCATCTTGATCTTGAAGAACCAGGCCTTGCCTTGCGCGTCAGAGTTTACCAGCGCCGGCTCGCTCGCAAGCTCGGGGTTGGTCTCGAGCACCTCACCGCTAACAGGCGCGTAGACGTCCGATGCGGCCTTCACCGATTCGACGACGGCGGCGGGTTCGGCCTTCTTCAGCGTGCGGCCGAGCTTGGGCAATTCGACGAACACGACGTCGCCGAGCTGCGACTGCGCGTAGTCGGTGATCCCGACGGTGGCGACATCGCCGTCGATCGCGAGCCATTCGTGGTCGGAGGTGTAGAGCGTCGTGGTCATTTTCTCAGTCCTCAGCGTTTGTAGGTGTTTTTCACGAAGGGCATGGCGGCGATTTGCACGGCCAGGCGTTGGCCGCGCACTTCGGCGAAGAGTTTTGTGTCGATCGCGCTCGATGCGGTGGGCACATAGCCCATCGCGACCGGCGCATTCAGGCTCGGGCCGAAACCGCCCGAGGTGACCTTTCCGATCGGCTCGGCGGAGGTCGCATTCGCAAACAGCAGCGCGCCCTCGCGCACCGGCGCGCGGCCCTCGGTGCGCAGGCCGACACGGCGGCGGGATGCGCCGTGATCGAAATGAGCGAGAATCTTTTCCGCGCCGGGGAAGCCGCCGGCACGCGCGCCGCCGGTGCGGCGGCTCTTCTGCACCGACCATTCCAGTGCCGCCTCGACCGGCGTGGTCGCGGTATCGATGTCATGGCCGTAAAGACAAAGCCCGCCCTCGAGCCGCAGGCTGTCACGGGCGCCGAGCCCGATCGGCATGACGTCAGCATTGTCCAGCAGCGCCTTGGCGAGCCGTTCGGCATCCTCCGCAGGAACCGAAATCTCGAATCCATCCTCGCCCGTGTAGCCGGAGCGCGAGACGAAGCAGTCGAGGCCGGCGACCTTGTGCGGGCCGGAATCCATGAACTTCATGGCGGGTGCCTCTGCACATAATTTCGCCAGCGCCGATTCCGCCTTCGGCCCCTGCAGCGCGATCAGCGCGCGGTCGGAGAGCTGCTCGATGATGCAGTCGTCCGAAAGATTCGCGCGCAGATGCGCCTCGTCCTCGGCCTTGCAGGCGGCATTGACGACCAGGAAGAGGTGATCGCCGAAATTGGCGACCATCAGATCGTCCAGAATCCCGCCTTCGGCATTGGTGAACTGGGCGTAGCGCTGCCGGCCCGGCGCGATCGCCAAAATATCCTGCGGCACCAGCCGTTCCAGCGCGCGGGCGGCGTCCTCGACCTTGCCGGATTTCGGCCGGAGCGCGATCTGGCCCATGTGGGAGACGTCGAACAGGCCGGCTGCGTTGCGGGTATGAAGGTGCTCCTTCAGGACTCCGGCCGGATATTGCACGGGCATGTCATAGCCCGCGAACGGCACCATCTTGCCGCCGAGCGAAACATGCAGGTCGTAAAGGGGGGTGCGTTTCAGGGAGTCTTTGTCGTCACGTGCAAGCATCGGGGGGCCCTCGGCGGTTCCCCGGGAACGATTTCCCGTGGACACCAGTCGAAGCCCCATCTGTCGCTGTGCCTGAGAGTATTATCCCGTCGGCGGACGCTGTCCGGATCTAAACCCGTCGGCGCCTCTTTCCAGATGCTGTCAAAGCCACGCGGTCCTTTTGCCTGAGAGTTTCCGGGGCGGTTGCTCCTTCGGCGCCGGTACCAGTGCCGGTCTCTCCCGACGTGGCCGTACGATACAGATGGGTAAAGACCACAGGCCGGCCAAGCCTGTCAACGCGGCATCGGCGGCTTTCCAACGGATTACGCGACTGCGGCAACGCCTTGATCTGGCTGCACAGTTTCTGGACAGCGAAGCTGGCCTTGTCTAAAAGCGCTTTGACCCGCAGATATCAGCCCAAACTCGCGGTTTGGATGGCTGGAAGGCGGGTGCAAGCACACCCGATTGGATGAACATGAGCGGCGTCAACGAGATCAGGTCGACCTTTCTGAACTTCTTTGCCGAGAACGGCCACGAGATCGTGTCGTCCTCGCCATTGGTGCCGCGCAACGATCCGACGTTGATGTTCACCAATGCCGGCATGGTGCAGTTCAAGAACGTCTTCACCGGCGTCGAGAAGCGGCCCTATCAGCGCGCCACCACGTCGCAGAAATGCGTTCGCGCCGGCGGCAAGCACAACGACCTCGATAATGTCGGTTACACCGCGCGCCATCTCACCTTCTTCGAGATGCTCGGCAACTTCTCGTTCGGCGACTATTTCAAGGAGCGCGCGATCGAGCTGGCCTGGACGCTGATCACGAAGGAGTTCGGGCTCAAGAAGGACAAGCTGCTCGTCACTGTCTACCACACCGACGACGAGGCGGCCGGGCTGTGGAAGAAGATCGCGGGCTTTTCCGAGGACCGCATCATCCGCATCCCGACCTCGGACAATTTCTGGGCGATGGGCGACACCGGCCCGTGCGGTCCGTGCTCGGAGATCTTCATCGATCGCGGCGAGCACATCTGGGGCGGCCCTCCGGGCTCCCCGGAGGAGGATGGCGACCGCTTCCTCGAATTCTGGAATCTGGTGTTCATGCAGTACGAGCAGGTGACGAAGGAGGAGCGCGTGGATCTGCCGCGTCCCTCGATCGACACCGGCATGGGCCTTGAGCGCATGGCCTGCATCATGCAGGGCGTCGACAGCGTGTTCGAGACCGATCTGTTCCGTCATTTGATCGACGCGACCGCGTCGGCTCTCGGAAGCGGACCGGACGAGAAGACCGTGGCCTCGTTCCGCGTCATCGCCGACCATCTGCGTTCGTCGGCCTTCCTCGTCGCCGACGGCGTGCTGCCCTCGAACGAGGGCCGCGGCTATGTGCTGCGCCGGATCATGCGCCGTGCGATGCGCCATGCGCAGCTGCTCGGTGCCAAAGAGCCGCTGATGCATCGCCTGGTCTGGGCGCTGGTGCGCGAGATGGGCCAGGCCTATCCGGATTTGATGCGCGCGGAAAATCTGATCGAGGAAACGCTGCGGCTGGAAGAGACGCGCTTCCGCAAGACGCTGACGCGCGGCCTCGCCATTCTCGACGAGAAGAGTGCTTCCTTGAAAAAGGGCGACATGTTCGACGGCGACGTCGCCTTCACGCTGTACGACACCTACGGCTTCCCGCTCGATTTGACGCAGGACGCGCTGAAGTCGCGCGGCATCAGCGTCGACCAGGCCTCGTTCACCGATGCGATGGAGCGTCAGAAGGCCAAGGCGCGCGAATCCTGGAAGGGGTCTGGCGAAGCTGCTTCCGAGGCGATCTGGTTCCCGCTGCGTGAGAAGCTCGGCGCAACCGAATTCCTGGGTTACGAGACCGAGAGCGCCGAAGGCGTGGTGACCGCGCTGGTCAAGGACGGCAAGGAAGTCGCGAGCCTCAAGGCCGGCGACACCGGCGCGATCGTGCTGAACCAGACGCCGTTCTACGCGGAGTCCGGCGGCCAGGTCGGCGACACCGGCGTATTGACCGGCGAGGGGGGCATCAAGTTCCGCGTCACCGATACGCAGAAGAAGCTCGGCGATTTCTTTGTTCACGTCGGCACGGTCGAGAGCGGCGAGCTGAAGCTCGGCACCGCGCTGCAGCTCGAAGTGGACCACGGCAGGCGCTTTTCGATCCGCGCGCATCACTCGGCGACCCATCTCATCCACGAGGCGCTGCGCCAGGTGCTCGGCGACCACATTGCCCAGCGCGGCTCGATGGTCGCGCCGGACCGTTTGCGTTTCGACTTCGTGCATCCGAAGCCGATCACGGCTGAAGAACTCGCGCGCGTCGAGGACATCGCCAACGACGTGGTGCTGGAGAATGACGAGGTCTCGACCCGCGTCATGGGTGTGGACGAGGCCCGCGAGGCCGGCGCGCGTGCGCTGTTCGGCGAGAAATATGGCGACGAGGTTCGCGTCGTCTCGATGGGCCGGACCGCGCGCGAGCGCGGCGCCAACGCGCTCGGCTGGTCGGTCGAACTGTGCGGCGGCACCCATGTCAGGCGCACCGGCGACATCGGGCTGATCACGCTGACGGGCGAGAGCGCGGTGGCTTCGGGCGTGCGCCGGATCGAGGCGCTGACCGGCAACTACGCGCGCAAACATGCCAACGACACCATGGCGCTGGCGAAGACCGCGGCCCACGAACTGCGCACCTCGATCGACGACGTCCCGGCGCGCATTGCCGCGCTGATGGAGGAGCGCAAGAAGCTCGAGCGCGAGCTCTCCGACGCCCGCAAGAAGCTGGCGATGGGCGGCGGTGCAGCTTCGAGCAACGGCGCAGCCTCCGGCGTGCGCGAGGTTGGCGACGTCAAGCTGATGGCGCGCGCGGTCGAGGGCATCGAGATGAAGGATCTCAAGAGCCTTGCCGACGACGGCAAGAAGCAGATCGGCTCCGGCGTCGTCGCCATCGTCGGCGTCACCGAGGATGGCAAGGCCGGCGTCGTGGTTGGCGTCACCGCGGACCTCACCTCGCGTTTCAATGCAGTTAATCTGGTGAAGGTCGCCTCCGAGGCGCTCGGCGGCAAGGGCGGCGGCGGCCGTCCCGACATGGCCCAGGCCGGCGGCCCTGATGGTGCGAATGCGGCCGCGGCGCTCACGGCGATCGAAAAAGCCATGACTGAACAAAAATCGACCGGCGCGTAGGCAGGTGCGCCCCGTTCCGCGAGGACGTGGCTCAACCGATCCCGATCTGAGGGATCGCCTCTACGAATTGTTGGAGCACGATCCGCTGGCCTACTCGGTCGGATCGCGCTTCATCCAGCTGATCATCGGCGTCATCGTGCTCGACGTCGCCGCGATGATCCTTGCCTCGGTGCCGGAGCTGGATGCGCAATTCGGCGCGCTGTTCGCGGGCATCTCCATCCTCTCCGTGATCGTGTTCGCGCTGGAATATGCCGGGCGGCTGTGGACGGTGGCGGGCCATACCCAGCGCACGGCGTCCGCGCTGTCCGACCGGCTCAGCTATGTCTTCTCCGCACTCGGCATCATCGATCTCCTCGCGTTCCTGCCTGCCGCGGTCGTGCTGGCCACGGGCCGGCACGCGACGCTGGCAGCGCTCGGCGTGCTGCCGTTCTTCAAGCTGGTGCGCTATTCGCCCGCGATGCGCTCGCTGCTCGCGGCCGTGCACGCGGAGCGGCGGGCGCTGATCGGCTGCATCGTCATCCTGATCGGCGCGGTGCTGACGTTTGCCTCGCTACTCTACGCCATCGAGCGCGACGTGCAGCCGGACAAGCTCGGCACCATCCCGCAGGCGATGTGGTGGGCGATCGTGACGCTCGGCACCGTCGGTTACGGCGACGTCGTGCCGGTGACGGCGCTCGGAAAGTTCATCTCCGTCTTCACCATCATCAGCGGATTTGCCATGATCGCGCTGCCGGTCGCGATCATCTCGACGGCCTTTGCGGAAGAGGTGAAGCGGCGCGACTTCGTGGTCACCTGGAGCATGCTGGCGCGCGTGCCGCTGTTCTCGCATCTCAGCGCATCCGAGATCGCCGACATCATGCGGCTGCTGCGGGCGCGCACGATCGAGCAGGGCGAAATATTGGTGCGGCGGGGCGATGCGGCTTCGTCGATGTACTTCATCACCGCCGGCGAGGTCGAGATCGCGCTGCCGAACCAGCAGGTGCGGCTCGCGGATGGCACCTTCTTCGGCGAGATCGCGCTGCTGCACAAAACAAAACGCAGCGGCACGGTGACGGCGACGCGCAAGACCCGGCTGCTGGTGCTCGACGCCCAGGATTTTCACGCCCTGATCGAACGCATGCCGACGCTCGCCGCGCACGTCCACAAGACGGCGAAGGCGCGGCTGGAGGGGAGCGGCGATCTTGCGGTGGCGGAGCTGGCGCAGGCGGAGCGCGACGGCACCGACCGCTGAGGGCTCAGCCTTTCTTCAGAAAGACGTACACCGCCGAGTAGGGTGCGCTCTTGAACTCGCCAGCCTTCTCGCAGGCGCCGTCGAGCTTGCCGCCGTTGGTGCTGATGCGCTGGACCGTTGTGACGGGCGTGAGAACGCCACTGCCGCGATGCGCTGTCACCTCCAGCTTCAGCCAAGGGATGTCGGCCGCGGTGGCACCCGGCGCGTTGCCGATCGCCTTTCCGACGACGGCGCTGCCGTCGGCATATTCCCAGTTCGGCCCGGCATAGTGGCGACCGACCGTCTTGCCTTCGGACAGAAGCGTCGCGATCGGCTCGCGAAAGGTCCAGGCCAGCTTACCGTCGGCGGCCGCCTTGCATTCATAGACCTGAGCACCTTCAGCGTTCAGGACCGTGACGAGTTGCTCGCCCGGAGCTCGGATGGTCTCCGGCAGGCTGAGCTTCAGTTGTCCGCGTGGGGCCTCGGCCGCTTCGGGCTCTGCAGCTGCGGCGGGTGCTGCCATCGCAGCGAGCAGCAACAGGCAGGGGACGGCAAGCTTCATCGACATGGTCGCATCTCCGCGAAAGGCCCCAAAAAGAACGGGCCGCGCTTGCGGCGCGGCCCCTGATGATGTCCGGCCCAGTCGGGCGAAATTGCGGACGGCTTACGCCGCCAGCGCCTTGCCCAGATTCTCGGCGACCTTGTCGAGGAAGCCGGTGGTCGAGAGCCAGCGCTGGTCGGCGCCGACCAGAAGCGCGAGGTCCTTGGTCATGTAGCCTTCCTCGACGGTGTCGACGCAGACCTTCTCCAGGGTGTTCGCGAACTTGGCGAGCTCGGCATTGTTGTCGAGCTTGGCGCGGTGCGACAGGCCGCGGGTCCAGGCGAAGATCGACGCGATCGAGTTGGTCGAGGTCTCCTTGCCCTTCTGGTGCTCGCGATAGTGGCGGGTCACCGTGCCGTGGGCGGCTTCGGCTTCCACCGTCTTGCCGTCGGGGGTGAGGAGAACCGAGGTCATCAGGCCGAGCGAGCCGTAGCCCTGCGCCACCGTGTCGGACTGCACGTCGCCGTCGTAGTTCTTGCAGGCCCAGACGTAGCCGCCGGACCATTTCAGCGCCGATGCGACCATGTCGTCGATCAGGCGGTGCTCGTAGGTCAGGCCCTTGGCGTCGAATTCCTTCTTGAACTCGCGCTCGTAGATGTCCTGGAAGATGTCCTTGAAGCGACCGTCATAGATCTTCATGATCGTGTTCTTGGTCGAGAGATAGACCGGGTAGTTGCGCAGCAGGCCGTAGTTCAACGACGCGCGGGCGAAGTCGATGATGGAATCGTCGAGATTGTACATCTGCATCGCGACGCCGGCGCCCGGGGTCTTGAACACTTCACGCTCGATCACGGTGCCGTCCTCGCCGACGAACTTCATCGTCAGCGTACCCTTGCCCGGGAACTTGATGTCGGTGGCGCGATACTGGTCGCCATAGGCGTGGCGGCCGATGATGATCGGCTTGGTCCAGCCGGGAACCAGGCGCGGCACGTTCTTGCAGATGATCGGCTCGCGGAAGATCACGCCGCCGAGGATGTTGCGGATGGTGCCGTTCGGCGACTTCCACATCTGCTTGAGATTGAACTCCTTCACCCGGGCCTCGTCCGGAGTGATGGTGGCGCACTTGACGCCGACGCCGACCTTCTTGATGGCCTCGGCGGCGTCGATCGTCACCTGATCGTTGGTGTGGTCGCGGTACTCCATTCCCAGGTCGAAATATTGCAGCTCGACATCCAGGAACGGGTTGATCAGCTTGTCCTTGATGTACTGCCAGATGATCCGAGTCATCTCGTCGCCATCGAGTTCGACGACGGGGTTGGACACCTTGATTTTTGCCATGATCGGGGAAGCCTCTTGTGAACGGCGCTTTTGGCGCGCCACGGGAATATCCGCCGCCTCTTAGCACCGGGACGCGGCCGGCGAAAGCCAAGGGATTATGCACTTTTAGCTCATCCAGCCTCCGCAGATGGGGGGCGGGAGCAGCCGCGCCGCGGGGGCCGGGGTGAAGTTTCACGCGAGATTCAAAAGTCGAATCCAACCCGTTATTTCTCTTGAGAATTTCGTCAGGACAGGCAAACGACAGGCGAACGGGCAGCCGGCCCGAGAGCAGGTCAAGACCGGGTCGAGACCAGGTCAGGACCGGCCTTGAATCAAATCCTAAGAGCGCCTGTCCAAGGCCTTGAGAACCAGTGTGAAAGCGAAGCGAGATGTCGGGGACTGACAAGAGCAAGGCGGGCCTTTCCCTCGACGGTCCCATCGTCATCCTGGTCGAGCCGCAGCTTGGCGAAAACATCGGCATGGCCGCGCGCGCCATGGGCAATCTTGCACTTTCCGCGCTGCGCATCGTCAACCCCCGCGACGGCTGGCCGAACATCGCCGCCCAGCGCGCGGCCGCGGGCGCCGACCATATTCTGGAAAAGGTCGAATTGTTCGACACGGTCGGTGAGGCCGTCGCCGACCTCGACCTGCTGTTCGCCACCACGGCGCGCCCCCACGACCAGGCCAAGCCGGTGGTGGGGCCGGAAGCCGCAGCTAGCGAGATTTCAGGGCACGTCGCGGCGGGCGGCAAGGCCGGTATCCTGTTCGGCCGGGAGCGCTGGGGCCTCACCAACGAGGAGGTCGGGCTCGCCAACCGCATCATCACCTTCCCGGTCAATCCGGGCTTTGCCTCGCTCAACCTCGCCCAGGCCGTGCTCTTGGTCGGCTACGAATGGTTCAAGCGGGCGACCTCCGGCGAGCTGCCGCACGCCATGCCGGAGCGCTCCGAGCGCGCCTCGCAGCACCAGATGCAGGCGTTCTTCGACAATCTGATCCGCGAGCTCGATCGCGTCGAATTTCTGCGCCCGGCCGAGAAGCGCGACACCATGCTGGTGAACCTGCGCAACATCTTCAGCCGGATGGAGCCGACCAAGCAGGACATGCACACTCTCCACGGGGTGGTGATGGCGATCGCAGAAGGACGGAAAGGCCCGGCCAAGGGCGGCGTGCTCGACGGCGAGCAGGCCACGCGGCTGCGTGCGCTTTTGGCCGAGCACGGGCAGGGCGGCGGCGTGCCCGACAGTGGCTCCACCGTACGCGGCCTCGCCCGCCTGCTCCGCCGCAACCCGACCGATGCCGAGCGCCTGCTGTGGCAGGCCCTAACCCGTGATCGCCGCTTCGCAGGCGGGTTCAAGCGCCAGACCCCTGTGGGGCGGCACATCCCGGACTTCGTTTCGTTCCCGCACCGGATCGCGATCGAGCTGGTGAACGCGGGGGAGGGGGAGACCATCGCGGCGGACCGTGCGGGACGGCGGATGTGGCTCGAGGCGCGGGATTATCGGGTGATCGAGATGCGGGCGGCGGATGTGGAGCGGGATCTTGAGGCGGAGCTGGTGCGGCTGCAGGGGATGATCGAGCAAAGCGTGTAGCTCTCGTAGCGTGGGCAAAGCGAAGCGTGCCCACCACCATGTGCTCGAGAGCTGAGACAGGAGTGGTGGGCACGGCGCTACGCGCCTTTGCCCACCTACGAGACCGTCATCCACGCCCGCGCTGCACGTCGCGGTCGACCGCGATCCACGTCGCCTTCGCGACCGCCAGCAACCTCCCGGCTTCATCGTGCGCGGCTGCTTCGGCGGTGCGTTTGCGGCCGTCGCGGCCCGTGGGCCAGGCCGTGATGACGCAGCGGTCGCCGGCACGCGGGCGGGCTTCGATCCGAACCGACATGCGGCCCAGCAGCAGCGGCGTCCGGTCGAAGCTGCCGGTCTGCTGATCGCAATTGCAGGCAAAGCCGGTGGGACAATCGAGCGCGGACCAGAGGAATTCGGGGGCGACGAGACCGTCTTCGGCGGCGAGATTTGGATCGGGCGTCCAGCTCGCTGCGAGAACGGCGTTGTGACCACGGAGCGAGCCGGCAAAAATGCGCAGGCCGTCTCTCTTCGCCCTCGCGGGACCGCAGACGAAACATGTCGGCAGCGGATGCTCGTGCGGCTTCACCGGCGTCAACAATTCGGCCGCGCACGCCTCCTCGACGCTGGCTGTTTCCACGCGCGCAAGCTCGACGCTTGCCGGCCGCCCGGTCGCGACGATCTTGCCGCCGTCGCGAAGCTCCCATGTACCGTCGTTCGTCGCGACCGCATCGAGCGGCGTGTCCAGCGGCGGCGGTGCGCGCAGCGTGATCTCCGCGGCGCCGGGAATGTGGCGGGCCAACCGGCCGCAGACATAGCCGCCGTTGCCGGAGTTCGGAGGACCGCAAAAGCGTTTGTCGATGATGATCTGTGTCATCGGTTTTGTTCTCTTTTCCCCGTGCACTTTACCTGATCTTGAGGACAATTCGCCCCTGAACCGTTCGGTTGGCCACGGCACGCATGGCTTCGCCGGCCTCCTCCAAAGGGAGGACGCGATCAATGTGCGGGCGGATTTTTCCGCCGGCCAGCAATTGCATCAGCGTGGCGTTCATACGCGCGGCTTCCGCGGAAAATTTCTCCGCCCAGGCGCCGACGAAGATGCCGAGGATGGAATAGTTCTTCAACAGCGGCAGGTTCATCGGGAGCTGGGGAATCTCGCCGCTGGTGAAGCCGATCGGCATCAGCCGTCCGCCCCACTTCATCGAGCGGGCCATCTGCTCGAATATCGCGCCACCGACATTGTCGAAGCCGATGTCGATGCCTTCGCCGCCGGTGATCGCCTTGATCCGGCCGCGCAGATCTTCGCTGCGATAGTTGACGATTTCGCTAGCGCCATAACTCTCCACCAAGGCCGCCTTGTCGTCGGAGCCGATACCGGCGACGACGCGCAGGCCCAGATGGCGGCCGAGATCGACCACGGCAAGGCCAACTCCGCCAGCAGCGCCGGTGACGAACAGCGTTTCGCCGCGCTGCGCCCCGGCGCGCTCGACCAGCGCATAATAGGCCGTGCCGTAATTGTGCAGGACCGTCGCCGCGGCTTCGAACGCGACGCTTTCAGGCAGACGCACGCACTTCGAGTCCTTCGCTATCATCCGTTCGGCGTAGCCGCCGGTCCAGGCGGTGCACGCCACGCGGTCGCCCGGCCGGAATGCCGTGACCTCGTCACCGATTGCGACGACGACACCGGATGCTTCCGTGCCGGGCACGAAGGGCGTCGGCGGCCGCATCTGGTAGAGGCCCGAGACCACCAACTGGTCCATGAAACTGACCGAAGCCGCATGGACTTCGATCAGAACCTCGTCGCCGGCCGGTTTCGGCTCGTCGATCTCGCCGAGGCGCAAATCGCCAGGTCCGGTGAACGAGCTGCATAGAATCGCTTTCATCGGGGCGCTCCGAAAAGACGCGGCAGCAGCATGGGAACGCGTCGGCGATAGTCCTGGTAGGTCGCGCCGAACTCGGCGATCAGGTCGCGCTCCTCGAACTGAAGTGCGGCCAGGATGTAGGCGGTGTTGGCGAGCGCAAACAGAAGGTGGCCAACGGTCATCTCGGGCGTGGCCCAGAACGCGAGCAGAAAACCGAGCATGATGGGATGGCGCACGAGCTTGTAGAGCAGCGGCGTCCTGAACGATTGACCTGGTATCTCGCTCCCGCGGAACGCGATGAAGGCCTGGCGGAGGCCGAACAGATCGAAATGATCGATCATGTGGGTCGAGGCGAACGCGATCACCCAGCCAAGCCAATGCACGCCGATCAGCAACCAGGCCGCTATCCCGCTCGTTTGCCAGACCGGCGTCGGAATCGGGCGCCACTGCCAGAACAGCAGCAGCAGAATCAGGCTGGAGAGCAGCACGTAGGTGCTGCGCTGGCAGGCGAGGGGAAGGAATTTGGCCGACCATCGTTTGAAAGCCGGCCGCGCCATGACGCTGTGCTGGATTGCAAACAGGCTCATCAGCAGCAGGTTGACGACGATGGCCACGCTCAGGTCCGTCGGGCTGCCGACGCCGATCGGCATGTCGATCGACTTATCAATCGACATATCTATCGATTTGGGCACGACATAATTGCCGACGAAACCGAGCGCATAGAGAAAGGAGACCGTGAAGATGACGTAGCTCACGATGGCGTAGAGCAGGATCAGGAGGCGCGAGATCATGTTTTTTCCTATTGTGCCTGATGCAGCCGTGCCGCATGCAGGAGTCTGAATGGCTCGCCGGCGAGCAGGCTCGATCTGCCCCGATTGCTATTGCTGGACCGTCCCCTGTGCGTCCCCCGGGGGCGCCGCGAGGGGAGGGAGGACTTTCATGACGGCTTTCTCGCTGGGGACGTTCGGGTTCCCTGAGGTCCACGCCGACGGCCACCCGATCAAATTGGCCCTACGCAAGGGACTCGCGCTGCTGGTCTATCTCGCGGAGGCCAAGAGCGCCGTGGCCCGCGAAATCGTGGCCACGCTGCTGTGGCCTGAAACTGACCGCGAGACTGGGCTTGCGCGATTGCGGCGGCTGCTTCACCGCATCGAGCTGACGCTCGGTCAGCAGGTGTTCGAGACCGATCGGACCAGTCTGCGATGGTCTCCGGCAGTCGCCTTGAGCGTCGATGCACATCTGTTCGAGAGCGCCTGCGATCGCGGTGACTTTGACGAGGCCTGCCGGATTTATCGGGGAGATTTCCTCGCAGGCTTCTCGCCGGAGGATTGTCCGGAATTCGACGATTGGGCGTTCTTTCGCCGCGAGGCGCTGCGGGGACGGCTGATGCACGCGCTGGAGCGCCTGGTGCAGGACAAAACCGCCGCCGGCGACTACTTTTCCGCGGCCACGCATGCGACCCGTCTGGTCGAGCTCGATCCTTTGAGCGAGGTCTACGGCCGGCATCTGATCCGCAGCCTGCTGCTGGCGGGTGACCGCAGCGCGGCAGAGCGGCACCACGCCGCGCTGACGCAGCGGCTGCGTGACGAACTCGGTGTTACGCCCGAAGCGGATACCGAGGCGCTAATGAGTCCTGCGGCGGCAGCCGACGTTCCAGCGACGCGCTATGTCAAGGGCGCCGGTGTGCATCTGGCGTATCAGACCTATGGCAGCGGTCCGCTCGATATCCTGGTCATGCCCGGCTTCGTGTCGCATGTGGAACGCGCCTGGGAGCATCCCGCGAGCCGGACGTTTCTGGCCTCACTGATGAAGCTTGGGCGCCTGATCGTGTTCGATCGTCGCGGCATCGGGTTGTCCGACCGGGTTGGATCTGCGCCCGGCATCGACGTCACCGCGCAGGATATCGGCACGGTGCTCTGCGCGACCGGCTCGCGCCGCGTCGTGCTGTTCGGCGCATCCGAGTGCGGGCCAGCCTGCATCAAATTTGCGGTCGATGAACCGCGTCTCGTGGCCGGACTCATCCTGTTCGGTGCATTGGCCAAGGGCTGCTGGTCGCCGGACTATCCGCACGCGTTGCGCGCCAGCCAGTACGACGCCTGGAGCAAGCGCCTCATTGCGCAATGGGGAGGTCCGGTGGAGATTGAAACCTTCGCGCCCAGCCTTGCCGGCGATCCCCAGGCTCGCGCCTGGTGGGCCGGGCTATTACGCGCGGCCTCCAGTCCCGGCGGCATCTCGGCGGTGCTCGAGGCGTTTCGCGACGCCGACGTGCGGCAGCTTTTGCCGCGGATTGCCATGCCGACACTGGTGCTGCATCGTCGGGACGACAAGGCCGTACGGATTGCGGCCGGCCGCGATGTGGCGAGCCGGATCGAAGGTGCGCAATTCGTCGAGCTCGACGGCAATGATCACTGGTTCTTTGCAGGTGATCAGGGACCGGTGCTGGCGGCGATCAGGCGGTTTACCGCTGATCTGCGGGGACGCAATTCGTAGGGTGGGCAAAGCGAAGCGTGCCCACCATCTCTATCAATAAGGCCGAGGGAGTTTGGTGGGCACGGCGCTTTGCGCCTTTGCCCACCCTACGAGATCTACGAGGTCGGCGACCTACACCGCCTCGAGTTGATCCGCCGCGCGCTTCTTCTTTGCCTTGGACTGGCTGAGCAGGGGACCTGCCGTCAGCGCTGCCGTATCCGCCACGCCCGGATCGCGCGACACCATCGCGGCGACGATCGCGCCGTCGATCAACAGGCCGAGCTGATGTGCGAGCACGACGGGCTCGTTCGATCCGAGCTCGCCGACGAGCTTCTCGATGTGGCCGAGCACGATCTTCTTGTGCTTCATCGCAATGTTGCGGAACTGCTTGGCGTCCTTGTCGTGCTCTCCGACGGCGTTGATGAAGGGGCATCCGTAGAAGCGCTCTTCCGCAAACCAGCTCTTGAGGGCCGGGAAGATGCGCGTGAGTTTGGCTTGCGCGTCGCCGCCGCCTTCTTCCATGGCCCCGATGAACCATTCGCGCCACTGCTTGCCTTCGCTCTCCAGCACCGCGTTGACGAGATTGGTCTTGGAGCCGAACAATTTATAGAGCGTGGTCTTCGCGGTGCCGGCTTCCGCGATGATCGCGTCGATGCCGGTGGCGTTGATGCCGTTCTTGCAGAACAGATGCGTGGCGGCGTTGAGCAGGCGCCCGCGCGCGGACTCGTCCTCGCTGGTGCCGCCGTGCGGCGAATGAGACTTCTTCCTTGACGTCTTGTTCAGTGAGGGCTTGGCCATGAGTCCAAACTTACCCGCAGCCGCGCCGCATCAGCAAGCCGCATCTGTTCGCGCTGAAAAGATTCGCACGGGAAAGCCCGTCTGCATCGCCTTTGAGCAGACGGCCGCTGATCAATCCGCAGGCAGCGTTCGCTAAGCGGCTCCAATGCTTCGCCTTTTGATTTTGTCCGGCTCTGGCACGCTCCATGCAAGGAAACAGACCGTTCGGTATCCTACCGATTTCCACTTCTGCCAGGGAGAAGATGATGACTGCCGTCGTTCAAAAGACAGTGCTGACGGGTTGCCTCGCGCCCATCAACAAGAATGGCCTCGAGCAACTGATCGCCAACGGCAAGGCCAATCCGAAGGTCATCAAGACCTTGAAGTGCAAGACGGTCGCGGAAGGAAAATTCCGTCACGCCAACTACATCCGCAGTCTGCCGCCCTACATCGTCGACGAGCCGCCGGGCCTTTTGGGTGACGACACTGCGCCGAATCCGTCCGAGGCCTCGCTCGCCGCGCTCGGCTCCTGCCTTGCCGTCGGCCTGCACGCCAACGCCGTGCATCGCGGCTGGATCGTCAACAAGCTCGAGCTCGAACTCGAGGGCGATCTCAACATCACCGCGGTCTGGGGCACCGGCGATGTCTCCGACAAGCCGGTCGGCTTCACCGACGTGCGCGTTAAGGTCGACATGGAATGTGAGGGGATCTCGCCGGACGAGATCAATGCGCTGGTCGCCCATGTCAAGCAATGGTCGCCCGTCGCCAACACCTTCACCCGCCCGGTCAATCTCGAGGTCGGCATCTGAGCTGACGGCAACAGGACAAGGTGCGGGAGACGATCATGGGTTCACTGGCTTTATCACGGACCGAGGTTTTGGATCAGCCCGCACCGTCCATTGCAGGCGAGGTGGCGCGAATTGCGCGGGAGCAGCTCGCGCCGCTCGCCGCCGGCATCGATGCCGGCACGATGTATCCTGCCGCGGTGTTGCGCCAATTCGGCGACGTCGGCGCCTGGGGCAGTCACGTGCCGCACGAAGGGCCTGCCGATCTGCGCTGTGCGATCCACGCGATGGCGGCGATCGGCGAGGTCTGCGGCAGCACCGCCTTTATGGCGTGGTGCCAAAACACGCTGGTCTGGTACGCCGCCAACTCCACCAACATGAAGCTGGCCAAGCGCTTCGGCGATGGGTTCTCGACCGGTCGCGTGCTCGGCGGCACCGGGCTCTCCAATCCGATGAAGAGCTTTTTCGGCATCGAGAAGCTGAAGCTGAAAGGGCGCAAGGTCGAAGGCGGCTACATCGTGCGCGGCGCGCTGCCGTGGGTCTCCAATCTCGGCCCCGACCATTATTTCGGCACCATCTTCGAACGCGAGGACGAGCCGGGCACTGTCATGTTCCTCGCGGACTGTTCGGACCCCGCGATCTCGCTGGCGCCATGCAAGCCGTTTCTCGCCATGGACGGCACCGGCACTTACGGCGTGCAATTCCGCGACGCCTTCGTGCCGGACGAGCTGATCCTGGCCGATCCCGCCGGCCCCTTCGTGAAGAAGATCCGCGCCGGGTTCATCCTGCTGCAGGCCGGCATGGCGCTCGGGCTCATCAAGGACTGCATCAACATCATGGACGAGGTCGACAATCCCCTCGGCCACATCAACCGCTATTTGCCGCAACAGCCGGTGCATTTCCGCGATCTCGCCGCCGAACTCGAGACCGAGACCATGACGCTGGCGCGCGATCCCTACAATGAAGAGGAGACCTATTGGCGCAAGGTGATCGCGCTCAGGCTTCGTGCCGGCGAGGCCAGCGTCGCGGCGGCGCATGCGGCGATGCTGCATTGTGGCGCGCGCGGCTACCTCAAGTCCCACCGCGCGCAGCGCCGCCTGCGCGAGGCCTATTTCGTCGCGATCGTCACGCCTGCCACCAAGCAGCTGCGCAAGATGCTCGCCGATTCCTGAGTTCTACGAGCCCACCCACCATCCAACCTCAACGGAGAGGCTGCCAATGACGGACGTTCTGATCTCTGCCAGCGAACTTGCCGATCTCTTGAAGACCGAGCCCTGTGTCGTGATCGACACCCGCAACCCCGACGCCTATGGCGCCGGGCACCTGCCCAACGCCGTGAACGTGCATGAGATATTCACGTTTCTTGCGACATCGACGCCGGAAGGCATGAGCGAGCTGAAGACAAAATTCGCCGACGCCTTTGGCGACGCGGGCCTGTCCGGCAAGGAGACGGCCGTGATCTACGAGCAGTCGATGAACTCCGGCTTCGGCCAGTCCTGCCGCGGCTATTACCTGCTCACCATGCTCGGCTATCCCAAGATCAAGGTGCTGCATGGCGGCTTCGATGCCTGGGCGGCCGCGGGTCTTCCGGTCACGAAGGATGTGCCGGCGCCGGCGAAGGCGTCGTTCGGAATCGTGCCTGAAGCGGGCGATATCCTGATCGACGCCAAGACCATGCTTGGCGCAGTCGGCAAGCCCGGCGTCGCCATTCTCGACGTGCGCGACGTCGACGAATGGATCGGCGACAGCTCGTCTCCCTACGGGAAGGATTTCTGCCCGCGCAAGGGCCGCATCCCCGGCGCGGTGTGGCTGGAATGGTACCGCATGATGAAGCCGACCGCCGAGGGACCGCGCTTCAAGTCCAAGGACGAGATTTTGGCGGAATGCGCCACTGTCGGCATCTCGCCGTCCACACCGGTCTACCTCTATTGCTTCAAGGGGGCGCGCGCCTCGAACACGTTCCTGGCGCTCAAGAACGCCGGCGTGAAGGACGTGCGGATGTATTTCGGCTCCTGGAACGAATGGTCGCGCGATCCGTCACTGCCGATCGAGCAGGGATTGCCGATCGCATCGGAGGTCACGATCAAGGCGGCGTGATCGCTGCTAGCCGCCGGCCCGCGGACGGGGCGCGATTCCCAGCGCCTTGATCCGCGAGGCCAGCGTGGTCGGCTTGATATCCAGCATCTCGGCCGCGCCACCGGGGCCGAACACTTTTCCGGCGCAGCCCTCGAGCGCGGCCAGGATGTTGGCGCGCTCGTGGTCGCGCATTTCGGATGACGTCATCACAACGGGCCGTGCGTCAGCCTTCTGCCGCGCGGCGCCGGCTGGGGCCTGCGTGCCGGAGGAGTCGGGCAGATCGATCCGCAAACGGCCGTTCTGCGACAGGATCGCAGCGCGCTCGATCACGTTCTGTAGTTCGCGGACATTGCCCGGCCAGTCATAGCGGGTCAGCCGACGCGCATCGCCTTCCGACAGGCGCAGATTCGATTTCAGCGCCTTGCTCTCGCGGGTGAGGAAATGCTGGGCGAGCAGCGCAATGTCCTCGCGCCGTTCGCGCAGGGGCACCGTCTCGATCGGGAACACGTTGAGGCGGAAATAAAGGTCCTCGCGAAAACGGCCGCGCTGCACCTCCTGCTTGAGGTCGCGGTTGGTCGCGGCGATGACGCGGACATCGACCGCGCGGGTGCGCTCCTGGCCGACGCGCTCGAAATTGCCCTCCTGCAACACGCGCAGCAGCTTGCCTTGCAATTCGAGTGGAATCTCGCCGACCTCGTCGAGGAACAGCGTGCCGCCATCGGCGAGCTCGAACCGGCCGATGCGGTCGCGCGTGGCGCCGGTGAAGGCGCCGCGGACATGGCCGAAGAACTCGCTCTCGAACAATTCGCGCGGGATCGCGGCGCAGTTGACGCGGATCAGCGGCCGGTCGCTGCGGGTGGAATCCTCGTGGATGGCGCGTGCGATCAGCTCCTTGCCGGTGCCGGATTCTCCGGTGATCATCACCGCCGCGCTGGTCGGCGCCACCAGCTTGACCTGGCGCAGTGTCTTCTGGATCGCCTCGCTGCCGCCGATGATGCCGCGCGGATTGGTCTCGATGCGGATTTCTTCCTGGAGGTAGGCGTTTTCGAGCTCGAGCCGTTCGCGCAGGCGGTCGACCTCGGCGAGCGCGGCGTGCAGCTTCTCGTCCGCCTCGCGGCGCTGGCTGACGTCGCGAAACACCACGACGGCGCCGACCACCACGCCACGGTCGCGGATCGGCGTGGAGGTGTATTCGACCCAGGCCGGCGAGCCGTCCTTGCGCCAGAACACCTCGCCGTCGACCTGGTGCACGGCGCCGTCGCGGAACGCCGCGTAGATCGGGCAATCGTGGTTGTGATAGTGCCGCCCGTCATGGTGGGTGTGGTGCATGATGGGATGGATTTCCTTGCCGACCAGCTCCTCGGCCGTCCAGCCCAGCATCCGCTCGGCGGCGGGGTTCACGAAGGTGGTCTTTCCTTCCGCGTTGACGCCGTAAATGCCCTCGCCGGCGGCGCGCAGGATCAGCTGGTTCTCGCGCTCGATGTCCTGGAACACGCGCTCGACCCGCTGCCAGGTCGAGATGCCGCTGCGCATGTGGTCTTCGGCGGCGGCATCGACATTGCGGCGGCGGCGCGCTTCGAGATCGGTCAGGGTGAGCTGAACCAGCGTGCGCCCGTCATGGGGCAGGACGCTTCCCGCATATTCGAGCCGGAGATTTTGCCCGGTGGCATGGCGCGGGTTGAGCGCCGTGGTCCAGTAGGCGCCCTTGTGCAGCACGGCCTGGGTGAACACGGTCAGCGCCGGAAGCTCACCGGCATGCAGCGTGCTCGCCCTGGTCTGGCGCAGCAGCGCGCGGTCGTAGCCGAGCAGGGCGCAGGCGGCGGGATTGGCATCGACGATCTGGTCGCCGAAGGGATCGACCAGCAGCGTCGCTTCGACCGAGGATTCAAAGGCCGCGACGCGCGGATCGATGGTCGGGGCCACATCGTCGTGGGCGAGGATTGGCGTCGTTGCCATTACGAAATCTCGTCATTCAGCTACGAAATATCGTTTATCACGAATTTTCGTAATGACCAAGTGCGAGCGAAATTGCTGCGTCATCAAGGCACTGGCCGGCCTGAGGATGGTGGCATGCTCCTTGCGTAATTCTCCTCGCAAATGACGCGCAGGAGGTCCGATGTCCATTTTCGACAATCCGTTTGATCCCAATCGCAACCTGCGAGCCGGCTGTGCCTGTGGTCAGCATCAATCCGCGGCGGAGCATGAGCAGGCCACCGCGTTGCGCTGTGATCCCGTCGAGAGCGAGGAGAAACGCTACGAGGGCGTGGTCGCCTCTGCCGTGATGCGCGCGATGTTTCCGCAGGACGTTGCGCGGCGCGCATTCCTGAAGTCGGTCGGGGCCTCCACCGCGCTGGCCGCGCTGTCGCAGTTCTTCCCGCTTCAGACCGCCACCGAAGTCTTTGCACAAGCCGGCACGCCGGAAAAGAAGGACCTCAAGGTCGGCTTCATCCCGATCACCTGCGCGACGCCGATCATCATGGCGGCGCCGCTGGGCTTCTATGCCAAGCACGGCCTCAACGTCGACGTGGTCAAGACCGCCGGCTGGGCCGTGATCCGCGACAAGACCATCAACAAGGAATACGACGCCGCGCACATGCTGGCGCCGATGCCGCTCGCGATCTCGCTGGGCTTGGGTGCCAACGCGATTCCTTTTGCCGTGCCGGCGATCGAGAACATCAACGGGCAGGGCATCGTGCTGGCGAGCAAGCACAAGGACAAGCGCGACCCGAAAGACTGGAAGGGCATGAAGTTCGCCATTCCCTTCGACTATTCCATGCACAATTATCTGCTGCGCTACTATCTCGCCGAACACGGCATCGACCCCGACACCGACGTGCAACTGCGTTCGGTACCGCCGCCGGAAATGGTGGCAAACCTGCGCGCCGACAACATCGACGGCTTCCTCGCGCCCGACAACATCTGCCAGCGCGCGATCTATGACGGCGTCGGCTTCATGCATCTTTTGTCCAAGGAAATCTGGGACGGCCATCCCTGCTGCAGCTTCGCCGCCAGCCGCGAGTTCATCACCACGGCGCCGAACAGCTTTGCAGCGCTAACCCGCGCGATCGTCGATGCCACCGCCTATGCGTCGAAGGCGGAGAATCGCAAGCAGATCGCGGAAGCCATCGCGCCGGCGAACTACATCAACGCGCCGGTCACGGTGCTGGAGCAGGTCTTGACCGGCACCTATGCCGACGGCCTCGGCGGCGTGAAGACGGATGAAAAGCGCGTCGATTTCGATCCGTTCCCCTGGCAGTCCTTCGCGGTGTGGATGCTGACGCAGATGAAGCGCTGGGGCCAGATCAAAGGCGACGTCGACTACAAGGCGATCGCCGAGCAGGTCTATCTCGCCACCGACACCAGGAAGCTGATGACCGAGATGGGCCTGGCGCCGCCAGCCGGCAGCTACAAATCGTTCGCGGTGATGGGCAAGAGTTTCGATCCGGCCAAGCCGGAGGATTATCTGGCGGGCTTCAAGATCAGGAAGGCGTCGTGAGCGGCCGCGCTTTCTCAACGCCGTCGTCCCGGCGAAGGCCGGGACCCATACGCCGTGCTCTCGCGATGGGCCGCGCGGGCGGATATCCCGCACAACAAGCCAGCTCGGTGGTTATGGGTCCCGGCCTTCGCCGGGACGACGCGTGGAGAGGTTTTGCGCGATGACCACCGCCTCCCTCCGTCTCCGCGCCGGCCTGGTATCGATCGTGCTGCTCGTCGCGTTCCTCGGCGTCTGGCATCTCGCCGTGCGCTCGACGGCACCGGTGGCCACGATGAGCGCGGAATACGCCAAGCTGATGGGCCTGACCGCGACGCAGGGCAAATCCGCCATGCCCGGGCCGTTCGATGTCGGCGCAAAGCTCTGGGAGCATTTGAAGCGGCCGTTCTACGACAACGGGCCGAACGACAAGGGGCTCGGCATCCAGCTCGGTTATTCCATCGCGCGCGTCGGCACCGGCTATCTGCTTGCCGTGCTCGTCGCCATCCCGCTCGGCTTCCTGATCGGCATGTCGCCGCTGCTAAGCCAGGCGCTCGATCCCTTCATCCAGGTGCTGAAGCCGATCTCGCCACTGGCGTGGATGCCGCTCGCGCTCTACACCATCAAGGATTCCTCGATCTCGGCGATCTTCGTCATCTTCATCTGCTCGATCTGGCCGATGCTGCTCAACACCGTGTTCGGGGTCGCGAGCGTACGCAAGGAATGGATCAACGTCGCGCGAACGCTTGAGGTCGGAACGATCAGGCGCGCCTTCACCGTGATCCTCCCGGCAGCGGCGCCGACGATTTTGACCGGCATGCGCATCTCGATCGGGATCGCCTGGCTCGTGATCGTCGCGGCCGAAATGCTCGTCGGCGGCACCGGCATCGGCTATTTCGTGTGGAACGAGTGGAATAATTTGTCGATCACCAACGTCATCATCGCGATCCTGCTGATCGGGATCGTCGGCATGCTGCTCGACCAGATCCTCGCGCGCTTCACGCGCATGGTCACGTTTCCGGAGTAGGGCCGTTGACCGAAAAATTCATCTCCATCGAAGCAATCGCAAAGCGCTATCCGGGCGCGGACGGCGCGACAACTGCGGTCTTCGAGAATCTGTGGCTGTCGATGGCGCGCGGCGAGTTCGCTTGCGTGATCGGCCATTCCGGCTGCGGCAAGACCACGGTGCTCAACATCCTTGCCGGTCTCGACGCGCCGAGCGAGGGCGCGGTGATCGTCGACGGGCAGGCCATTTCAGGGACGAGCCTCGATCGCGCCGTGATCTTCCAGAGCCATGCGCTGCTGCCCTGGCGCACCGTGCTCGGCAACGTTGCCTACGCCGTGAGCTCGAAATGGCGGAGCTGGGATCGCGCCAAGGTGAAGGCGCATGCGCAGAAATTTATCGATCTCGTCGGCCTGACGGGTTCGGAACACAAGCGACCTTCCGAGCTTTCCGGCGGCATGAAGCAGCGCGTCGGCATCGCGCGTGCGCTCTCCATCACGCCAAAGATGATGCTGATGGACGAGCCGTTCTCGGCACTCGACGCGCTGACGCGCGGCACGCTGCAGGACGAGGTGCGGCGCATCTGTCTGGAGACCGGGCAGACCGCGTTCATGATCACCCATGACGTCGACGAAGCGATCTATCTCGCCGACAAGATTTTTCTGATGACCAATGGACCCGGCGCGGTGCTGGCGGAAGTGGTCGAGAACCCGTTGCCGCGGGATCGCGGCCGCACCGATTTGCACCGCCATCCGCTGTACTACGCGCTGCGCAACCACATCGTTGATTTCCTGGTGACGCGCAGCAAGACTTTCGCGGCCGAGACGCCCGGTCACGATCCGCGCAATGTGCCGGTGGTGCGTATCGGCAAGCCCGGACTGACCGTCGCGTCCGGTGGCGACGAGCAACGACAGACCTGGATACCCGGGACGAGTCCCGGGCTGACTGCTTGAAAAAGGAGACCCTGACATGAAACGCGAAGACCTCACCGAGAAGCTGCTCGACATCAAGCGCGAGAAGGGCTGGACCTGGAAATACATCTGCGAGCAGATCGGCGGTTATTCCGAGGTGCTGATAACAGGCGCGATCCTCGGCCAAATGAAATTGACCAAGCCGCAGGCCGCAAACGCCGCTGAGCTTTTCGGCCTGACGAAGGCCGAGACCACGATGCTGAACGAGACGCCGATGCGCGGCATGCCGATGCCGCCGACCGATCCCTTGATCTATCGTTTCTACGAGCTGGTCATGGTCAACGGTCCGGCCTGGAAGGCGCTGATCGAGGAGGAGTACGGCGACGGCATCATGTCGGCGATCGATTTCGACATGGTGATGGAGCGCCTGCCCAACCCGAAGGGCGACCGCGTCAAGATCACCATGAGCGGCAAATTCCTGCCGTACAAATATTATGGCGCCAGCGGCAACGTGCCGGAATACGGGTTCAAGGAGGGATAGCTTGTTGGCTCCGGGGGGCGCGTCCTCGACGTGCCCCCGGAATGACGCTTTCGCCTTATTTCCCGGCCTTCACCTCGGCCGCCGCCACCGCGATCAGCTCGTTCATCTTGGCGCGAATCGCGTGTTCGGTGACGGCGACGTTCTTGGCGGCGAAATCGCCCATGACCTTGCGCAGGACGTCGGCGTCGCCGGCTTCCTCGAAATCGGCCGCGACCACCTCCTTGGCATAGGCCGTGGCGGCATCGCCGGTAATCCCGAGCTTTTCGGCCGCCCACAGCCCGAGCAGGCGGTTGCGGCGGGCTTCCGCCTTGAATTTCTGCTCCTCGTCGAGGGCGAACTTCTTCTCGAAGCCTTCCTCGCGCTTGTCCAACGTGCTCATGCCTTTTCCAATTCCCTGCTGACTGGACCCGGCTGGCCCTCGTTGCGAGAGCCCCGGTGCATGCCTAGATAGGGGGCACGAATCGGCAAAACAACGAGCCGTTAAGCCGCAGGCAAGACGGTATAAGTTTGATGCCGGACGGCCGGATCGATTGTGCTGGGACAGCCAATCGGATAGGTTGCCTCAGGCTGGGTTCCCGTTCTGTTTCTAGGGGTTCCGGGCCGTTCACGGCAGCTCCGCTGTGGGTCGTAGTCTCGTCAACCGGAGCACACCAGATACATGGATTTCAACAAAACACGGTACATCCCCATGAGCCGTCGGCGTCGCATTTATGAAGGCAAGGCAAAGGTTCTTTACGAAGGTCCGGAGCCCGGTACCCTGATCCAGCACTTCAAGGATGACGCCACCGCGTTCAACGCGAAAAAGCATCAGGTGATCGAGGGCAAGGGTGTCCTCAACAACCGGATCTCGGAGTACCTGTTTCAGCACCTCAACGACATCGGGGTGCCGACCCACTTCATCCGCCGCCTCAACATGCGCGAGCAGTTGATTCGCGAAGTCGAGATCGTGCCGCTGGAAGTGGTGGTGCGGAACGTTGCCGCCGGCTCGCTGTCGCAGCGCCTCGGCATCGAGGAGGGCACGCAGCTGCCCCGTTCGATCATCGAGTTCTACTACAAGAACGACCAGCTCAACGACCCCATGGTGTCGGAAGAGCACATCACTGCTTTCGGCTGGGCGACGCCGCAGGAGATCGACGACATCATGGCGCTTGCCATCCGTGTCAACGACTTCCTCACCGGTCTCTTCCTCGGCATCGGCATCCGCCTCGTCGACTTCAAGATGGAGTGCGGCCGACTGTTCGAGAACGACATGATGCGGATCATCGTCGCCGACGAGATCTCGCCGGATAGCTGCCGCCTGTGGGACATCAAGTCGAACGAGAAGCTCGACAAGGACCGTTTCCGCAGGGATCTCGGTGGGCTGCTCGAGGCCTATACCGAAGTCGCCAAGCGTCTCGGCATTCTCATGGAGAACGAGCGTCCGGCGGGCTCAGGCCCGGTGCTGGTGAAGAGCTAAGAGGGATCTGACGTGAAGGCACGTGTTACCGTGACGTTGAAAACGGGCATCCTCGATCCGCAGGGCAAGGCGATCGAGGGTGCGTTGAAGTCGCTCGGCGTCGACGGCGTCGCCAGCGTCCGCCAGGGCAAGGTGTTCGACATCGAGCTCGCCGGCGCCGACAAGGCGAAGGCGGAGGCGGCGTTGAAGGACGCCGCCGACAAGCTCTTGGCGAACACCGTGATCGAGAATTATCGGGTCGAGCTGATCGGGTGAACGGGATGGCTCACAGCCATCCGACCCGACGAAAGCGCCAGTACAGCGCGCCGCACGCCGTCAGCATCACGCCGAGCAGCGTGTAATAGCCGTACTCCCAGTCCAGCTCCGGCATGTGCTTGAAGTTCATGCCGTAGATTCCGGCAAGCGCGGTCGGGATCGCGATGATCGCGAGCCAGGAGGCAAGCTTCTTGGAGACCGCCGTCTCCTGGGCCTGGCCGACCAGCAGGCTTGCTTCGAAGGCGAATGCCAGCACCTCGCGCATCGAATCGATCCGCTCCTGGATGTTCCTGACGTGGTCGGTGACGTCGCGGAACAGCGGCTGCATGGTCGCGCGCACCATCGCCAGCTCGTCATGCTCGAGCCGGCGGCAGACCTCGACCAGAGGGCCGATCGCGGTCCGGAGCCGCAAGAGGTCGCGGCGCAGCATGTAGAGCCGTTCGATCTGCGCCTTGCTGATCGCCTTGGAGAGCACGTCATCCTCGATGCTCTCGACCTCTTCGTGAATGCTCTCGAGCACGGGCGAGTAGTTATCGACGATGAAATCGAGGATGGCGTAGAGGATGTAGTCCTCGCCGCGCGCGAGCGCTCGCGGGCAGCTTTCGCAGCGTTCGCGCACCGGCGTGTAGGACGTCGAAGCGCCGTGCCGTACCGAGACCAGATAGCCTTCGCCGACGAAGATGTGCGTCTCGCCGAAGGCGATCCGGCCCTCGATCAGCTGCGCGGTCCGTGCCACGATGAAGAGGGCCTCACCATATTGCTCGATCTTCGGTCGCTGATGGGCGTGGTTGGCGTCCTCGATGGCGAGCTCGTGCAGGTCGAACTGCTTCTGCACCGCGCTGAGCAACGCCATGTCGGGTTCGTGCAGCCCGATCCAGACCACGTGGCCGGGTTTCGCCCGCCAGCTCGAGGCCTCGCTGATGGCGATATTGGCGACGCGCCGGCCGTCGACATAGGCGCCGGCGGCGATGACGCCCTCGGTGGACACCGGCTCGGAGAGGGATGCGGGCAGCGAGGGGACATTCATGGCTTTAATCCCGGGCGAATCGATCGGCCGAATGGCGGGCTATGGCCTGTGCACAACGCTCGCGGGCAAGGCTAGCACTGGTAAAATCCCCGTCAAATGGTTATGTCTGCTGCCGATTTGGCAGCCGTGCCAGCCCATTCAATCCTCGTTCGGAACCTCTGCCATGAAAGCCGCCATCCTCGTCTTTCCCGGAATCAACCGCGAGCGCGACATGGCGCGTGCCTTGAGGCTGATCTCGGGGAGCGAGCCCACAATGGTCTGGCATGCCGAGACGTCGCTGCCCGATGGCACCGACCTCGTGGTGGTGCCCGGCGGTTTCTCCTATGGCGATTATCTGCGCTGCGGCGCGATTGCGGCGCGGGCGCCGGTGATGGACGCGGTGCGCGACTACGCGGCCAAGGGCGGCCTCGTGCTCGGCGTCTGCAACGGATTTCAGATCCTCTGCGAATCCGGCCTCTTGCCCGGCGTCCTGATGCGCAATGCGCGGCTGAAATTCATCTGCCACGACGTGCATCTCCGCGTCGAGCGCTCCGACACGCCGTTCACGCGCGGCTACAATGCAGGGCAGGTGATCCGCGTGCCCATCGCGCATGGCGAGGGCAATTATGCGGCGGACGCGGAGACCATCAAGCGGCTCGAAGGCGAGGGGCGCGTGCTTTACCGCTATTGCTCGGCCGACGGCGCGATCGACGATGTCAGCAACATCAATGGCGCCGCGCAATCCATCGCCGGCATCGTCAACGACAAGGGCAACGTGCTCGGCATGATGCCGCATCCGGAAAACCACGTCGAAGACATCATGGGCTGCACCGACGGCCGCGGCCTGTTCGCCGGCCTCACCGCGCATCTGGAAAAAGCCGCGTGATTGCGTTCGTGCTGAAGCGGCTCTCGGCCGCTGTCGCCGTCGTTGCGTTCGCGACGGCCGCGTTCGCGCAGGATTTCCCCAAGCGTCCTGTCACGATGATCGTGCCGTTCGCGGCCGGCGGCACGTCCGACGTGATCGCGCGCACCGTTGCCGAGCAGATGGGCATCGCGCTCGGCCAGACCATCGTGATCGAGAACGTCGCCGGCGCCGGCGGCTCGACCGCACTGGCGCGCGCCTCCCGCGCCGAGCCTGACGGCTACACCATTGCGATCGGCAATGCCGGCACCAACGCCGCGACCTATACGATCTATCCCAAACTGCCGTTCACGCCGGACTCCTTCGTGCCGATTGCCATGGTGGCGAAAACGTTCGGCATCATCGCCGTGCGCAAGGATTTTCCGGCGAAGGATCTGAAGGAGTTCATCGCCTACGCCAAGGCGAACCCCGGGAAGATCAATCTCGGCCATGCCGGCGTCGGCTCTTCGAACTACCTGATCTGCAAGAGCTTCGTCACGGCCGCCGGCATCGACGCGACGCTGGTCGGCTATCGCGGCGCCGCGCCCGCGCTCACCGACGCCATCGGCGGCCAGATCGACGGCGTCTGCGATGCGGCAGCCTCGGTCTCGCAGTCGATCAACGAGAAGCTGGCGCGCGGGCTCGTGGTCGGCTCGACCGTGCGGCTCGCGACAGTGCCGGATCTGCCGACGTCGGCCGAAGCCGGCCTGCCCGAATTCGAAGCGCAGGGCTGGAATGGCCTGTTCGCGCCCAAGGGCACCCCGCCGGCGATCATCGCCAAGCTGAATGCCGCTGCGCGCACGGCGGTCGAAACCGACGCGGTGAAGAAGCGGTTCGCCGACCTCTCGACCGTGGCCCCCGATGCCGACGAGCACACGCCCGAGGTGCTGCAAAAGCTCGTGACGCGCGACGTCGAGAAGTACCGCAAGATGCTGGCGGACGACGCCAAGCCATAGCTAGCGCCGTTTCAGCCGTTCCGTCGGCACCGTCATCGCGGCGACGCCCGCCATGACCAGCACCAGTCCCAACGCCAGGTTCGAGGGCACGCTCTCGCCGAGCAGCATTACGGAGAGGCCGACGCCGATCGGGATGCGTAAATAGCCTTGTGCGTTCGTCGTCAGCGTGCCGAGCCTGCCGAGGCACATGTAGAACAGCATCAGCCCCAAGGCGCTGGAGACGATGCCCATGACGATGGTCGCCATGATCGCGGTCGGCGTCGGGTGCAGCGTCCATGGCTGGTCGATGATCAGCGAAGGCGGCAGCAGCACGAGGCCGCCGAACAGCAGCGAGCCGGCTGCCACCACCATGGGATCATATTCGGACAGCCGCAGCCCGAAGATGGTTGCGCAGGCGAACGAGATGGTGGCGAGCAGGATGGCGATCTCCGCCACAATCTCGCTGCCGAAGCCGCGCAGCGCATCCAAGCCCACGATGACGATGGTGCCGGCAAGGCCGAGAATCGCACCCAACAGCTTCAGCAGCGTTGCCGGCTCGTGACGCGTGATCAGCGAGGTGATCAGGAAGGCGAAGATCGGCGTGGTCGAGGCCAGCACCACCGTGTTCGACGCCGGCACATAGAGCTGCGACCAGGTGATGATCAAGAACGGAACGGTCGAGTTGATCAATTGCTGGACCGCGAACAGCTTCCAGGCCTTCGCGTCGGTCGGGATCCTGACGCCGCGCATCCACAGGATCGCGAACAGGAAGGCGGCCGCGATCAGCGAGCGCGCCGAGATGAAGGTCACGGGCGGGATCGTATCCAGCGCGAGCTTGGCCAGCGGATAGGTTGAACTCCAGCAGCAGGCCAGCGCGACCAGCAGCGCATAGTCGCGCCAGTTGCGCGCGCCGGCGGCGGGCATGGACGGCAATTGCGGGGCCGTGGCGCGAGTCGTCGGCGGTGTGCTCTGCGGCACCTTGGTGTTGCTCCCCGGCGCGACAGCGCTCGATACAAGTCTGGGCGACGGGGCGCCAAAAGGAAAGGCAGCGAGCTATGCGTTTGGCTGCGGTGCCGGTTTCCGCTTCACCCGCTTGATCGTGCCGGAGAAAGTGAACAGGGGCCGCCCGCCTGATGTCAGCTTGCCGCGCAGGAAGATCAGCGAGCCGCCGGCGCGGGAGACTTCGCCGACGCATTCGATCAACTCGCCTTCGCGCGCCGCGTCGAGGAAGTCGCAGGCGAAATTGGTGGTCACGGCCGGCCCATCCAGTTCGTGAGTCGCGATCGCGAACAGGCAATAGTCGGCAAACGCCATGAAGCAGCCGCCATGGACGTTTCCGGAGCCGTTGAGGTGCTTTTTCTCGACCCGGAACGCCGAGCGGACGCTGCCGTCGTCCTCGATCTTGTGCCAGAACGGGCCGATATGGCTCTCAAAACTGTCGCGAATCCAGGTTCGCCAGCCCTGGAATTCGCCATCGGTGGCGATGTGGAGGTCGGGGCGGCGAGGCGGCGGCGCTTTGGTCAATTCGTGCAAGGAAATGGGCCTTCAATTGCGGGTCTTTTGCCCTTAAATCCGATCTGTCCGCGCTGTGCAATTCCTGTTCCCGCAGCCCCCGGCCGCAAAACGTGGGACAGCGGGAAAATGCGCCATAAAGGGCTTTTCCAAGCCGCCCGATGTTCCTAAGAACGGCCAACTGCTGCCGAAAGCCCAAATTCCATGAAGAACGAACCCAAGATCACCCCCGAGCTGATTGCCGCCCACGGGCTCAAGCCCGACGAGTATGAGCGCATCCTGAAGCTGATCGGGCGGGAGCCGACCTTCACCGAGCTCGGCATCTTCTCGGCGATGTGGAACGAGCACTGCTCGTACAAGTCCTCCCGCCTCCATCTGAAGGGCTTGCCGACCAAGGCGCCCTGGGTGATCCAGGGCCCGGGCGAGAATGCCGGCGTGATCGACATCGGCGACGGCCAGGCCGTGGTCTTCAAGATGGAGAGCCACAACCACCCGAGCTACATCGAGCCGTACCAGGGCGCCACCACCGGCGTCGGCGGCATCTTGCGCGACGTCTTCACGATGGGCGCGCGGCCGATCGCCTGCCTCAATGCGCTGAGCTTCGGCTCGCCCGAGCATGCCAGGACGCGGCATCTTGTCTCCGGCGTCGTCGCCGGGGTCGGCGGCTATGGCAATTCCTTCGGCGTGCCGACGGTCGGTGGTCAGGTCCGCTTCCACACCCGCTATGACGGCAACATTCTCGTCAACGCGATGGCGGTCGGCCTCGCCGATACCGACAAGATCTTCTATGCGGCCGCCTCGGGCGTGAACATGCCGATCGTCTATCTCGGCTCCAAGACCGGCCGCGACGGCATCCACGGCGCCTCGATGGCCTCGGCCGAGTTCGACGACAAGTCCGAGGAGAAGCGTCCGACCGTGCAGGTCGGCGATCCCTTCGCCGAGAAGCTGCTGTTAGAGGCTTGTCTCGAGATCATGGAGAAGGGCTGCGTCATCGCGATCCAGGACATGGGCGCGGCGGGGCTGACGTGTTCGGCGGTCGAGATGGGCGCCAAGGGCGACCTCGGCGTCGATCTCGATCTCGATGCGGTGCCGACGCGCGAGATCGGCATGAGCGCCTACGAGATGATGCTCTCGGAGAGCCAGGAGCGCATGCTCATGGTGCTCAAGCCCGAGAAGGAGAAAGAGGCCGAGGCGATCTTCAAGAAGTGGGGCCTCGATTTCGCCGTGGTCGGCTACACCACGCCGAGCAAGCGCTTCGTGGTCAAGCATGGCGGCGACGTCATGGCCGATTTGCCGATCAAGGAGCTCGGCGACGAGGCGCCGCTCTATGACCGCCCGCATGTCCCCTCCGCCGCTTTGCCGGTCGTGCATGCGCGCGAAGTGGTGGCCCCGATGGGGCTCGGTGCCGCGCTCGAAAAGCTGATCGGCACGCCCGACATGTGCAGCAAGCGCTGGGTCTGGGAGCAGTACGACCACGTCATTCTCGGCAACACCATGCAGCGTCCGGGCGGCGATGCCGCCGTCGTGCGGGTGCAGGACGGCCCGAAGGGCCTGGCGCTGACCGTCGACGTGACGCCGCGCTATTGCGAAGCCGATCCGTTTGAAGGGGGCAAGCAGGCGGTGGCGGAAGCCTGGCGCAACATCACCGCCGTCGGCGGTAAGCCGCTCGCGATCACTGACAACCTCAATTTCGGCAATCCCGAGCGGCCCGAGATCATGGGCCAGTTCGTCGGCTGCCTGAAGGGCATCTCGGAAGCCTGCCGCACGCTCGACTTCCCGGTCGTGTCCGGCAATGTCTCGCTCTACAACGAGACCAACGGCCGCGCGATCCTGCCGACGCCCTCGATCGGCGGCGTCGGCCTGCTCGACGACTTCACCAAGTCGGCCTCGCTTGCCTTCAAGGCCGAGGGCGAGGCGATCCTCCTGATCGGCGAGACCCATGGCTGGCTCGGCCAGTCCGTTTACCTGCGCGACATCTGCGGTCGCGAGGAGGGCGCGCCGCCGCCGGTCGACCTTGCGGCCGAGAAGCGCAACGGCGACTGCGTGCGCGGCATGATCCATGCGGGCACCGCGACCGCCGTGCACGATCTCTCCGACGGTGGCCTTTTGATCGCGCTCGCCGAGATGGCGATGGCGAGCGGCATCGGCGCAAAACTGCTCGCGGCGCCGACCGCGCTGGTGCCGCAGGCCTATTGGTTCGGCGAGGACCAGGCGCGCTATCTCGTTACCGTGCCGGAAACGGAAGCCGGCCGCGTGCTCGCCAAGATGCGCGGCTGCGAGGTGCCCTGCGTGCGGATCGGCACCACCGGCGGCGACGCCCTCGCGATCGCGGGCGAGGCACCTGTAACGATCAAGGCGCTGCGAACCTCGTTCGAGCGCTGGCTGCCGGAGTATATGGGCGGCAAGGCGGCGTAAGGCGCTTCCGCAAACTCCGTCATTGCGAGCGCAGCGAAGCAATCCAGAGCCTCACCGCCGAGGCACTCTGGATTTGCTTCGTCGCAAGAGCTCCTCGCAATGACGAATGGAAAGAGCTCGGCCTCACAATACGTGCGTGGCCCCCGGAATCTTCCGCAAGCCCGCCGTCAGGCCCCAGCTCAAGATCACCGTGAGCACGAAGCCGATCGTGGCTTTCACGATCGCAGGCAGCGTATAGTCGAACAGCGCGTACTGGATCCACAACGCGATCGGATAGTGCACCAGGAAGATGCCGTAGGCGTCCGCCTGCATGCGGTCGAGCAGGTTCGGGCCCGGCGATTTCTGGTGCAGGAAGAACGCGAGAATCGCAAGCAGGATCGAACCTGAGAACAGCACGAAGAACGTGCCGTAGATGGCCTGGTACCAGTGCGGCTGCGGGTCTGGATTGCCCAGAACTTCGCGCTTGATGTAGATCATGCCCCACATCAGGCAGTAAGGGATCAGCGTGGCGATCACCCAGAGCCAGCGCTGTTTCGGCAACTGGCCGCCGGCGCTGAGGATGCCGCGGTCGAAGTTCGCAGCTCCAACACTGACGCCGATGAAGAAATAGGCGAAGTAGAGCAGGATGCGGCTTGCCTGCACCGAGAACGGCCCGAGCTCGAACCATTTGCTGCCGCCGAAATAGAGCAGCGCCGGCACGTAGGCGATGGTCGTGACGACGACGAGCAGCAGCCAGAATACAGCCGGCTGGTCGAATCCGCGCAGCGACGCGCGGTTGCCTGGGTCGACCAGATGCGCGGAGACCCGGTAGAGCAGGCTCGCGGTGAGGTCGAACGCCAGCAGCACCCACACGAACCAGATCGGGCCGCTCGGCCACGGGCCAACCGTGATCGTCTTCCACCAGAATGCCGTGAAGCTCAGCCCGGGATCGTGCCGCAGCGCGATTGCGTAATAGGCGAGCGGGATGACGGTGAACGCCGCGATCGCGAACGGCAGCCCGAGCCGCAACAGGCGGTCGCGGAGAAAAACTGACGGCGCCTTGCGCGCGATGCCCGGCCAGGTGAACAGTCCCGACAGAAAGAAGAACATCGCCATGAAGAAGCTGTCGGTGGCCAGCACGATCACGTCGAAACCGGCCCAGGACGCCGGATCGGTGTGCCCGAAATAGGTGTAGGGAATGACGGCGTGGTGCAGCAGCACCACCAGCGTGAGGAAGGTGCGGGCGCGATCGAGCGACAGATTGCGCGCCTTGGCCTTCGGCACCGCGTGCGCCTCTGCGCCGATCGTCGCTGAATGTGACATCGTCATCGTGGCCGCCCCGGTCGCGCTTTCCGTCCCGGCCGGACTTTGCCGCCGGGAACCGGATTCAGCAAGGGTCGTTTGGGACGCCCGCAGGTCTCAAGACCGCTAGGAACCAGTTCCCCGCGACGAAGTTAGCGTTCGCCAAAAGGGCTTGGGACCGCGGCAAGCGGTACAATTTCGGAGCTGGCGATGACGATCCTGAAATGGGCGCTGATCTTCTTACTTGTCTCGATCGTGGCCGGCGTGCTCGGCTTCACCGGCATCTCGGCCGCCTCCGCCGACATCGCCCGCTTCCTGTTCTACGTGTTCGTCGCGATCTTCCTGGTGCTGCTGATCCTGGGGCTCACGATATTCAGGGCGTAGCGGGGCTGCTCCAGCATTCCCAGTCGTCATGCCCGGGCTTGTCCCGGGCATCCACGTCGCTGTATCCGCGATTGGCCAAGAACGTGGATGGCCGGGACGAGCCCGGCCATGACGCAAGCAGCTACCCCACTTCCTCGATCTTCACCTTGTCCGGATAGAAGGCGAGATGACCGGAAATCTCGGTCATCGCGGGGAAGGGCACCTCATAGGTCCAGATCGCGTTATCCAGCGTCTTGCCGTCGGCCTTGACGCTGTAATAGCTCGCATCCCCCTTGTAGGGACAGTGGGTGACGCGGTCGGTGCGCTCCAGCAGCGCCATGTTGGCGTCCTGTCGCGGCACATATTGCACCGCCGGATATTTCGCCTCTTTCAGCGTCAGCGCCTTGGTGGTCTCGGCGATCACGATATCGCCGGCCGTGACGCGGACGCGCCGGGGATTTGGGGTAATGGTGATGGGGTGGTCGGGCCCTGGAAGCTTCATGATTTCACGCCTTTTCGATCACTCTGCCGCGCGCGGCACTTTGTCGTGGCTTTATCCAGATCGGATCACCGATATAGTGCCGGAAGGCGTGACGTAGAAGGCCGTTCACGCTAAGTTTGGCCCCGCCGGCAAGTTTGGCTTTGCAGATATGGACCCCGGCAGCGATTCGACGACAGGGCTGATTGCAGCCGAGACAGGAGCACGACCCGAATGCCAATGGACGCCCACGATATCGAGGCGATGATCAAGGCGGCGATCCCCGATGCCGAGGTGACCATCCGTGACCTCGCCGGGGACGGCGATCACTATGCCGCGACCGTGATCTCGGAGACCTTCCGCGGCAAGTCCCGCGTCCAGCAGCACCAGATCGTCTATCAGTCCCTGCGCGGCCAGATGGGCGGCGTGCTGCATGCGCTGGCGCTGCAAACCGGGGTACCGGGCGCCTGATCTGATCGTGACGGGGGGATGACGATGGCTGCGGACAATCCTCGCGGCGCGATGTTTCGCGTCATCCTGCCGAACCAGCACAGCCGCGTCACCAATGCCGAGCTGTTCTTCGACCTGGTCTTCGTTTTCGCGATCACGCAGGTCTCACACACATTGCTGCACCATTTCACCCCGCTCGGTGCCGTGCACGTCGCGGTGCTGTTTCTCGCGGTATGGTGGGTGTGGGTCTACACCGCCTGGGTCACCAACTGGCTCGATCCCGAGCTGACGCCGGTCCGCATCCTGATCTTCCTGATGATGCTGGGCGGCCTCGTGCTGTCGACGACGATCCCGACCGCCTTCGAGGGGCGGGGCCTGTGGTTTGCGATCGCCTACGCAACCATGCAGGTCGGGCGCACCGCCTTCTGGATGTTTGCAACGCCGCGGCATCGAACTGCGGTCCGGCACAATGCGATCCGCATCCTGACGTGGCTCTCGGTCTCCGCAATCTTCTGGATCCTCGGCGGCCTCGCCCATGACGAGACGCGGCTGTGGTTCTGGATCGTGGCACTGACGATCGAATACATCTCGCCGGCGGTGCGCTTCTGGGTCCCCAAGCTGGGCTTCTCGTCGGTGGAGGCCTGGGCCGTCGAAGGCGGCCACATGGCCGAGCGCTGCTCGCTCTTCGTCATCATCGCGCTTGGCGAGGCCGTCGTCGTCAACGGCGCGACCTTTGCCGAACTGGACTGGACCGCGGACAACATTCTGGCCTTCGTCTCCGCGCTGGTCGGCAGCATCGCGATGTGGTGGGTCTATTTCCACAAGGGCGCCGAGGCCGGCGCCGAGCGCATCTCGAAATCCGCCGAATCCGGCCGGTTGGCGCGGCTCGCCTACACCTATCTGCACATGCCGATCGTCGCCGGCATCATCCTGACCGCGGTCTCCGACGAGCTGGTGCTGAAGCATCCGCTCGGCCATTCAGACATCAGGACCATCGTCAGCACGATCGGCGGTCCCTTGCTATTCCTTGTTGGCACCATCCTGTTCAAGCACGCGATCCGCGGCTTCCTCCAGCTCTCGCACGGGATTGGCATCATCGCGCTCGCGGCGCTGTCGTGGTTCGCTGCCGAGCTGTCCCCTCTATGGCTGTCGGTCGCCGCGACGGTGATCATGATCGTCGTTGCGGTGTGGGAGTCGGTGTCGCTGGGGTCGGCGCCGGACGAGGCTGGGGAGCATTGAGCCGGCGCCATCGGCGCCAGAGCGCTTACTCCGCCGCCTCCAGCGCGTGCACGGAGAACATCTTCGCGGCATCCGTCCAGCTCTCGCGCACCCGCCAGCCCGCGCCCTGCGCCAGCGCGGCAAAGCGCTCGATGCTGTATTTGTAGCTGTTCTCGGTATGAATGCTCTCGCCCGGGCGGAACGAAAAGCTGGTGCCGAGCAGGCGCACGGTCTGGCTCTTCTTGCTGATCAGGTGCATCTCGATGCGGTGCCGCTCGCGATTGTAGATCGCACGATGGGTGAAGGCGGAGAGATCGAAATTGCCGCCGAGCTCGCGATTGATCCGCACCAGTACATTGAGGTTGAAACGTGCGGTGACGCCGGCGGCATCGTTATAGGCGTCGTGGAGCAGGCGCTCCTCCTTCTCAAGGTCGGCGCCGATGATCATCTGCGCACCCCGGCCCAGGATGGCGCGCGCGCTGCTCAGGAAGGCCTGCGCTTCATGCGGCTCGAAATTGCCGATGGTCGAGCCCGGGAAGAACCCGACCTTGGGCATCGGCGCCACCGCCTTGGGCAGCTCGAACGGGGTGGTGAAGTCGGCCGCCACCGGGTAGATGCCGAGTGACGGAAAATCCCGCTTCAGGCCGTTTGCCTGCGCCGTCAGGAAGTCGCCGGAGATGTCGACGGGCACATAGGCCGCGAACTTGCAGTGATTGAGCAGCAGGCGGACCTTTGTGGTCGCGCCGGCGCCGAATTCCACGAGGGCTGCGTGCTCCGGAATGATCTTTGCGATCTCGCTGCCACGCTCCTTCAGGATCGCCAGCTCCGTACGCGTCGGATAATATTCCGGCAGCCGCGTGATCGCCTCGAACAGTTCCGATCCGGCCGCATCATAGAAATATTTCGGCGACAGCTTTTTGGGCTGCTGCGAGAGGTCCTCGATGGCCTCGCGGGCAAAGGCGGTGGTCTGCTCGTCGGGAAGATGGGCTTCGGCCAAAGCGCTGGCGTGCACATTCATGATACTCTCCTGAACGCGCTGTCCGGCGCGCATCTGTCGTCGGATGAGAATTTTACTCGTAGTCGGCGAGCCGCAGTCCCGTGAATTGCCAGCGGTGGTGCGGATAAAAGAAGTTACGATAGGTGATACGGCTGTGCCCCTCCGGGGTTGCAAGCGAAGAGCCGCGCAGCACCAGCTGGTTGACCATGAACTTGCCGTTGTATTCGCCGAGCGCGCCTTCGATCGCGCGATAGCCGGGGTACGGCGAGTAGGACGATCGCGTCCACTGCCAGACCACGCCGAAGGCATCGTTAAGCTGGCCGGCGCGGGCCGCGACTTCCCATTCCATCTCGGTCGGCAGATGCTTTCCGGCCCAGCGCGCAAAGGCGTCGGCCTCGTAATAGCTGACGTGGCAGACGGGCGCGTCGGGATCGACCGCCTTGAGGCCGGCCAGCGTCATGACCTGCCATTGGCCGTCGACCTCGCGCCAATGGCCCGGGGCCTGCCAGTCGTCCTTGCTGGCGGCGGCAAAGCCGTCCATCAGCCACAGTGTTGCGTTCGCGTAGCCGCCATCGCGCATGAAGGCCAGCCATTCGCCATTGGTGACGAGATTGCGTGCGATCTTGACCGGGCCGACGAGCGCGCGGTGGGCCGGCTTCTCGTTGTCGAAATGGAAGCTGTCCTCGACATGGCCGACGGTGTGGATGCCCTCGTTGAGAATCAGCCAGTCGTTGCCGACGCGCGTTGCGGACGGAAAGCGCCAGTCCCGATCGTAGGCGGGATAGATCGGGTTCTGCGCAAAGGCGTGCAGGATATCGGTGAACATCAATTCCTGATGCTGCTGCTCGTGATTGAGCCCGACCTCGACCAATGGGGCGAGGGCACGGAGCTTGTCCTCGCCGGCCTCGCGGAAGAACTTCACGACCGCAGCATCGACATAACTGCGATAGGCGCCGACCTCGCTTGCACTGGGACGGGTGATGTCGCCGCGGTGATTCCGGGCATGACGGGGCCCTGCGCTGACGTAATAGGAATTGAACAGGAAGGCAAAATCGGGGTGGAAGGGCTGGTAGCCGGGGCAATGTTCGCGGAGCACGAACTGCTCCCAGAACCAAGTGGTGTGCGCCCGGTGCCATTTCGCCGGGCTCGCATCCGGCATGGATTGGATCTGCTGGTCCTCCGGCGAGAGCGGCGCGGCACGGCGCTCGGTCTCGTTGCGGACGGTGAGAAAGGCATCCTCAAGCCGCCGGGCGAGGTTGCTCGGGTCGACCGACGGTGACGAAAGCGGCGGACTGGCCGTAGCGGAGGCTTGTTTCGTCACGTTTTTCTCCAGACAGGACAAGAGAACGTTGTTGGCGTTGCCGGGTTCCAAAACGCCGGGTTCGTCCTAGATAGGGGCTCCGGGACGGTATGAAAGTCCTCCCTGACCATGATATTCGTGCCATCATGCAACGGGCCGGCGGTGCCGAGAGAGGTCCGCCCAGCGGCCGCTCGCCGCCATTTTACTTTGGATGCACAACGGTTTGGGCTACATATATAGGCAAGGATCGGGTTAAATCGGCTGAGCCAGCCCGAAGCGATTGGAGTGGGCTCCGCCCCATAAGGACACGGATATGAGCATCGAGGAATTCATCGCCAACGAAGTGAAGTCGAACGACGTGGTTCTGTTCATGAAGGGCACACCGCAATTTCCGCAGTGCGGGTTCTCCGGCCAGGTCGTCCAGATCCTCGACCACATCGGCGTCGGCTATAAGGGCCTCAACGTTCTCGAATCCGCCGAACTGCGCAACGGCATCAAGGACTATTCGAACTGGCCGACCATTCCGCAGCTCTATGTGAAGGGCGAGTTCGTCGGCGGCTGCGACATTGTCCGCGAGATGTTCCAAGCCGGTGAATTGCAGCAGCTCTTCTCCGAAAAGGGCGTCGCTGTCGCGGCCTGATAGGTGACCCAGCTGACGCGCCGGATCGGCGGCGCGGAGCTCAAGGTCGTCGTTGCTGACATCACCACGCTGAGCGTTGACGCCATCGTCAACGCGGCCAATACGTCGCTCCTGGGCGGGGGCGGCGTCGATGGCGCGATTCATCGGGCGGCCGGGCCCGAGCTTCTCGCCGAGTGCCGGAAGCTCGGAGGATGCCCGACCGGCGATGCCAAGATCACCACGGGCTACCTTCTCCCTGCGCGCCATGTGATTCATGCCGTCGGCCCGGTCTGGCACGGCGGCACTTGCGGTGAGGCAGAGGCGCTGGGCTCCTGCTATCGCCGTGCGCTTGAGCTCTGTGAGGCCAATCAGCTGACCTCCGTGGCGTTCTCCGCAATTTCAACCGGGGTTTACGGCTTTCCGGCCGACCAGGCCGCAAAGATTGCGGTCCATGCAACCATTGAAGCCCTGCCGGCCGCGCCGCTGGTCGCCGACGCCATATTTTGTTGTTTCTCGGAAAAGAGCGCGGCTCTGCACGCGGACGTTTTGGCGCGGTATGGCGGCCCTTGTGCCTGATGACGCGGTCGGTACACTCCCGCCGGGCCATGTTCCGGGGAGGGGATATGATTGCACAATCTGGACTGCGCGCGCTGGTCTGCGCCGCGCTTGTGTCGTTGGGTACGATGTCGTTCGCGCGGGCGGAGGGCACCTACGAGATTCCGGCCGGTGCGCATTTCAATCCGGACAAGCTCGCCAGGATCACCGAGTTCTTCAAGAACGAGGTCGCGACCGGCAAGATCGCCGGCGCAAACGTGCTCATCAAGCAACATGGCAAGCCGGTGTACCACCAAGTCTTCGGCGTGCAGGACGCGGTCAGCAACGCGCCGATCACCGACAAGACGATCTTCCGTCTGTTCTCGATGAGCAAGGCGATCGCTTCTGTTGTCGCAGTGAAGTTGATCGAGGAAGGTACGATCAAGCTCGACGATCCCGTCTCGAAATACATTCCGTCCTTTGCCAATGTGAAAGTCGGCGTCGAGAAGAAGGCCGAGGACGGCACCAAGTCGCTCGAGCTCGTGCCGCCGAACCGGCCGATGACGGTGCATGATTTGATGACGCACACCTCGGGCGTCACCTACGGCTTCTACGGCGACAGCCTGGTCCGCAAGGCCTATCGCGAGGCCAACATCTATGCCGGCGATTTCGACCTCGCGGAATTCGCCGAGCGAATCGCAAAACTTCCGCTGCACAACCAGCCGGGCGCACTGTGGCAATACGGCCATTCCACCGACATCCTGGCGCGGGTGATGGAGGTCGCGGCCGGCAAGCCGCTGATCGAGATCGAGCGGGAGAAGCTGCTCGACCCGCTCGGCATGGTCGACACCGGCTTCTTCGTCACCGATCCCGAGAAGCAGAAGCTGCTGGCGCAGCCGGTGCCGAACGACAGCGATTTCCGGGTCGGGCGGATCAACGATCCGACGGTCGTCAAGAAGATCCAGTTCGCCAGCGGCGGTATGGTCACGACCATGGCCGATTATGAGCGCTTTACGCAGATGCTGCTCAACGGCGGCAGCCTCGACGGCAAGACGATTCTCAAACCGGAGACGTTCAAGCTGATGGTGACCGACCAGATCGGCCCCAAATCGGGCGTCGATCGCGATTATTTCTACTTCCCCGGCGATGGTTTCGGCTTCGGTCTCGGACTTGCGGTCCGCACCGATCCCGGCAACGCCAAACCGCCGCCGCCCGGCGATCTCGGCGAATTGAAATGGGACGGCGCCTCCGGCTGCTATTTCGTGATCGACCCCAAGCAGGACATGTTCTTCGTTCTGCTGGAGCAGACCCCGACCGAGCGCCAGCGCGTGCAGCGGACATTGAAGCAGCTGGTTTATGAAGCGATGGAGAATTGACATGTTCGGGCGCCGCGCATTGGTCGCGGCGCTCGTCCTTCTCGCCGGCGGCATCGTTGCGAAGGCGGGCTCGGAGAGACCTGCGGCCCGCCCGCTCTCGCCCGCGGGGCTGACGAAGGTTTCCGACTACATCCGCAACGAGGTCGCCACCGGCAAGATCCCCGGCGCCATCCTGCTGCTTCAGCAGCACGGCAAGCCGGCGTATTACCAGAATTTCGGCGTCCGCGACGTCGCGACCGAACTCTCGATGAGCGCCGACACAATCTTCCGCCTCTACTCAATGTCGAAGCCGGTCACCTCAGTCATGGCGATGATGCTGGTTGAGGAGGGCAGGCTTTCGCTCGACGATCCCGTCTCGAAATACATTCCGGCCTTTGCCGGCATGAAGGTCGGCATCGAGAGGAAGGCCGGGGACGGCAAAGTCGCCCTGGCGCTGGAGCCGCTGGAGCGACCCATCACGATCAAGGATCTGCTGCGCCACACCTCAGGGGTGCCTTACGGCTATTACGGCGGCGGAATGGTCCGCGAGCTCTACGCGGACGCCAATCTCTTCAACAGCAATCTGACCAACGCCGAATTCGCCGCCAAGATCGCCACATTGCCGCTGGTCGAGCAGCCCGGCACGGTGTGGGATTACGGCTATTCCACCGACGTGCTCGGCCGCGTTGTCGAAATCATTGCCGGAAAGACGCTGCTGCAATTCGAGAAGGAGCGGCTGCTCGATCCGCTCGGCATGACCGAGACGGCTTTCTTCGTCGCAGATCCCGCCAAATTCCCGCTCATCGCCGAGCCGATGCCGGAGGATCGGAACATCAATCCGACGACGCAGGTCCGTGACATCAGGCGGCCCGCGATCTGGGAATCGGGCGGCGGCGGCATGGTCGGCACGGTCGGTGACTATGCCCGCTTCGCCCAGATGCTGCTCAACGGCGGCACTTATCAGGGCCGGCGCTATCTCAAGCCAGAAACCATCGCGCTGATGGCCTCGGATCATATCGGGCCGGAAACGAAGATCGCGCGCGATCAGAACTATTATCCGGGCGGGTCTTCGGGCTTCGGTCTCGGCTTTGCCGTGCGCACCTCGGTGCCCCCTGGAACGGCGTGGCCGCTCGGGGAATATCGCTGGGACGGCGTCGGCGGCACGTTTTTCTTCATCGATCCCGAGGACGATCTGTTCGGGATCTTCATGGTGCAGACCCCGACGCAGCGCGGCCGGATTCAACTGACGCTGAAGACACTGATCTACCAGGCGATGGGCCGGTAGCTTTTCGTCTAGCCCCGCTGTCGTGGTCCGGATGGAGCGAAGCGCAATCCGGGACCGCTGCCGATGTCGCCCCGGATTTCGCTGCGCTCCATCCGGGCTACGGGGCTACAGGACTTACGCTCCGCGCACGATCTCGCGGATATATCCGATCGTCTCCTCGACCTGGCTCGCATTGACGTCGAGATGGGTGCAGGCGCGGATGCGGCCGTCCATCATCGCAAGCGTCACACCGCGCTGGCGCAGCGCCGCGACCATCTTGTCGCCGGGAATGCCGGCACCATCGGGCTTGAAGAACACCAGATTGGTCTCGGGCTCCTGCACCTCGACGCCTGCGATCTGCGACAGTCCGCGAGCGAGCGCGCGCGCATTGGCGTGATCGTCGGCGAGCCGCTCGACATGATGGTCGAGCGCGTAGATGCAAGCCGCCGCGCAGATTCCGGCCTGTCGCATCGAGCCGCCGAGTCGCTGCTTCCACTGCCAGACCGCATCGATGAAGGCGCGCGAGCCCGCCAGCACGCCGCCGATCGGCGCGCCCAAGCCCTTCGAGAAGTCGATCCAGGCCGAATCCCACCCCGCGGTCATGTCGCGCGGGGAGATGCCGCTCGCGACAGTGGCGTTGAGCAGGCGTGCGCCGTCCATGTGGGTGACGAGGCCATGTTGTTTCGCGATCGCGACGATCTCGTCGAGCGCGGCTTTCTTCCAGATCGTGCCGCCGCCGATATTGGCGGTCTGCTCGACGCTGACCACCGTCTGCGGCGGCTGGTAGCGGGTGCGCGGATGCAGCGCTCTGCGAAAGGTCTCCGGCGTGAACTGGCCGTCGGGCCCCTTCAATTGCGTGACCTGAAAGCCGCCGATTGCGGCATGCGCCCCGCCTTCGCGCGCGATGATGTGCGCGCTTTCATGCGCGAGGATCTCGTCGCCGGAGCGGCAATGCACCAGCGTCGCGGTGACGTTGCACATCGTGCCTGACGGCATGTACACCGCGGCTTCCTTGCCGAGCAGCTCGGCGACGCGCTCGCACAGCGCGTTCACGGTCGGATCGTCGCCGACCTGCTCGTCGCCGACCTCCGCCCGCGCCATCGCCTCGCGCATCGCGGGTGTCGGCTTGGTCTGCGTGTCCGAGAGCAGATTGATGCGCACTGGCGGCGCTTTGGGATCGATCGGGGGAGGGGTGTAGAGCATGCGACGCCTCCTGAAAGTAAACGGCCACTGAAGTGTGGCTCTTTAAGCAAAAAGGCCCCGGCGAACCGGGGCCTTTCGATATTCAGATCTTAGCGCGAATAGAATTCGACGACCAGATGCGGCTCCATCTGCACCGGGAACGGCACGTCGGAGAGGTGCGGGATGCGAATGTATTTCGCGGTCATCTTGCCATGGTCGACTTCGAGATAGTCGGGGGTGTCACGCTCGGAGAGCTGGCTGGCTTCGAGGACGTGAGCGAGCTGCTTGGAGGATTCCTTGACCTCGATCACATCGCCGAGCTTGACCAGATAGCTCGAGATGTTGACCTTGCGGCCGTTCACCTTGACGTGGCCGTGGTTGATGAACTGGCGCGCGGCGAAGATCGTCGAGACGAACTTGGCACGGTACACGACCGCGTCGAGACGGCGCTCGAGCAGGCCGATCAGGTTCTCGCCGGTGTCACCCTTGAGGCGGCTGGCCTCGACATAGATGCTGTGGAACTGACGCTCGGAGATGTTGGCGTAGTAACCCTTCAGCTTCTGCTTGGCGCGCAGCTGCACGCCGAAGTCGGAGAGCTTGCCCTTGCGGCGCTGGCCGTGCTGGCCGGGGCCGTATTCGCGGCGGTTCACGGGGCTCTTCGGGCGGCCCCAGATGTTCTGGCCCATACGGCGATCGAGCTTGTACTTCGCCTCACTGCGCTTAGTCATCGCGTCCTCTTCAGGTACATGGTTTGAGGAAACGCGCCCTCCTGTGTGACGGGCTAGCCCGGCACTGACAGGTCCGATCCCAAAGCTTAAGGGACAGGACCACGGGTCGCGAAACGCTTCGCGGGCCGAAATCGGCCCGCGAGCAAGCGGCTTTTAGGAGGATTTGGGGCTCGCTGTCAATGCGAATGGCCCGGACTCACGTCCCGACCGCTCGGATCGGCTTCGACCCGGCCGCACGTAATTCGGCAGCGATTTCAGTGTTCAGGACCTGTTCCAGCCGGGTCAGGACCCGGGCGATCGGGGCGGCGTCGGTGACCCGATGATCCCAGCGGATCACGACATGGATGGTCTGGTCGGGCCCGACCACCCCATAGCTGACGATGAAGGGGCCGGGCGTGATGGGGTGAAGCTCGCCGCCACCATAGGCGGCCACCGAGCTCAGCGCGAAGCTGCCGAACCAATTGCCGCGCTGCCGGCCGAAATTCAGCCCGATCGCCCAGGACAGCCGCCGCAGTGGCAGCGGCAGGCGGGTCACCCGCATGATCTTGCGGAACATGGGAATTTCGTCGATCGGGGCGGTCTTGGCGCGCCGGATCTCGGCATCGACCGCGGCCAGCGTCATGGCCTCGGGAGCAACGATTCGCTGCGGGATCACGCATTCCTCGCCGCCCTCGACCCGGGCAATGGCCACCGACGCCACGCTCTTCGGCAGCTCGTAGAGCGATGGCCAGGGCCATTTGACATGCACGGTACGCAGGACCGGCTCGTCCCTGGCGACCAGGGCAAAAGCCTTGACGAACATGGCCGCCCAGCCGGCTGGCGCGATCGCGCCCGCGCGGGCCTCCAGCAGGGGGCCAATATCGAGCGATCGGGAAAGGGACACGAAAGGCACGCCCATCGAGGCGTGCATGAGGTCGATGATCAGGCGACGCGGCAGCGAAATGGTCTTGGGCGTCCCGCGCATCGCTCTTTGGTTTCCCCTGATTAAAGTTTGTGCAGCGAACGGGGTTCCCGCTCGTCGCCTGCTCTAGCACGAACCAACCCGCGTGGGGCCGGTCGGTTCGCCGCATCAGGGTGCCGGCGAGGCCAGCGGCTTGGTCTTGTCGACGATGTAAACTCCAAGCACTTTCATAGCCTTATCGCCGTGGGCTTTGGCGTCGTGCACGACGCCTGCCGGGATCTGGTAGGAATCGCCGGCTTTCAGCGTCTTTTCCGGCTGCCCGTCGATGAGGAGATTGAGCTCGCCTTCGAGCACGTAGCCGGTCTCGATGCCCGGATGGGTATGGCGACCGGCCGCGCCGCCCGCCGGAACCTCCGCAATGGCCGTGATGGTGTTGTAGCCATCGGGAAATTCAACCTTCTGGAGCGGGGTGCGCTTGATGCCGGGCTGCTGGGCGAAGGCCGCAACAGCGAGGCCGGTGAAGGCGAGAGCGAGCAAAGTCTTTTTGAGCATGGTTTTTCCTCCCTGGAACGACTGAGCCTAGCAGTGCAGCAGTTCCCGGCAAGGTGGCAATCGGCTTTGCCGTCAGCGCCTGATCCCATCGAACGCCGCCATGATGCCGCGCTGGAAGAGCGACCAGTCGAAGCCGAGCGCGATCGCGCGGTAGCCGCGGTCGACCAGGGCGTTGGCCTGGTCTGCGGTCCGCGCCACGCCGCCGATCGGCACGCCGCTTCTGAGGATGCCGGCCTCGGCCCGCGCCACCAGCTCCAGCAATTCCGGATCGTCCATCTGGCCGCGCTTGTTGATGGAGGTGGCGAGATCGCCGGGGCCGATTACGGCGACGTCGATGCCGGGCGTGGCCATGATCTCGTCGATGCGATTGACGGCGTCGACGTGCTCGATGGTGATCATGCAGATCATCTCGTCGTCGGCGCTGGCCATGTAGTCCGGCATCGACTGGCCCCAGCGGAATGGTGCATGGAACGGACCCCAGAGCCGATCGCCGCGCGGCGGATAGCGCACGCTGCGCACCGCTTTCTCGGCTTCAGTGCAATTGGTGATCATCGGGAAATTGATGCCGAAGGCGCCGATGTCCATCGGTGCCTTCGCAAGCCATGGCTCGTTCGCTGCGATCCGCACCAGCGGTGTACATGGTGTGCCGGTGGTGGCCGCGATCATCGCATGTGCTTCGGTCAGTCCAATCGGCCCGTGCTCGAGATCGACGATGATCCAGTCGAGGGAGCGCGCCATGATCTGCACGGTCTGCACGCTCGGGATCGTCGCGATCGCGCCGAAGGCGGGACGACCCTCGCGCCAGAGCTGGCGGAGACGATTGAGCGGCGTTGCGGGGAGCGACATGGAGAGCCTTGCGATCATCTTGGCGATAACGACGACGGCGGAGCCTAGCAGCGCGCCATCGAGGCGCAAGGTCAGGCCGGAATGCGGCCGCCGAAGAACGGCGTCAGCATGGCCGAAAGGTCATGCACGCGGTTCGAAGTGAAGATCATCTCGGCACCGGATTGCGCGATGCCACCGGTGTGCGGGCCGAGCAGCTCCGAGACGCGGCGGGCGATCGCGGGCGCCGGATCGATCCAGTCGACCGGCCAGGGCGCGAGCTTTTTCAGCCGGTCGAGCAGCAGCGGATAATGCGTGCAGGCGAGCACCACCGTGTCGGTGCGTGCGCCTGCGTCCCCGGCATCGCCGACGAAACACGGGGCGAGCTCGGCGAGGATGGAGTCGTCGCTGACGGGAGAGCCGCTGAGCTCGGCTTCAGCCAGCGCGGCCAGCTCGGGCGAGCCGACCAGTGTCACCTCGCAGCCTTGCGCGAAATCGCGGATCAGCGCCTTGGTGTATTCGCGCTTCACCGTGCCCTTGGTGCCGAGCACCGACACCCGCCGGCTCCTCGACTGCGCGCAGGCCGGCTTGATCGCCGGCACCGTGCCGACGAAGGGCAGGGAATAAGCGGCGCGCAGATGCGATAGGACCAAAGTGGACGCCGTGTTGCAGGCGATGACGACGAGGTCAGGATCGTGCGTGCCGACCAATTCCCCCATCAGCGGCACCACGCGGGCGATGATCGCGTCCTCGCTGTGGTGGCCGTAGGGGAAGAAGGCGTCGTCCGCGACGTAGACGTAATGCGCGTCGGAGCGCGCAGCCACGACCTCACGCAGAACCGTGAGCCCGCCAAGGCCGGAATCGAACACCAGAATCGTCGGAGAATTGGTCACGTGAACACTCTATCCCGACGTGGTTACCATTCGGTTTTTGAGGCGGTTTTGCGGCAGGGGCGTTGAGGGCCAATTTGGATGGATTCAATTTCGCGATTGCCGCATGGTCCCGGTATCAGCTGCCGTACTGCAGTGCGGGGAGGGACAGGCCCGCAAAACTCCGGAGAGCCGACATGATCAGAAATACCAGCAACGGCTGGGGCAGCATTTCCCGATGGTTGCACTGGATTCTGGCGCTGACCATCATCGGCATGATCGGCTTCGGGTGGTGGATGAACCACATCCCGGCGCGTCCCGACCGCTTCTTCTACCGCTCGATCCACGCCGATATCGGCTATGTGATCCTGCTGCTCACGGTGCTGCGCCTGGTCTGGCGCCTCGCCAACCCGACGCCGACCATGCCGGCCGAGACCTCGCGCTGGCATAAGGTCGCGGCCCATGTCAGTCACGGCGCGCTCTATCTCGCCGTCATCATCGTCGCCATGCTCGGCTGGGCGCATTCCGGTGCGCACGCACCTGATTATTCGGACTTTTTCGGCCTGTTTCACGTGCCGCAATTCACCGCTCCCGACCGCGCGGCGGCGGGCGCCTATGAAGACCGCCACATCCTCTTTGCCTATGTGCTGCTCGCGTTGATCGCGATTCACGTGATCGCCGCCCTGTGGCACCATTTCATCCGCCGCGACCGCGTCGTGGCGCGGATGGTGACGGACGAGGCCTAGTCGCAAGCACACCCATGCGTTCTCGTGGCGCATCCCACGTTCTGCTTCATGTCTTCAGGAGGCCTCATGTTCACCGTCCATCATCTCGGCAAGTCGCAGTCCGAGCGAATCGTCTGGCTGTGCGAGGAGCTGGGGATTCCCTACGAGCTGAAGCGCTATACGCGTGATCCTGTCACCATGCTGGCTCCGTCCGAGTACAAGGCGCTGCATCCGGCTGGCACGGCCCCTGTGATCACCGACGGCGAGCTGGTGCTCGCGGAATCCGCCGCCGTCGTCGACTACATCCTTGCGAAATATGGCAACGGCCGACTCGTGCTCGGTCCCACTGATCCCGCCTTCGCGCAGTTTCTGTATTGGCTTCATTTCGCCAATGGCACCCTGCAACCCGGCATGGGGCGGATGATGATCCTGAGCCGGCTCGATCTCGCCAAGGACAATCCGACCCTGCTCGCGATGAAGGGGCGTCTCGATCGGGCTTACGATCTTCTCGACGCAAGGCTTCGCGAGGCCGAATACCTTGCGGGCAGTGCCTTCACGACCGCCGACATCATGACAGTTTTCTCGCTCACCACCATGCGCTACTTCCAGCCCTATGACGTGTCGCGCTGTCCCAACGTGGTCAAATATCTCGGCCGCATCGGCGCGCGGGCGGGCTATCGGCGTGCGATGGAGAAGGGCGACCCGGGCATGGCGCTGCTCTTGAACTGAGTGGTGAGGCGATCGATCACGCGATCCTGTTCGTGGTGGCGGCCCTTTCTGTTGCCAGCTGCTTCTGCAGGCGCTCGATGTTTTGCAGCAGGCGCTGGCTGGTCAGCACCAGGAAGTAATAGCCGAACTGCGGATCCTGGAAGTAGATCTCGAGCAGCCGGTCGTAGGTGATCGTCAGCACCTGGCCGTCCTCGATGCACTCGACCGTTCCGGTGCGCCGGTTGTCCGGCGTGAGGAAGCCGAGCTCGCCCATGAGCGTTCCGGGCAGGATCTCGATGTTGATCTCTTTGACCAGGAACTTGCCGGTGACGGTGAGGAACATCTCGTTGGCCGGATCGCGCAGCTTGAACAGCGTGTCGCCGCGGCGATATTTGCGTTCGGTCATGAACGGCTTGAGCCATTCGATCGACATGTCGCCTTCGGCCGCATGGCGCGCCTTCTTGACCAGCTTGAGCATCTGCCGCAGGCGCAGGGCGTTGATCGGTAGCAGCAGGAGATAGAGCAGGAAGGTCGAGACGTTGGCGGAGAGCGCGCCGAAGACGGCGAAGAATGCGCAGCCGACCATGTTGGCGACGCGCAACGGCACCATGGTCCGCATCAGAAGAGTCGCGACGAAGAAACCGGCCCCGACCGCGGCGAACATATTGGCCACCGTGATGTTCTGGACGAAGATCTCCAGCATCCGATTGAAGATCGAGTCATAGGTGACGTTGTTCGGATCGAGGCCCATCTGGACCAGGATCTTCGCGATCCTGAGGTTATCCGTCGCCGCCTCGAGAATGCGGTCGAGGATCGACGAAATGTCTGCGCTGCCGGACGGCATGGTACTATCCCCGCGTAAGGCCTTCAGTCACGGTCGTATTCTCGACACCATAGCCGAAATCGTACGACGACCGCTTGAATGAAGCTTTCGGCCGCCGTGCCGCAAGGGGCAAATTTTAGCCTGATCGGGCGTTTCGGCAATTGCCTGTTTGGCGGTGCGTATGGCCGTGGCGCGCCCGCGATTCGGGGGCTACCGGGTCCGAGCCTCGGCGCGGTGGATCTCGGCTGCCGACGGGGCGGGACCAGGCGAGGGCGTGGGGCGATCCCCCGCCTCAGGGCTTGGCGGGCGGCACGACCTGCTGCTCGACCAGGCCGAGATGCCCCGGCAGCGAACCGGCGCGCAGCAGCATGGCGACGCTGTTTGCTTCCTCCAGAGTGAAATTGCCGGAGATCTGGCCCGAGCCGCCGGTGATGGGCTCGCGGATTATGGGGGCGGAGATCACCTTGCCGTCGAGCACGATGGCGAAGGGCTTTGCGATATTCTCCTCGGTGAGGTGGGCAAAGCGCCGCGTGCCGCGGCCGTTGAAGCGGAACGAGGCGATCGGCTCTTTCGTGGCGCTCGCAAACCCCGGGCCCGCATAGCTGATGTCGTCGCCGTCGAGCACGCTGTCCTTGGCGACCAGATAAAGGCTCTTGTCCTTGAAGCCGGGCAGGACTTCCGTGCCTGCCGGGGGCGTGCCGGATTGCGCCTGCTCAGGCGGCATGGAGAGGTCGATCAGGCGGAAGCCGACCTTGACCCTTCGGGCGAAGACCGCGGTGACGCGCTCGGGCTCCATCACACCGGGCAGGAAGATTCGGATGCGGTCGGTGCCATCGGGCTGGACGCTGGCGAGCTGGACGCCGGCCTCCTTCAGACGCTGCTCGATCATGGCGATGGCATCTTCGACGAGTTCGTGCAACCGCGCGGCGGATGCCGCATTGGTCGGCGCGAGCCTGACCAGTCCGTCGCTGCCGTCGGTCACGGCGAGTGCATGCGACGGCAATCCTTTTGCGGCCGACGCGAGCTTGCGTGCGAGTTGCTCGCGGCCCTTGACGTCGGCAATCTTCAACTCGACGCCGCCGTCGCGGATCGCAAGACCGGAGAAGGCGATCTTGCCATCGCGCAGGTTCTTGTAGACGTCGTCGCGCAAATCCGTGACGACGCTCTCACGCAGGCCATCGGTGTCTACCCTGTAGACGATGCGTGACCCGCCGAGCTTCTCCATCTTGTCGCTGATGAAGGCCGAGATCTTGGCGCGCATCTTGTCGAGCTGGCCGTCCTCGGCGAGTGCCGCGCGGGGCAGGGCGATCACCGATGTCATGATTTCCGCTGTCACGGCGAAGGCGATGAACAGCCGGGTGGCGCAATCCCGCGGGGGCGTAGTCATGATCACCTCGAGTGTTGCGGCAGGGCGCTGGCAAGGGCGCTGCAATGTGAGTCCGATGCCAGTTCTTGGTCCCCGGATCGGGCGCGCAGGTTCAAAGGCCTGTGCCAGAGTCCATTGTCGCCGACGTTAGGTCATGGACGAACGCCAAATCATCCATCATTCTGCCCGTGCTCGGCCGGCCAATCGGTCGAGGCCTCGCCAACCCCAAAAGTCAAAAAGACAGGGCGCGGGGAAATGCATCTGAGGGAGGACGGAGTTCCATGGCGGGCATCCATGCGCTCGATCGGCTCATCGGCAGCGACTATCCGGACTTGGCGACGGACGCCGAGGTTCGAGCCTTCGAGCAGGTCCCTTACGCCGATCGCGTCGCGGCCGAGAGCACCTACGACGCCATCAGGCTGGGTGCGGTCCGCAACCCCGACGGCCCGGCGATCCAGTTCCTGCAAAATGCCGATCCGGCCGACACGCCGGTCGTGGTCACGTACCGCGACTTCATCGCGCGCGTCACGCAGGCCGCCAACATGTTTCACGCGCTTGACGTCGAGAAGGGCGACGTCGTCAGCTTCATGCTGCCGCTGGTGCCGGACGCCTTTGTAACGCTGTTCGGCGCGGAGGCCGCCGGCATCGCCAATCCCGTCAATCCGCTGCTGGAGCCGCACCAGATCGCGGAGATCCTCGAGGCCGCGAATACGAAAATCCTGGTGGCGCTCGGGCCGATGCCGGGCACCGACATCTGGCAGAAAGTCGAGCAGATCAGGCCGCAACTCAAGCACCTCAAGGCGATCGTGCAGGTGTTCGGCGGTGGCGATCCGGCGAACGGCATCTATGCCTTCAGCGACCTGATCAAGCAGCAGCCTTCGGACCGCCTGATCAGTGGGCGAAAGATTTTGGGCCGCGACATCGCCGCCTATTTCCACACCGGCGGCACCACCGGCACGCCAAAGCTGGTGCGGCACACGCATGCCAACCAAGTCTATCAGGCCTGGGCACTCAATCTGCTGCTGAAGTCGAAGCCGGGCGCCAACATGCTGTTTGGCATGCCGCTGTTTCACGTCGGGGGCTCGTTGACGCAGGTGCTGACGACGCTGTCGGCAGGCGGTTCGCTGGTCGTGCTGTCGCCGAGCGGATGGCGCAATCCGAATGCGGTGAAGAACATCTGGCAACTGGTCGAGCGCTTCAAGCCGGAGGCGCTGTCGAGCGTGCCGACTGTACTCGCCGCGACGCTCGCGGTGCCGCCTGGCAGTGCCGACATCTCCAGCCTGAAATATGCAGCCGGTGGCGGCTCCGCGATCCCGGTCGCGGTCGGGTCTGCGATCCAGGACAAGCTCAAGCTGCCGGTCGTCGAGGTCTACGGCATGACCGAGACCTCGAGCGTGCACACGCTGGCCTACCGGTCGCGGCCGATCCGGCTCGGTTCGGTCGGCCTTCCCATGCCTTACGCGCGGGTCCGCATCGTTCAGCTCGATGCCGAGGGCAAGCTGATCCGCGACTGCGCGCCGGACGAGATCGGCGTCGTCATCATGGCGGGCCCAGGCGTGTTCGGCGGCTATCTGAACGACGAGCACAACAAGGGTGCCTTCGTCGACGAAGTCTGGGTCAATTCCGGCGATCTTGGCCGGCTCGATGCCGACGGTTATCTCTGGATCACCGGCCGCGCCAAGGATCTCGTGATCCGCGGCGGCCACAACATCGATCCGGCGCCGATCGAGGAGATCATGTTCCGGCATCCCGCGGTCGGCTTCGCCGCGGTGGTCGGCCAGCCCGACGCCTATGCCGGCGAGCTGCCGGTGGGGTATGTGCAACTGAAGCCGGGCGCGACCGTCGAACCCGGCGAGCTGGAGACATGGGTGCGCGAGCGTACGCCGGAGCGCGCGGCTGTCCCGGTGCAGGTCATCCCGATAGATCCGATGCCGGTGACGGGCGTCGGCAAAGTGTTCAAGCCGCAGCTGCGCTGGGACGCAGCCGAGCGCGTCTTCACGAAGGTGCTGACACCGCTTGCCGAGCGCGGCATCGACTGCAACGTCAGGGTCGGCGCTCACGGCAGCCACGGTTCGATCGCCACCGTGACGCTGGCCGGGCTGCCGGCGGCCCAGCGCGAGGCGGTTGCAAGCGAGGTGCACGCACTGCTTGCACCGTTCGTGATGCGCCACGAAGTGGTGCAAATGTAACGGACTCAACAGATGGCTTTGGCGTCAGCTCGAAAGCAGGGCGACGCTTCGTCGCATTATCCATACCCCTGAGAGAGCCTCTTATGTGACAAATATCACATAGGAAGAATTGGTAATTGAGCGATGGTCCGAATAGTCTCGTGGAATTGCATCCGGGGGGACGCAAGTGATTCCGTTTCGGATATTTGCTTTGTTGATTTTGGCCATTGGCCTCGCCTGCGGACCGGCCCATGCGGACCGGCGGGTTGCGCTTGTCATCGGCAATTCCGCCTACAAGAGCGCGCCCAAGCTCGGCAACCCCGTCAACGATGCCACTCTGGTCGGCGGCATGTTCAAGAAGGCGGGATTTGATTCCGTCGACGTCAGGCTGGATCTCAGTGCGAGCGAGATGCGGCGCATGTTGCGTGAGTTCGCCGGCAGGACCCGCGATGCCGATATGGCGGTGATCTATTACGCCGGCCACGGCATCGAGCTGGAAGGCACCAACTATCTCATTCCGATTGACGCGACGCTGGAGACCGATGGCGACGTGCTCGACGAAACCATCCCGGTCGAGCGTGCGCTGTTTGCGGTGGAGCCGGCCAAGCAGCTGCGCCTGATCATCCTGGACGCGTGCCGTGACAATCCGTTTTCCAAGACTATGAAGCGGACGCTGGCCTCGCGCGCGATCGGACGCGGCCTCGCCAAGGTCGAGCCGACCAGCCCCAACACCATGATTGCGTTCGCGGCAAAGGCCGGTTCGACAGCGTCCGACGGCGACTCCAGGAACAGCCCGTTTGCCGTCGCTTTGGTCGAGCACCTGCCCAAGCCAGGCCTTGATTTGCGCAAGGCGTTCGGCTTCGTGCGCGATGACGTGCTCAAGAGCACCGGCTACAAGCAGGAGCCCTATGTCTATGGCTCGCTGGGAGGCGACGATGTGCCGCTGGTCGCGACCAAGCCGGCAGCGACCGGGCCGCAGGCCAACCCGCAGGATTCTATTCGCAGGGATTACGAGCTCGCGCTGCAGCTTGCCACGCGCGACGGTTGGGAAGCCTTCCTGGCGCAATATCCCGAGGGGTTCTATGCGAATCTCGCCAAGGGCCAATTGAACAAGATTGGCGCCGAGGAGACGCGCGCGTTGGCCGAGCAAAAAGCGAATGCGGCCGAGCAGCAGAAGGCAAGGCTTATTGCCGAACGCGCCCAGAAGGCCGAGCAGGACAAGGCGGCCGCGGCGGCGAAGGCGGCCGAAGAGGCCCGGATCGCGGCGGAGAAACAGAAGCAGATCGAGCAGGCGAGGACGGAGGCAGCGGAGCACCAGCGCAAGCTGGCCGAAGCTGCCGCGGCAAAAGCACAGGCGGAAAAGCAGGCGGCGGAGCAGGCCAAGGCCGAGCTTGTTGCCAGGCAGGCCGCCGAGAAGGCGGAGCGGGCCGCCAAGCCTGTGGCCGATCGGCAGATGCCTGAGGCCGAGCAGAAAGTTGCAGCCCTTGCGCCAGCGCCGGCATCCACATTGTCGGCGGCTGATCTGACAAAATCCGTGCAGAGTGAATTGCGCCGCGTCGGCTGTCTGTCCGCCACCGCCGACGGCGACTGGAGCGCCGCATCGCAGCGTTCTCTGGCCCTGTTCAACAAATATGCCGGCACCCAATTCGACGCCAAGCTGGCAAGCGTCGACGCGCTCGATGCACTGAAAGCGAAGCCCGGACGGGTCTGCCCGCTCATTTGCAATTTCGGCTCCAAGGCCGACGGGGATCAATGCGTAAAAATTACATGCCGCGCCGGCTATCGCGTCGGTGACGACAACGAATGCGAGAAGATTCAGGAGAAGAAGCCAGCGCCTACCGCCCGCGACGAGCCGAGAAGGCGCGACCAAGACCGGAAGGACGCAGAATCTGCGGCACCGAAATCGCAAGCGTCCGGGCAGATGATCTGCAACAACGCAGGATGCAGGCCGATTGCTAAGGGATGTCGGCTCGCGTTGGTTCCCCATCCTAGCAACGCCAGCGTCAAGATCACCGGTGAGGTGTGTAACTGATGGCGATGCCTGCCTTCCGAGATTGCGCCCTCGGGCTCAAAGTTCTTGTTCTTCTTGTTCTGGCGAGCTGCAGCCCGGCCCTCGCCGACAAGCGCGTTGCGCTCGTGATCGGCAATTCTGCCTACAAGAACGCGCCGCGGCTCGCGAACCCGGTGAACGACGCCGGGCTGGTCGGCGGCATGTTCAGGAATGCGGGTTTCGATTCGGTCGAGATCAGGCTGGACCTCAATGCCAGCGAAATGCGGCGATCGCTACGCGAGTTCGCGGCCAGGACGCGCGATGCCGACATGGCGGTGATCTACTATGCGGGCCACGGCATCGAGCTGGACGGCAACAACTACCTCGTTCCAACCGATGCCATGCTGGAAACCGACGGCGACGTCCTCGACGAGACCGTCGCGCTGGATCGCGCGCTGTATGCGGTCGAACCGGCCAAACAACTCCGTCTCGTCATCCTCGATGCCTGTCGTGACAATCCTTTTGCCAAGACGATGAAGCGCACCCTGGCCTCGCGCGCGATTGGTGGCGGACTTGCCAAGGTTGAGCCAACCAGTCCGAACACGATGATCGCGTTTGCGGCCAAGGCGGGATCGACAGCGTCCGATGGCGACTCCCGCAATAGCCCGTTCGCGGTCGCGTTGACCGATCATCTGCCGAAGCCTGGGCTCGATTTGCGCAAGGCGTTCGGGTTTGTCCGTGACGACGTCTTGAAGAAAACCGGCAACAAGCAGGAGCCGTATGTCTATGGCTCTCTGGGTGGCAGCGATGTGCCGCTGGTGCCGGCAAGGCCGGCCGCCGCAGCCGGTCCGCAGGCAAATCCGCAGGACAGTGTGCGCAAAGACTACGAGCTTGCCCTTCAGGCCGGCCTGCGCGAGGCCTGGGAAGCATTCCTCCAGACCTATCCGGACGGCTTTTACGCCAACCTCGCCCGCGTGCAGTTGAAGAAGATTGCCGCCGAGGAGGATCGCACGGCGGCGACGGAGAAGGCGCGTCTAGCCGAACAGGAGAAGACGAGGCTCGCGACCGAACGAGCCCAGAAGGCCGAGCAGGAGAAAGCGGCCGCTGCTGCGAAAGCCGCGGAAGAGGCGCGGATCGCGGCCGAGAAAGCCAAGCAGGTCGAGCAAGCCAAGGCGGAGGCGGCCGAACGAGATCGCAAGGCGGCCGAAGCTGCCGCGGCCAAGTCGCTCGCGGAGAAGCGGGCGATGGAGAAGGCGGCAGCTGAGGCGGCAGCGAAGCAGGCAGCGGACAAGCAGGCGGCTGACGCCGAGAGCAGGAAGGTCGCTGCGCTGGCGCCGCCGCCCAGTGCTCCGCCGCCCGGCGATCTCGCGAAATCCTTGCAGAGCGAACTGCGCCGCGTCGGCTGCCTTTCGTCTACCGCCGACGGCGACTGGAACGCCGCGTCGCAGCGCTCGCTAACGCTGTTCAACAAATATGCAGGCACCCAGTTCGACGCGAAGCTTGCGAGTGTCGACGCGCTCGATGCGCTGAAGGCAAAGCCGGGCCGGGTCTGTCCGCTGGTGTGCAATTTCGGCTTCAAAGCCGATGGCGATCAATGCGCGAAGATCACCTGCCGGGCCGGCTATCATGTCGGCGACGACAACGAATGCGAGAAACTGCCAGAGAAGAAGCCGGTCGCGACGCGCGAGGATTCGAAGCGGCGGGACACGGATAGGAGAGAAGCGGAATCTGCTGCCCCAAAATCGCAAGCCTCAGGACAGATAATCTGCACGAGTGCTGGATGCAGGCCGGTGGCGAAAGGGTGTCGCATTGTGCGAGATCCGAGGCCGGGTAGCGCGGGCATGTCACAAGCGGAAGTGTGCAATTAGTCGTGCATCGCTGAGCACAGCATCCTCGTCTCGAGCTCTTGCGGATTGCTCGAGTGCTTGGACCATCCGGCGCATTCAATGCGCGCCGGGAAGGTGAGCATGCACTGATGCCCTCGGCGCTCATCAGGGGCGCGAACTTCTCAGCTTGCATGCCTTGCCGCGAGCGAGCATCATCCCTAGAAAATGGGGGAAACCGATGCCACAATTCTCTCGCCGCGGCCACCTTCAGCAATTGTCGGCCGTGTTCGGATCCGCAGCGCTTTTCGGGTGGTCGAGGTCCGCATCGGCTTCGGAGGTAGACATTCCTCCCGAGGGCATCGGCAAGGGCATCAAGCACGTCTCCTATAGCGATATCGGCGGACGGCCCGACAGTGTGCAGGTGATGTTCAACCGGCAGCACGTCTATGTCGGACACATGTTCAGCGACGGCGTGACGATCCTAGACGCATCCGATCCGCGTGCGCTGAAGCCGGTCAATTTCTTCACCGCAGGGCAATACACCCGCACCCACCATTTACAGGTGGCGGAAGATTTTCTGCTGCTTGCGAACGGCGCCAACATCGTCGCGATGCAGTCCTACGACAACATGCGCGGCTATTTCGAGAACACGCTGGTCGACAGCATCACCAGGGCCAAGAAATTCCGCTGCGGCCTCTCGATCCACGACATATCGAAACCGAATGAGATGCGCGAGATCGCGTTCCTCGAAATGCCTGGCTTCGGCATCAACCGGCTGTGGTGGCCAGGCGGCCGCTATGCCTATGTGTCGGCGCATCTCGACGGCTTCACCGACCACATCCTTTGCGTGGTCGATCTCAAGACCATCACCAAGCCGGAGATCGTCGCGAAATGGTGGCTGCCGGGCATGAACCGCGCGGCCGGCGAGCCGGCGACGCCGAAGGGCAAGCGCTTTGCGCTCCATCACATGATCACGGCGGGCGATCGCGGTTATGCCGCGTGGCGCGATGGCGGCTTCACCATTCATGACATCAGCGATCCCACCAATCCAAAGCTGCTGTCCCAAATCAACTGGTCGCCGCCCTTCGCTGGCGGCACGCATACGCCGCTGCCGCTGCCCAAGCGACAGCTTGCGATCGTCGCGGACGAAGCCAATGCGGATCAATGCGCCAAGGGCCTGTTCCATACATTCGTCCTCGACGTGCGCGCGCCTGGAAATCCGGTGCCGATCGCAACCCTGCCGACCCCGCGCGACCGCGATTTCTGCACGAACGGCACCTTCGGGCCACATAATCTGCACGAGAACCGCCCGGGCTCGTTCCAGAGCGAGGAGACGATCTTCGCGACCTACAACAATGCCGGCGTCAGGGTGTTCGACGTCAGGGACGCCTTCGCACCGAAGGAGATCGCGTATTGGGTGCCGCCGACACCGAAAAAGCTCATCGATCCCCGCCCGAACGTCGCGCTCGCGGCCAAGACCTGTGACGCCTATGTCCGGCCGGACGGACTGATGTTCGTCTCCGACTGGAACGCCGGCATGCACGTGCTGCAATATCAGGGATGAGCGGTGTCGCCGTGCCCACCATTCGCAGCGAAGAAGGCTGTGGTGGGCACGCTTTCGCTTTGCCCACCGTACGAGACCTGCGCTAACCCGCCGGCATCCGCGTTTCGACGAGTCGCGCCCAATAAGACGCGCCGTGGCCTAGGATGTTGTCGTTGAAGACGTAGGCCGGGTGGTGGCACTCGTTGCCGTCGCCCATGCCGACCAGGATCATCGCGCCGGGGCGGGCTTCCAGCATGAAGGAGAAGTCCTCGGCGCCCATCATGGGAATGAACTTGTCGTTGACGCGCTCGGCACCGACGATGTCGCGGGCGACGTCGGCGGCAAGGCCGGCCTCGCGCGCATGGTTCATCGTCACCGGGTACATGCGCGTGTACTTCGTCTCCGCCGAGCCGCCATAGGCGCGGGCGACGCTGTCGGCGACTTCGCCGATGCGGCGCTCGACGAGATCGCGCACTTCAGGGTCGAGCGTGCGCACGGTGCCGCCGAGCTCGGCGATCTCCGGGATGATGTTGAAGGCCGTGCCGGAATGGAATTGCGTGATCGAGATGACGGCGGACTTCAGCGGATCGACGTTGCGCGCGACGATCGATTGCAGCGCGTTGACGATCTGGGCGCCGATCAGCACGCTGTCGATGGACTTGTGCGGACCCGCGCCGGCGTGGCCGCCCTTGCCGTGGACCGTGATCTGGATGTTGTCGGAGGAGGCGAGCATCGCGCCGGGCGTGGTCGCGAAATGTCCTTCGGGCAGGCCCGGCATATTGTGCATGCCATAGACCTCCTGGATGTTCCAGCGCGTCATCAGCCCGTCCTCGACCATCGCCTTGCCGCCGCCGCCGCCTTCTTCCGCGGGCTGGAAGATCACGACGGCCGTGCCGTCGAAATTGCGCGTCTCGGCGAGATATTTGGCGGCGCCGAGCAGCATGGCCGTGTGGCCGTCATGACCGCAGGCGTGCATCTTGCCGGGGACCTTGGAGGCGTAGGCGACGCCCGACGTCTCCATGATCGGCAGCGCGTCCATGTCGGCGCGCAGGCCAATGGTTTTGCCCGAGGCGGATTTGCGGCCGCGGATCACACCGACGACGCCGGTGCGGCCGATGCCCGTCACCACCTCGTCGCAGCCGAACTCCCGCAAGCGATCGGCGACGATGCCGGCGGTGCGGTGGACGTCGTATTGCAGCTCCGGGTTCTCATGGAAGTCATGGCGCCAGGCGGCCATTTCGTCGGAGAGGGCGGCGACGCGGTTGACGATGGGCATGGGGAGGATCCGCCTTGATTTGTAGCCCGGATGAGCGAAGCGACATCGGGGATCTTTGTGAGGGAAGTCCCGGGTGTCGCTGCGCTCACCCGGGCTACGAATGACGTTCAGCTTTCGCCGAACACGCGCTTGAAGATCGTATCGACGTGCTTGAAATGATAGCCGAGGTCGAATTGCTCCTCGATCTCGGCGTCGGTCAGATACTTCTTCACTTCAGCGTCCTTCTTCAGGAGCTGGAGGAAGTCGCCTTCGCCGCGCCAGACCGGCATGGCGTTGCGCTGCACGAGCTTGTAGGCGTCCTCGCGGCTTGCGCCCTTCTGCGTCAGCGCCAGCAGCACGCGCTGCGAATGCACGAGGCCGCCGAGGCGGTCGAGGTTCTTCTGCATGTTGGCGGGGTACACCAGCAGCTTGTCGATCAGGCCGGCGAGGCGCACCAGCGCGAAGTCGAGCGTCACCGTCGCGTCCGGGCCCATCATGCGCTCGGCGGAGGAGTGCGAGATGTCGCGCTCGTGCCAGAGTACGACGTTCTCCAGCGCCGGCGTCACATAGGCGCGCACCATGCGCGACAGCCCGGTGAGGTTTTCCGAGAGCACCGGATTACGCTTGTGCGGCATCGCGGACGAACCCTTCTGCCCTTCGGAGAAGAACTCCTCGGCTTCCAGCACTTCGGTGCGCTGCATGTGGCGGATTTCGACCGCGAAACGCTCGACCGAGGACGCGATCACGCCGAGCGTCGAGAAATACATCGCGTGGCGATCGCGGGGAATGACCTGCGTCGAGATCGGCTCGGGGACGAGGCCCATGGCCTTGGCAACATGCTGTTCGACACGCGGATCGATCTGGGCAAAAGTGCCGACCGCGCCGGAGATGGCGCAGGTCGCGACTTCCTTCCGCGCCGCGATCAGTCGCTCCCTAGCGCGCGAGAACTCCGCATAGGCATAAGCGAGCTTGAGGCCGAAGGTCACAGGTTCGGCGTGGATGCCGTGGCTGCGGCCGATGGTCGGCGTCATCTTGTGCTCGAGGGCGCGCTTCTTCAGCGCCGCCAGCACCTTGTCGAGGTCGGCGAGCAGCAGGTCGGCGGCGCGGGTGAGCTGGACGTTGAGGCAGGTGTCGAGCACGTCGGAGGACGTCATGCCCTGATGGACGAAGCGCGCTTCGGGGCCAACGATCTCGGCAAGGTGGGTGAGGAAGGCGATGACGTCGTGCTTGGTCTCGCGCTCGATCTCGTCGATGCGGGCGACGTCGAAAGTGGCGTCCTTGGCCTTGGCCCAGACCGTTTTGGCGGCCTCCTTGGGAATCGTGCCGAGCCCGGCAAGGGCGTCCGCCGCATGCGCCTCGATCTCGAACCAGATCTTGAACCGGGTCTGCGGCTCCCAGATCGAGGCCATTTCCGGGCGGGTATAGCGGGGGATCATTGGACTGCTCCAGGAAGGTGGGCGGGCGACCCAGGAGGGGCGACCTGCCAAAATGTTTTTTACGCCGTGATCTAGCAGAGCGGGGAGGGCGAAACAAACGGCGCCGGCAAGGTAGCGGGGGATGATTGGGCTGGCGGGGTCATCGGCCTGGCCGCGGCGATCGGCGGCCGGCCTCAGGGGGGAAGCTCGCAGATATTAACTGTCAATCACGGATCATTGACTGACAGATATTGAAATCTGTCAGCGGGACCTGTATATCCGTTCTCAGACGCTCCGGTTGGGCGTCTGGCGGCATCCCGGGAGCCCGACGTCCCAAACAAATGGGGGATTGAGGGTCGCATTGAACAATCGGGACCGCCAATTGATTGGAGACTTACGACAATGACGACCGAAATCATCAATTTGACCGGGACGATTGGGCACTGGCTCAATTTACTGGTGGCGCGCCAGATCGCGGCGCAGGCTGCAAAACTGCCTCATTAAGGCGAGAGCTTTCCGAAACGACCGGTACGGGCGCTTCGGAAGCAGCTCCGTCGCCGGGTAACTGAGCCCTCAACGGGAACATGGTGCTGGCATGAACGAAGCCGTTATCTTGACGCCGGAGCGGATCCTCGAAGTCACCGAGGACGTGCTGCGGCGTTACGGACTCGCCAAAGCCACCGTGGTCGACGTGGCCCGTGCGCTCGATGTGAGCCACGGCAGCGTCTACCGCCATTTCCCGAGCAAGGCTTCGCTGCGCGAGGCCGTCGCCAAACGGTGGCTGGACCGCATCGACGCGCCCTTACGCCAGCTCGCCGAAGAGCAGGGCCCGGCTCCGGCGCGGCTCGATCGCTGGCTGCGCACCCTGTTCGCCGCCAAGCGTTCGCGCGTGCTCGACGATCCCGAGATGTTCGAGACTTATCTGACCCTGGCGCGCGAGGCCTGTGCAGCCGTCAAGTGTCACAAGGACACCATGATCGACCAGATCGCGGCGATCCTGACCGACGGCGTGAAGCAGGGCGTGTTTGAGGTGGGCGACGTCAAGGCCACCGCGCGCGCGATCTTCGATGCCACCGTCCGCTTCCACCATCCGGCCCACGCCGACGAATGGAAGGATCCCGATCTCTCGGCGCGCGTCGATGCGACGCTCGCGCTGGTATTGCGCGGGCTGAAGGCGGCGTGAGGTTGCGTATCGCAGCTTGGGCCTTGATCCGCTCCTGCTCATGCCTTTGGCAGGATGACGGGCCTGGCCTCGACGATTCTCTCGTGACCACCATCCCATCATCCTGCTTGGCTGTGAGCCGTCAGATGACGAAGTCCGTTGGGTGAAGGGCCGCCGTGTGCACGCCGTCCAACGTGATCGTATCGTTGGCGGTGAGGTGGATCACGGCATCGCCGGCGCTATTGTCGCCGATGAGGCTGGAGACGGCTGCCCAGTCTGCGAAGCCGTAGTCATGCAGGTTGATCACGTCGTGTTCGGTGGTGGTGCTGCCGACAGCCTGGTTGCCTTGATTGAAGTCGTTGATGATGTTCTGGCCGGAGCCCGTGTTGAAGACGAACGTGTCGTTGTTCGGGCCGCCCCACAGGAGATCATTGCCGCCGCCACCGTTGAGGGTATCCGTGCCTCCGGTGATCGAGCCGGGTGAGGAAGGAGCGTAGCTCATCGCATCGCCCGCCAGGCGATCGGGGCTCGATCCCCCGGTGAGGCTGTCGTTCCCGCCGTGAGCATTGCCCGACATTGTGGGAGCGTCGCCGTACAACGTCGTGCTGAAAGCAGCTCGCTCGCCATCGACGACGGCGGTGAGGATATCGTTCCCGCCCTGGGCATTGTCGGACATGGACGTTGCCGAATCCCCCGACAGGCTTCCTCCTCCGAGCTGGGCGTCGCTGCTCGCCGCAAAGGTCAGGATGTCGTTTCCGCCGACCGCGTTGTCGGTCATGGCGCCAGTGGCATCGCCGCTGAGTGCGTCGCCGCCGCCATTTATCCCATAGTCCGTCGCGCTCAGCGTATCATTCCCACCGTGCGCATTGCCGCTCATGGCACCACCAGCGTCCCCGCTGAGCGATCCGAACGATCTCCATCCGGTCGACGCCGTCAGTGTGTCATTTCCGCCTCCCGCGTTGCCCGACATGTCACCTTGGACATCGCCATAGAGATAAACATTGGTGTAGAGCGAGCTGTGGGCATCGACATTGAGGGTGTCGTTGCCGCCTTGGGTGTTGTCCGCCATGGATTGGGCATCGCCAACGGCAACGGCATTATCCCAGCCGCCATCCACGCTCACCACGAGACTGTCGTTCCCTCCGTGCGAATTGCCATGCATGGCCGCCAGGTCTTCCCCAACGAGCGTCACGTTCGAGTTGAGACTCGATATGGCTGCCGTCAGCGCATCGTTGCCGCCCCAGTCGTCGGTTGCCAACCCGGGATCTCCGAGCACGGTCATGGATTGACCGAAGTCCGGCAGGGTGACTGCGATAGTGTCGTTTGGCAGTTGGTGCATGTCGCTTCACTCCGATTTCATTTCAGTCGCGGGGCCTGAAAGCAGCGGAGGTCTTTGCGAGACGCGCTGTGGCCGCGCTTGACGTTGAATCTGCTCGGAGTTGATGGCGGAGATTTGCTTCGGGTTGGATTTCATTGCGGCCGGAGGAACTTCGGCGCGGGTACGGAACTCGACCGACGTCAAGTCTACCGCGCGCGCCATCTTCGATGCGACCGTCCGCTACCACCATCCGGCCCACGCTGACGAGAAGGACGCCGATCTCTCGGCGCGTCTCAATGCGACGCCTGCGCTACGCGGGCTGAAGGCGTAAGCCAACTTCCTTCACGCGTTCCAAAGCCGTCACACCTGACGTGACCTGTCGCGGTTCTATCTCAGACCTTATGGGCAACGCTGCCATTGCCGAGCGAGCGCGGATGATGGGGCTTTTTTCGCGCACGTAAGGCGGCGTTGGCCGATGGCACGACCGACGGGCTTTCCGGATAGGTATTGACTTCAATTTCGACGACGTCCTTTGACCGCTTTCGAAGGCGGTAGAACGCAAGTTCCTGTTCGAGAACGGGGCAGTGGAATTGGATCGTCGCTGTGTCTGGCAGACGGCAGAGTTCATCGATGAGCTCGCCGACAGTGATGATCGGGGGATGATGGATGGCTTCGCGGATAGCCTTACTCATGGCGCAACTCCCTCGCTCCGCTACTAACCACGGCGCGACGGCATCAGTTCCAATCCTACCCGGCCACAGTATGATCTATCTAAAAGTGCGAGCCGCGCGCCAGCGCCCTAAAGCGCGGGTGTCAACCGCGAGCTGCGCAAGCGCAATATGCCGAACGGGTCTTCGCGCCCCGCGAGTTTGCGATAGGTCGCAAGGTCGTCAAGCGTCGGACCTTCCCCGCGTCTGACATTCGCGCCCGCAACCGTCGCAACCGGAATCGACGTGCCGAGGCCTGCGTAGAGATAGTTATCGCCGAACGCCTTCCTGAGCGCGGCAAAAGTCGGCTCACCGGTGCAATGTCCCGGGGCTACGCTGTCGACCTTGAACCTGTCCTTCAGGGCGGTCACGACTTTCGCGATAGCTTCGTCAGGTGCGACGACCAGATGAAATCCTCCCGCGACGAGATGAATCCTGGGATTGATAGCCGTCGCCGCTTCGACGATGCGCTCGATTCCGGGGTGCGAGCAACCGACCAGAAGGACCATGCCGTCGGCCGTGTTGACGGCCAAGGACAGCTCTTTGAGTTCTCTCGTCCCGGGTGCGTCGGAAATCAGCGAGATGAGTGTGATACCGGGAGCAATCTCGGTGGTCTGATCAATCAGTTCGAAGTTCGCGTGGGCCCACGCGTTGCCGAACTTCATCGTCGCGGGCGGGTTGCCTGCATAGTACCGCATCTCAGGCGGCAAGGCCTCGTCCTTGCGGTAGAAGCCGGACGGCAGAGACGAGCCGTAGATGCCAAATCCTTCCTTTGGCGCGTAGATCTTGACGGTTGGATTGATGCTCAGGAGGTAGGACAAGCCCGCCATGTGATCGGAGTGGCGGTGCGAAAGAACGACAAAGTCGAGGTCCGAGAGATCAACTCCCTTGGCCTTCACGTTCGCCGCGAAGATTTCGGGATCGTTACCCGTATCGAACAGGATGCGTTTTCCCGCGATTTCGACAAGGGCAGAGAAACCCCAGTCCTTTGTCATCGCCTCATCTGTGCCGAAGGCGTCATAGAGAATCGTGATCTGGTTTTTCGCCTCAGCTGCCGCGCTTTCGGTGAGCCCGGCCGCGAAAACGCTGAAGGCGATCAGTGCTGCAAGAAGACTGTCCCTGATGTTCATGAAAGCGTCTCCTGTTGTCGTGCAAGACATACAACGGGAACGAGGGCGGCTCTCGAGAGCCGTCCGAATTGGCTCTCGACGAAAGATCGGGGCCGGACACACATCCATTGGCCGCTTGGTGCTGGATGCGGTGCCTGTGGTGGATCCTAGCACAACCTGAGAGAGACTTGGAGACCTTCGTTGGGGGTGGCCAGTCGGGAACCAGTTATTCTGGTCGCAGCAAACGGCTCGCCGTCAGGCTCTAGATCTTGGTCAGCCCGCAAGTTGCCGCCAACCGCACAAGCTGCGCATCCGTGCGCGCGCCGGTCTTGGTCTTGATCAAATAGTGATAGTTCTGCACGGTCTTGACGCTGAGATTGAGGTGCGCCGCGATCTGTTCGGTGGTGGCGCCGCCGGCGAACTGGCGCAGGATCTCGATCTCGCGTTCGCCCAGTTGATCCAGCGCCGAGCCCGCCGACAGGCTGTCCTCGGCCAGGATGTGCGCGATGTCGTCGCTCATGGCGCGTTCGCCGCGCGCAACGCTGCGGATCGCCGACACGACCGCGGACGGCTCGCTGCTCTTGGTGACGAAGCCGCTGGCGCCCGCATTGAAGGCTGCCTTCACCAGCACGGCCTCGTTGTGCATGGTGAAAACGAGGATCCGCGCCCGCGGGCTGCGCGCGCGGATGTTGCGGATGGCTTCCAGTCCGCTCGCGCCGGGCATCGAGATATCAAGCACCACGACATCGGGATCGCGCGCCTTGAAGGCGCTGTAGGCGTCCGCGGCGTTGTCGGCTTCCGCAACGACATGCAGATCACCCTGGCTTTCCAGCACGCGCCGATAGCCTTGCCGCACGATCGGGTGGTCGTCGACCAGCAGCACGGAGATGCCTGTTGCCGTAATCTCGTTCATGCCGGCCTCACGCGGCGAGCGGGATGGTGGCGGCGACGCTGAGTCCGCCTCGGGCGGGCAGGATCGAGAATGAGCCGCCGGCCGCTGCGACGCGCTCGCGGATGCCGGTGAGGCCGAAACCGGCCGACTGCTTGACTCGTGCTGCGTCGCCGCCGCCATCGTCGTCGACACGGATCAGCAATGCATCGTCGTCGCCCGCGCGCCGTTCCACGCTGAGCGAAATCTCGCGTGCCGCGCCGTGGCGCAACGCGTTGGTCAGGCATTCCTGCGCGACGCGATAGGCGGTGGTCGCGGCCGGGCCGCTGATGTCGGTGAGGTCACCCTTGAGATCGAGCTGAATCGTCGGCCGCGCCGAGCTCTGCGAGCGCCAGCTATCCACCAAATTCACGAGGCTCGCCTCCAGTCCGAGCTCGGCGGGCAGGGGATTGCGCAGGCGCTTCAGCGCGTCGCGCAGCGAGGCCATCAGATGATGCGTGGCCTGCGAGATCATCCGCGCGTCCTGCGCGATATCGTTGTTCTTGTCTGCCTTCGTGCTCGCCGTCTCGATGGTGTTCGCGAAGGCGAGGATGGCCGAGAGATTTTGCCCGAACTCGTCGTGCAGCTCGCGGGCGAGCGCGCGGCGTTCGTCGTCGCGGATCTCGATCAGGCGCCGCGTCAGCGCCGCGCGTTGCTCGGTCGCTTCCTCCAACCGGCCGCCGAGCTGGCCGACGGCGCTGCCGATCATCGCCAGTTCCATCGAGCGGAAGCGCGGCAATTTCGTGCGATACTGACCGCGGGCCATGCGTTGCAAGGCGGTCACGATGGTGCGCGCCGGCGCCAGCGCATGCGCAATCGCGAGCGAAGCCAGGAGCGCGATCGCTGCCGCCATCAAAAGCGCGACGTCGATCACGTTGAGGATGTACTCCCAGGCGAGCGAGATGGCGGCCGTTTCATCCGGCGTCGCGACCACCGTTCCGGCGGTCGCCGCGCGGGGACTGACGGGCCGTATCACTTCGGCATGGCTGCCAAGGAAGGTCGGCACAATCGACGCGAACCAGCGCGGCGGCGTCTTGCCTAGCCCCTCGCTCTGGCCGCACAGCGGCTTTTCGAATGCGATGGCCGGTTGGAATTCGACGCAGACGCCGGGTGAGATCAGCTTCATCGTCTCCAGCGTGCGCCACTCCGGAACCGGCAGAAGCTGCTCGCGTGTTCTGCTGCTACGCAACAAGAATTCGTGCCAGTACAGGGCCTGAAGCGCCTGGGCGACCCGCTGCGCCGAGGCCGCAGTCGCCCGGTCGACGCTGCGATAGGCGTCGAACGTGGCCCAGATGGTCGCCGCGCCAAGGCAGAGCACGACGATGAGAAACAGACGGGCGACAAGCTGAAGCACAAGGCGCATGCGATCACCCCAAAGTTTGGTAAGGTCAGCCTAACAACGCCGCCGCGCCTTGCCAATTGCGAGGCACGGCAAGATGGCAGCTCGGGCAAATTTCCCAAGCCGGATTGGGCATGGCTCTTTGGACCGGGCGCGGCGGCTTTGATCTAATGGGCGGAATTCACGGCCAGGAGCGGTGCAGCATGAGTTCGATGACGATTGGGCCGATCGCGGGGCCTGCTGCCGACCCATCCGAGCGCAGCGCGCTCCTGTTCTGGATGATCTTCACCGGGCTTTCGGTCTTCGCCGTGGTGCTGCTGTGGCGGTTCGGCCTGATCCGCCTGATGCTGACCTCGGACCGGACCTACATTTCCAGCGTAATCGCGCTGCTCTATGTCGTAACTTGCGGTCACTGCTTCCTGCGTACGCGGGCCATTGCCCGTGAGGGCGCGGCAGCCCGGCGCTGCCGCGCGGTGCTTGCTGCGCCCGAGGGCGGCAGGGCGCTCGACGCCGGCGCAGCCGCGCTGCCACGCGGGCTGGTGCGAGACCACATCGAGAGCCTCGTGACCAAGGCCGCGGCGCAGGACTATCGCCCGGTGGACCAGACGCTATTGCTGCGCACGCTCGCCGACCGGCTGCGCGGCTCCAACGGCTTCGGCGCCTTTGTCTCGGACACGCTGATGAAGCTCGGCCTGCTCGGCACCATCGTCGGCTTCATCATCATGCTGGCGCCGATCGCGGGGCTGGATGCCGCCGACAAGGTCGCGATGCGATCCTCGATGGGGCTGATGAGCGACGGCATGGCGGTCGCGATGTACACGACTCTGGCGGGCCTGGTCGGTTCGATCCTGGTCCGCATCCAGTATTACATGCTGGATGCCGCGACCCAGAAGGTGTTCTCGGATGCGGTGGTGCTGACCGAGACCTATGTGACGCCGGTGCTGGAGCGCAAGGGTTCTGGAATCGCGCCATGATGGATGATTTCGGTCTCTATCCGCGCGAGGAGCCGTTCGATCCCCTGGGCGTGATGCTGTTCAAGGCGCTCCAGGTGATCGCTTTCCTGTTCTTCCTCGCGCTGCTCGCGGTCTCGCCGGACGCCAAGGACGGCAAGATCGATTCCAAGGCCGAGTTCATGATCACGCTGGACTGGCCCGATAGCCATCCCGACGATCTCGACCTGTTCGTCCAGGATCCCGTGGGCAACATCGCCTGGTATCGTCACCGCGAGGCCGGTTTCCTCACGCTCGACCGCGACGACCGCGGCGGAGCCAACGATTTCATCGTGGTCAACGGTAAGAAGATTGCCTCGCCGATCCGCGAGGAGATCGTCACGGTGCGCGGCATCGTTCCCGGCGAATATACCGTCAATGTCTCACATTTCGTGGCTACGACCGGCGAGCCTGTGACGGCCAATGTGAAGGTGCAAAAACTCAATCCGACGGCGCAGGTGATCTTCGACAACAAGTTCACGGTCGATCACACCGGCGACGAGAAGACCGCGGTGCGGTTCCGGCTCGACGCCGAAGGCAAGGTCGTCAATGTGGACCAGCGGCCGAAATCGCTGCTGGAGACGTTCCGCAGTGGCTGGCGCAACGGCGCCGATCTCGACCCGAACACCGGCGTGAGCAGGAATGCTGTGAGGGTGCGCCGTGACTAGCCTGCAGACGGTCATCCTCACCCTATCGATAGCCTACGCCGTGATCGGCGCGCTGCTGCTGGTCGTGCTCGTCTATGCGCGGCTGCACTGGTCGATCAAGGCCGTCGCGGTGGTCGTGACCAGCGCCTTCTATGTCGTCAGCTTCACGGAAATGCGCGGACTGCTCGGCTGGGCCAGCGCCGACCGGCTGCCGGCCTCCTTCAAACTGCTGAAGGCCCGCATCGTCGAGCCGCATTCGCTGGAGGGCGATCCCGGCTCGATCTATCTCTGGGTCGAGCAGCTCGACGAGGACAATCGGCCGAGCGGCATCCCGCGCGCCTTTCGTGTGCCCTACAATGACAGGCTGGCCGACAAGACCCATGCGGCGGAGAACGAGATCGCGCTGGGACATCCGCAAGGCGGCCGGGCCGCCGATTTCGGCGGCGGCGATGGCAGCCTCATCGACATGGTCAGGGAATATGTGACGCCCAGGACGATCCTGGAGACGAGCGGAGGCGATTCCTCGACCGGCGAATTCCTGGCCCCACCGGCCGGCGCGCAGGGCGCCGTGTTCACTCCGATTCCGCCGCCCCGGATGCCGCCGAAGGACGAGCAATAGGCTCTTCACCATCGCGACAGGGCAGCGCTGGCAAACCGCGCGCCGCTGGCGCATGTTCTTGACCTCCCTCAATTTGGCCTTATCGGCTCCCAATAAGGTTCGAGGGGTGGAGGGTGCGTGCTTCTCGCTGTCTTCTCGGATATCCACGGCAACCGGCAGGCGTTCGAGGCGTGCCTGAAAGTCGCGCGGGCACGTGGCGCCGAGCGCTTCATCCTGCTTGGCGACTTCGTCGGCTATGGCGCCGATCCGGAATGGGTGGTGGATACCGCGATGGAGCTCGTTGCCCAAGGCGCCGTCGCCGTGCGCGGCAATCATGACCAGGCGGTGAATTCCTCCGCCGAGACCATGAATGCCGAGGCGCAAATCGCGATCGAATGGACCCGCGGCCGGCTCGACACCGCGCAGCGGCGGTTCCTGGCGGAATTGCCGATGCTGGTGGAGGACGGCGATCGCCTGTTCGTGCATTCGGAAGCCTCCAGCCCCCGGAGCTGGCACTATGTCCGATCGACGGCGGACGCTGCCAAAAGCCTGATCGCGACGCCGGCTCATGTCACCTTCTGCGGCCACATCCACCGCCCGGCGATCTATTCAATGTCGGTGACGGCGAAGATGTCGGGACTCGTGCCCAAGACCGATGTCTCCGTACCGCTGTTGCGCGGGCGGCAATGGCTTGCGGTGCTCGGCTCGGTCGGCCAGCCCCGCGATAACGATCCATCCGCGGCTTTCGTGCTGTTCGACACCGTCTCATGCCTGATCACCTATTGCCGCGCGCCCTACGATGTCGAGACGGCCGCGAACCGGATCCGCGAGAACGGCCTGCCGCATTGGCTCGCCGACCGACTGTCGCAGGGGCGCTAGCGGCGATGCGGAAACCCCTCGTCAAATCGGGCGCAGAGATCGACGGCTACACCATCGGCGAATGCGTCCATGCCGGCGGCATGGCGACGCTGTGGACGGTCACCCACCCCGGCATCGACCTGCCGCTGCTGATGAAGATTCCGCGAGTGTCGGAGGGCGAGGACCCCGCGGCGATCGTCTCCTTCGAGATGGAGATGATGATCCTGCCGCGGCTAACCGGGCCGCACGTGCCCTCATGTTTCGGCACCGGCGATTTCGCCCACCAGGCCTATGTCGTCATCGAGCGCATCTCCGGGACCACGCTCTACAAGCGGTTGCCCGACCTGCCGTTGCCGTATGACGAGGCGCGGCAGCTCGTCGCCAGGATCGCGACGGGGCTCGCGGATTTGCACCGGCAGAACGTGATCCATCACGACATCAAGCCGAGCAGCATCATGTTCCGCGAGAGCGGCGAGGCGGTGCTGATCGACTATGGCCTGTCGCATCACAACCATCTGCCGGACCTGTTGCAGGAGGAATTCCGCCTGCCTTACGGCACCGCGCCCTATATGGCGCCGGAACGGTTGTCAGGGGTGCGCGATGATCCGCGCAGCGATCTGTTCTCGCTGGGCGTGCTGCTCTATTTCTTCACGACCGGCGAGCGGCCGTTCGGCGAGGGCGAGACGCTGCGTGCGATGCGGCGCCGGCTATGGCGCGATCCGCACCCGCCGCGCTCGCTTCGCGCCGACTATCCGCCCTGGCTCCAGGAGGTGGTGCTGCGATGCCTCGAGATCGAGCCGGTGCGGCGCTATCCGACCGCGTCCCAGCTCGCCTTCGATCTCACCCACCCGGACCAGGTCAGGCTCACCACACGCTCTGAGCGGCTGAAGCGCGATCCGCTCAGCGTCGCTTGGCGGCGCCGCTTCAACCCGGGCGTCATGCAGCCGCGCGCGAAATCGGATGTCGCAGCCCAGATCGCATCAAGCCCGATCCTCGCGGTCGCGCTCGATACGGCGGAAGGCGAGCCGGAGTTGAACGAGGCCTTGCGCATGACGACGGAACGCATTCTCGCCACGCTGCCCTCGGCGCGGCTCGCCTGTCTCAACGTGCTGAAGCTCAACCGCATCGCGATTGACAGGACGCTGGATGAGCAGGGCTCTAACAAGCATATCGATCGGTTGGTGGCGCTCAGACACTGGGCCACGCCGCTCAAGCTCGATGAAAGCCGGCTGTCGGCTCACGTGCTGGAAGCCGTCGATCCCGCGGCGGCCATTCTGGAATTTTGCGAGGTCAACCACGTCGACCACGTCATCATCGGCGCGCGGCAGGGCTCGTTCAGGCGCACGCTGCTCGGCAGCGTCTCGGCCAAGGTGGCCTCGGAAGCGGCCTGCACCGTCACCGTGGTACGGCCGCCGCGAATGGCTGCGGATGCGGGCGAGGAGGCCGGATAGGGCCGCGCTCTGGATCCTGGAGGTTCAGGCCGCGTGAGCGGTGTGGACGGAGCGCTTGCGGCGGATCGGCCAGGAGAATTGCGGGCCGGGCTCGCCGTGATCCGCGCTGCCGCCGAAGAACTGGATGATCTCGCGGCAGGGCTCACAGTTGAACAGGTTACGCGACGCGGACGCCTTGGTCATTTCCTTCAGGCAGTTCGGGCAATGCGGCTTCATGAGCTTGGTCCAGAAAAGAATTCAATGCCGGCGCGGTGACCGGAGCGGGTGATCCAGGTCCATCTCGGGCCCGGTGTCGTCGCGCATCTCGCCTTCGGTGCGTTCGAGCCGACCGAAGAAAAAATCGAGGTCAGGGTGCGGGCGCCGCGGGATGCGGCACCGGCGCTTCGGCTGACGTTTCACAAGCGCGATCTGCATGGGGTTAGGCCCGATACCAGTCGCGACGGGCGATGCGGGCCGAGCGTAGCGAGACCTTCACCGGTCCGGCCGATGGACCAAACACAACAAACGCACAAAAACCAAGCCACAACGCCACGCCAGTCCAAACCAGGGTCGTCGTCATGATGTGCTCCCGCGAAACAGGCAAGAATCACTAGCGGTGATTTGCGCGAATCAGGGAAGCCCGGAGGAGTACGGATCAAGGTTGCAAATTTAGGCATTGCGCGCCGCAACACCCGTAGAAGCCGCACGTCTGCGGAGCTGTGCGAGCCCTCAGATCGCCTCGCCACGTGCACCCGCGGCGGCGTTGCGGATTGCGGCGATGTTGGTCTTGTAGGCGTCCTGCGTGCCGCCCCTGAACACGGACGTGCCGGCGACGAAGGCGTTGGCCCCGGCTGCAGCCAGGGGACCTGCGACGTCGGCCCCGACGCCGCCATCGACCTCGATGTCGATCGGACGGCCCGCTGTCATGGCGCGGATGTCGCGGATCTTGCCGATCGCGGAGGGGATGAAGGCCTGGCCGCCGAAGCCGGGATTGACCGACATCACCAGCACGAGGTCGACCAGGTCCAGGACGTATTCGAGCGCGCTGATCGGCGTGCCCGGATTGAGCGAAACGCCGGCCTTCTTGCCGAGTGCGCGGATCGCCTGAAGCGAGCGGTGCAGATGGGGACCGGCCTCGGCATGCACGGTGATGTGGTCGCAGCCGGCTTTCGCGAAGGCCTCCAGATAGGGGTCACAGGGCGAGATCATCAGATGCGCGTCGAAGATCTTCTTGGTGTGCGGGCGCATCGCCTTGATGACGTCGGGGCCATACGAGATGTTGGGAACGAAGTGCCCGTCCATGACGTCGAGATGGATCCAGTCGGCTCCCGCGGCGTCCACGGCGCGCACCTCCTCGCCGAGCCTGGAGAAATCCGAGGCCAGGATCGAGGGCGCGATTGCCAGGGGGCGGGGAGCGAGGGCTTGGGTCATGGCGGTTTCCCGTGGCGGCCGTGAAAGATGGACTCGCCTAACATGGGCCTCTCAGCCGGGCAATGCAGGGGCGGCGTGCTTCCTGTGGGCGGAAATTTCTGCCGCGACCGGCATGAATTGCCGGTGTTCCCGGGCCGTGCAAAGTGCGGTGAAAGCGGATTTCATTGAGCTTTTTGCGCTGGCACGGCGCTTGCTGACGTCACCTGAACAGAACATTGGCCGCGGCATGCCGCATCGGTTGGAGTTGTGCAATGTTGTTCGCTCTTGGGGCCGTATCGAGCGCGCTCGACGCGATCCAGTCGCTGACGAATTCGAAATCATCCTCGTCGACGCAGAAGACGGGGTCCTCGCAAAAGCCGGCGACGAATCCGTTCGCGATCGACAACGGCAGCAACAGCACGACCGGCGCGACCTCGTCGGTCAATGTGGGCAAAACCCCGCAGATCTCGCCGGAGACGATGAACGCGCTGTTCGCCGCGCAGAGCCAATCCTCGGGCAGCACCAGCAGCGCCGCAAGCTCGACCTCGTCGAGTTCGACATCCTCGTCCTCGACGCGCCGCGACGCCGCTCTGAAGGATCTGTTCTCGCAGATCGATGGCGACGGCGACGGCAAGATCACCAAGTCGGAATTCGAGAATGCGCTCGGCGCCGGCGGCACCAACCTCGCGCAGGCGGACAACGTCTTCTCGAAGCTGGATTCGAATTCCGACGGCAGCGTCAGCCTCGATGAGATGTCGAAGGCGCTGAAGAGCGGCCATGTCGGCCACCATCACGCGCAAGGTGCGGGCGATGCCTCCGGCGGCGGTTCGGATTCCTCCTCCCAGGCCAAGGGCGGCTCGACCTCGACTTCGACGACCGGTGCCGACGGTTCGACCACCACCACCGTCACCTATGCCGACGGCTTCAAGATGTCGACGACGGTCCCGGGCGCCTCCAGCTCCCGTAATTCGGCGTACGATCTGTTCGCGCAGTTGATGCAGCGGCAAGGCGGGCAGGGACAAGGCGCCTCAGCGACCGTCGGTTCATCGACGTCGATGAGCGTGTAACCTTGCTCACGGCTAGCTTGCATATTCGTGAGTGATGTCACGGTAGACATACCGATCGCGGATCTCGTGGTTGAAGAACGTGCCCTTTGAGCGCGCGGCCTTGAATGCGGCGGCGACCTCGGGCGGGACGTCCTCGTAGACATAGAGCCGTCCGCTGACGAAAGTCACCTTCAGTTCGCGCGTCTCGGGCGCATAGCGGAAAAACCGGATCACGGAAGACGGCATGGCGGTGCACCTTGCTCCGCCAGGGTAACGCGCTGTCCGCCGTTTCGTTTCTAGCCGAACCGATCCTTCCACGCCGGAATTGCGCCGGCAAACGGCAGGGCCGTTGCATTGTAGACGCCGCGAGCGATCGCGCGTGCGACCACGTTGGCGGCGACTGTTCCAAGCTCGGTAAGGCCGACCAGCGGCTCGATCGGCTTCTCGCCCGTTGCGGCAGCGAACAGCACGTCGCCGTCGGTCGGCGCATGCACCGGATAGATCGCACGGGCAAACCCGGTATGCGCGATCATCGCAAGCCGCTTGGCCTGGGCCTTGGTCAGCATCGCGTCGGTGACGACGAGGCCGATCGTGGTGTTCTCACGCGCGCTCGCGGCGGGGCCGCCCTTGATGCGCATCGCCAGCATGTCCGGCGTGAACGCGGACGGCAGGCCGCGCCCGCCGAACTCGCCGTTCTCCTCGAACGGCGCAGCCCAGAACCAAGGCCCTTCGCCAACGGTTGTGCTGCCGACCGCGTTGACGACCATGATCGCGGCGACCTTGATACCATTGGCCAGGACCGCGGAGGCCGACCCCAGTCCCCCCTTGAAGGTCGCGGTGGTAGCACCGAGGCCGGCGCCGACACTGCCCAGTGCGAAATCGTCGCTGGCGGCCAACGCTGCGGCGTAGCCGAGATCGCGATAGGGCGCGAAGCGTCCCCAGGCCTTGTCGCCACCGTTGAGGAGGTCGAAAACGATCGCGCCGGGGACGATCGGAATCACCGCCTCGCGAATCCGGAAGCCGCGGCCTTGTTCGGCGAGCCAGGCCTGGATGCCGCCGCCGGCGTCGATTCCAAAGGCGGAGCCGCCGGACAGCGCAATCGCGTCAACGCGATCGACGGTGCTGGCGAGGTCGAGCAGCGCGTCTTCGCGCGTGCCGGGCCCGCCGCCGCGAACATCGATGGCCGCGACCGCGGGGGTGTCGAAGATGATCGCGGTCGTACCAGTGGCGACTTTCGCATCCTCGGCATGGCCGACGCGGACGCCGGCGATATCGGTGAGAAGGTTTTTCAAGGCGGCTCCGCAGGCTGAAAGGCGTTCGCTTCAGCGATATCGCAGGGATGCCGCAGGCTCAACTCGCCAGCGCGGTCCTCAGCATCTTGGCGAGCTCGGACTTGCGGTAGGGCTTCGCCAGCAGCAGCACGCCGGAATCGAGCCGCCCGTGATGGACGATGGCGTTCTCGGTGTAGCCCGAGGTGAACAGCGTCTTCAGGTCGGGGCGGCGGCGAGCCGCCTCGTCGGCGAGCTGGCGGCCATTCATGCTGCCCGGCATGATGACGTCCGTGAACAGCAGGTCGATGTCCTTGTCGGCGTCGATGATAACGAGGGCCTCGGCCGCGTTGCCGGCTTCGAGGGCTGCATAGCCGAGGCTCTTGATCTGGGTCACGACATATTGGCGCACCAGCGCGTCGTCCTCGACGATCAGGATTTTTTCGTGGCCGCCGGTGACGGGTGCGTTCTGGAGCGCCTCGAATTCGGTCTCCTGCACGCCGCTCGAACGCGGCAGGTAGATCTTCACGCTCGTGCCGTGGCCTTCCTCGCTGTAGATCTTGATGTGTCCGCCGGACTGCTTGACGAAGCCGAACACCATGCTGAGCCCGAGGCCGGTGCCCTTGCCGACCTCCTTGGTGGTGAAGAAGGGATCGAAAACCCGGTCGATCAACTCCGGCGGGATTCCGGAGCCGGTGTCGCTGACGGCGATCATGACGTAATTGCCAGCCACCACGTCGGGATTCATGCTGGCATAACCGTCGTCGAGGAAGATGTTGCGCGTCTCCAGCACCAGCGTGCCGCCGTCGGGCATGGCATCGCGCGCGTTCAGCGCGAGATTGAGGATCGCGGTGGAAAGCTGGCCCGGGTCGATCAGCGCCGGCCACGCATCCTCGGTGAGCTGCGGCATGATGGTGATCTGCTCGCCGAGCGTAGGATGCAGGAGCTTTGCGGCCTCGAGCGTCAATGCGTTGACGTCGATTTCGCGCGGCTGGAGCGGCTGCTTGCGGGCGAAGGCGAGCAGATGCTTGGTTAGTTGCGCGCCGCGCTCGGCGGCGTCGTCGATCAGCTTGGTAATGGCGGCGAGTTCAGGACGGTCAGCGACCGCGTCCGCCAGAATTCCGATCGTGCCGGTGATGACAGTCAGCACATTGTTGAAGTCGTGCGCGACACCGCCGGTCAATTGACCGATGGAATCCATCTTCTGGACGTGCCTGAACTGCGCCTCGGCGGCCTGCTTCTCGGTGAGGTCGCGGCCGATGAAGAAATGGCGCTTGACCGGCTCGGACCAGGTGCCCATCCAGTTCAGCGTGACCTCGTGACCGTCGTAGTGGTAGTAGCGCGCCTCGAAGCTGCGCTTGACCGCGCCACGCCGCGCCGCGCGCATCTCGTCGCGCGTCTTCTGGAGGTCATCGGGATGAATGAACTCGGTGGCGCTGTGCCCGATCATGTCGTCCGGACTCAGGCCCAGAATGGTCTTCACGCTGGGGCTGACCTGGATGAAATTGCCGAAACCGTCGGTGACCAGGATCAGGTCCTGCGAAGTCTCGAAGATCCGTTGCCGCTCCTCGACCTCGCGGCGCAGTTTTTCTCGTGCCTGCTTCTCTTCCGTGATGTCGTGGGCGATCTTGGAAGCGCCGATGATCTGTCCGTTGGCTGATTTCAGCGGAGAAACATTGAGGACGACGTCGACCCGCCGGCCGTCCTTTCGGATCCGGACCGTCTCGTGCTGGGCGATCGTTTCGTTGCCGCCGACCCGGTTCAGGATACCCCTGACCTCGGCCTTGCGATCCTCAGGCACGATGATGTCGATCGGCTGGCCGACGGCCTCCGCGGCGGCATAGCCGAACAGCTGTTCGGCGGCCTTGTTCCAGCCCGTGATGACACCGTCGAGCGTCTTCGTGATGATGGCGTCATTGGCGGATTCGACAACGGCGCCGTACAGGGCAAGGCGCTTGCCATAATAGTCGCGATCCAATGCCGACTGCTGGCGCAGCCTGCCGACGAGGCCCAGCGTATGCGCTTGGAGGCGGACATTTTCGATCAGGAGCACCGCAAGCACGAAGGTCGCCGCGCAGAGGCCGTAGACACGACCGCCGTAGAAGCCGAGATCGAAGCGCGCGACGTTGACGATCGCCGACAGCGCGATGTCGAACAGCCACGCGCACATCACAACCATGAGCCAGACATCGATGACCGAATGTGGACGGCGGAACCACAGCGAGACCAGCGCCGCGAAGCTCAAGGACCAGACAAAGGACACCACCCCGATCATGATCTGCGTGTAACGCCCATCGCGCAGCAGGACCGGAAGCAGGTCGTGCTGGGCAGTGACGATCCAGGTCAAGACGATCATGACCGCGACGACGCCGACCACGCTGGCGTAGATCGCCTTGCTTGCCGAGCCGGCGATCCGGGCGCCGCCGTCGGCCTCCTTCAGCCAGGCGTAGGCCAGCACGCAGAGCGGAAAGCCGCCGTGCCAGATCATGTAGAGCCAGACCGTGGTCTGCTGGTTGGCCCCCAGCAGCCCGGTCGGCGAAAAAAGTCCGGGGAAGGTGAGGGCATGGACTACGGCCGCGGCGGCGGTGAACAGATAGCCCGTCGCGAGCACGAGCAGCGCGCTGGTCCTGAGCACCGCAAACTGCGACAACAGCAGGACCGCGGTGACGATGTCCGCGACCACAAGGGCGGATTGATAGCTCGCGACAAAGGCCGGCACGGGGAGCAGCGGGAGACCTGCGAAGGGCACGGCCACTGCGAACAGGATCGACGAGACGCCGACGATCGCCAATGCTGCGGTGCGGTCTTTCGAGGTGGCCGGCAGCGTCGAAAGGAATGTGCTCCGATCGGTCGGCGCGGACACGTGAAGCTCTCGCAGATCCGTCTTGAGCATCTTTGCCAATCTCATTTGGCCCAATCAATTTCCGTCCATGGTAGCGGGTTCTGGGCACGCATCATGACAAAACCGGTCGCGACTCAACCGAAGGTTACAGCTTACTTAATTTTATAGGGAACGCGCACGGGGGATCGGGTAAGATGCGCTTTACTGGACGGTGCCATAATGCTCTCCCGCTGCTACGGGTTCCAGGTTTGAATCAGGCATTTTGAATTCAGGATCCGGGAGTTGTTCCCTATGCCCCGCGTTCTCATCATCGACGACCAGAAGGACGTCCGGGCGATGGTCGCGATTGTGCTGCGCGTCAACCGTTACGACGTCGTTGAGGCCGATAGCGGCGCAGCCGGGGTGAAAGCCTTCACCGAGGCCTGCTTCGACGCGGCAATCGTGGACATTTTCCTCGGCGATACCAGCGGCGTCGAGGTCATCACGACCCTGCGCGAGCTTGCACCGAGCCTCCCGGTCGTTGCCGTGTCGGGGATGACGGCGCTGGACTTCATGGAACAATCGCCCCACCTCGCCAACGTGGTCTGCCTGCAAAAGCCGTTTCGGCCGAACGATCTTCTTCAAGCCCTACGGAAGGCCCAAGCCGCGGCGGACGGCGCGCTGCCTGCAGCCGTCTGACCCTGACGCAGGAAGAAACGCCCCGGGCAAACCGGGGCGCGTTGATGATGGGATGAGGCCTTCAGGCCCCCCCGGCAACCGTGCTCAGGTTCCGTTGCCGCTGATCGCGGCGTAGCCGCCCTTGGCGTCCCATTTGTAGACGACGTAGTCGAGCTGCTTGATGTCGCCCTTGGCGTCATACTCGATCGGCCCGATCACGGTGTCCCACTTGCCGGCCTTGATGGCCGCCATGACCTTCTTTGCATCGGTGGTGCCGGCCTTCTTGGCCGCCTGCGACCAGACCTGCATCGCCGCGTAGGTGTAGAGCGTGTAGCCCTCGGGGTCGATGTTCTTGGCCTTGAAGGCCTCGACGATTTTCTTCGCGGTCGGCTTGTTGCGCGGATCGGGGCCGAAGGTGAACAGCGTGCCTTCGCCGGCCGGGCCGGTGATCGAGGCGTATTCCTTGTCGGCGAGCGCGTCGCCGGCCATCAGCACGGTCTTGAGGCCCTGGTCGCGCATCTGGCGCAGGATCAGGCCGCTCTCCTGATGGTAGCCCCCGACATAGACGAGATCGATGTTGTCGCGCTTCAGCCGCGAGACGATCGCGTTGAAGTCCTTGTCGCCCTTGTTGTAGGACTCGTACATCTTCTCGGTGACGCCAGCCTTGTTGAGCGCCTTCTTGGTCTCGTCCGCAAGACCCTTGCCGTAGGTGGTCTTGTCGTTGAGGATGGCGATGTTCTTGCCCTTGTAGTTCTTGGCGATGTACTGGGCGGCGACCAGGCCCTGCTGGTCGTCACGGCCGCAGACGCGCGCCACGTTCCACAGTCCGCTGTCGGTGAACTTCGGATTGGTGGAGGCGGGAGTAATCTGCAGCACGTTGCCGTCGGCATAGGCTTCCGAAGCCGGGATCGACGACGACGAGCAATAATGCCCGGCCACGAAGGGAATCTTCGCGCCGGCGATTTTCTCGGCGATCGAGCGCGCCTGCTTGGGATCGCAAGCGTCGTCCTCGACGGACAGCGCGAGCTTCTTGCCGTTGAGGCCGCCGGCGGCGTTGATGTCGGCTACGGCCATCTCGGCGCCGTTCTTCATCTGGCGGCCGAAAGCGGACTCGCCGCCGGTCATCGGACCTGCGACTGCGACGGTGACATCCTGCGCGAATGCCGCGCTCGACAGCGCGATCGACGCGCCGAATGCCAGACCGATGAGCTTCAGTGATTTCATGAGATACCTCGAGGGTGGTCGCCTGTGGGAGTTACCGGGCAGGCCCGGTTCAAACCGGCGCCATTCTTGAATGAATTCGAGGAGAAGTCACCGGCAAAATACGGGCATGGGCAGAGATATCTCGCCACATTCGGCAGCATGGGTTCGCCTTGGGCGGCCTCAACCGTGCCGGCCGCCTTCCAGGTAGGCGGCGCGAATCTCGGGGCGCTGCAACAACTCGGCACCGGTCCCGGCCAGCGTGATCAGGCCATTGACCATGACATAGCCCCGATGGGCGAGCTTGAGCGCATGGTTGGCGTTCTGCTCGACGATCAGCACGGTCAGGCCGTCCTGCCGGTTCAGAGTGCGGATCGCATCGAAAATCTGGCGCGCGATCAGCGGCGCCAGACCGAGCGAGGGTTCATCGAGCAGGAGCAGGCGAGGACGGCTCATCAAGGCGCGACCGATGGCCAGCATCTGCTGCTCGCCGCCGGACAGGGTTCCGCCACGCTGGGCGTAGCGTTCCTTCAGCCGCGGAAACAGCGTGAACACGCGTTGTAGCGTCGCCTCGCGTTCGGCGTCGGTGCATTCGGTGGCGTCCGCCCCCATCTGGAGATTTTCCGCCACGCTCATGCGCGGGAAGATGCGGCGGCCTTCCGGCGATTGCGCGATGCGCAAATGCGCGATCTCGTGGGTGGGCACTTCGGTGATGTCACGGCCTTCGTACAGGATCTGGCCGGCGCGGGCGCGCGGCTTGCCGAAGATCGTCATCATCAGCGTCGACTTGCCGGCACCGTTGGCGCCGATCAGCGCCACGATCTCGCCGGCATTGATCGCGAGATCGACGCCCTTCAGCGCCTCGATCTTGCCGTAGGCGGCGCGAAGGCCGCGGATCGCGAGCAAGGCAGTGGGCGACGTCACGACCCGCCCTCCATCACGGCCGCCGCCTCTTCCTCATCGGTGCCGAGATAGGCGGCGATCACCTTTGGGTCGTCGCGAACCTCGCGCGGGGAGCCTTCAGAGATCTTCACACCGTGGTCCATCACAACGATGTGGTCGGAGATCTCCATCACCACAGACATGTCGTGCTCGATCAGCAGGATCGAGGTGCCAAGTTCGTTGCGGATCGACAGCAGCAGCTCGCTCAGGGCGGCACTCTCGCGCGCATTGAGGCCGGCGGCGGGTTCGTCCAGGCACAAGAGCGCGGGCTCGGTGCACATCGCGCGTGCGATCTCGAGTCGTCGCTGGTCGCCATAGGCAAAATTACCGGCGGCATCGTCGGCGCGATCGAGCAAATTGACCCGCTTGAGCCAGTCGGTGGCGAGATCGATCGCGCGCTTCTCGGCGTCGCGGTAGACAGGCGCACCAATGAGCCCGAGCAAGGTGAAGCCGGAGGCGCGCATCAGCGCGTTGTGCTGCGCCACCATCAGGTTTTCCAGCGCGGTCATGCCGGGAAAAAGGCGGATGTTCTGGAAGGTGCGGGCGACCTTGGCCTGCTTGGCGATGCGGAAATCGTTCAGCCGCTCCAGCGCGATCACCTTGCCGTCGTCATGGCTGAGGCGGATGGCGCCGTCGCTCGGCTTGTAGAACCCGGTGATGCAGTTGAACACCGTCGTCTTACCGGCGCCGTTGGGTCCGATCAGCGCGGTGATCTTGTTCCGCTCGGCAGCAAACGACAGCTCCTGCACCGCGACGATGCCGCCGAAGCGCATGGTGAGCCGGTCGACCTCGAGAATCTGGTCGCGGCTCATCCGTGCCCCTCCTTGACGAGGTCGGATGAGATCGCGTGGGCCTTGGTCAGGTACACGGTCGGCGCGCGATGGCCGATCAGGCCGCGCGGCCGCCAGATCATGATCAGCACCATGGCCATGCCGAACACCAGCATGCGATAGCTCTCGAGGCTCCGGAACAGTTCGAAACCACCGATCATGGCGAGCGCTGCGAGCGCGACGCCAAGCTGCGAGCCCATGCCGCCAAGCACGACGATGGCGAGCACCAGCGCCGATTCCTGGAAAGTGAAGGATTCCGGACTGATGAAGCCCTGGCGGGTCGCGAAGAACGCGCCGGCAAAGCCGCCGAACATCGCACCGGTGGCGAATGCCGTGAGCTTGGTGGTCGTGGTGTTGATGCCGAGCGCGCGGCAGGCGACCTCGTCCTCACGCAGGGCTTCCCAGGCGCGGCCGATGGGCAGGCGGCGCAGCCGGATCGTCACCCAGTTGGTGAGCAGCGCGAGCGCCAGGATCAGGTAGAACAGGAAGACGATGCGGTGGGTCGGCGAATATTCGATGCCGAGCCTGGCGGCGAGCCCGTTGTCGCTATTGTCGAGCGGGATGCCGAAGAAGGAGGGGCGGGGAATGCTGGAGACGCCGTTGGGACCGCCGGTCAGATCCTGCCAGTTGATGATGACGAGGCGGATGATCTCGCCGAAGGCGAGCGTCACGATCGCGAGGTAGTCGCCGCGCAGGCGCAGCACGGGGAAGCCGAGCAGGACGCCCCAGAAGGCGGCGAGGACACCCGCCAGTGGCAGGCAGATCCAGAATGACCAGCCGAAATTGGTCGCAAGCAGCGCGTAGGAATAGGCGCCGACCGCATAGAAGGCGACGTAGCCGAGATCGAGCAGGCCGGCGAGGCCAACCACGACGTTCAATCCCCAGCCCAGCATCACATAGGTGAGCACGAGAATTGCGAGGTCGAGGATGTAGCGCTGGTCATAGAAGATCACGGGCACCAGCAGCGTGAAGATCAGGAGCGCCGGTGCGAGATAGCGGCCGAGGAACGACATTCCGCTCTGCAGCGCCGGGGGCACCAGCTTCTCAGCGCCGGTCGGACCAATCCATTGCTTGAGCAGCTCGAGCACGATCGAGCCGCCGAATACCGCGGCGACGAGGGAGGCGACCTCGCCGAAGCGCGTCCAATAGGTGAGCTGACCGTCGGAACCGGCTTCGGTGCGGACGCCCACCATCAGCGAGAACAGCACCAGCGCGATCAGCGCGTTGACGAAGGCGGTCTTCAGGAGAGCGGGGATGCCCGATGCAGCTTTGGCCGTATTGATCGAGGGAGTTTTCACGCGCGCGACCGTCAGACTTTTTCGACTTCGGGGCGGCCGAGCAGGCCGGTCGGCATGAAGATCAGCACGACGATCAGGATCGAGAACGCGGCGACGTCCTTGTATTCGACCGAGAAATAGGCCGACCAGAACGTCTCGATCAGCCCGATCGCGAGCCCCCCGAGCATGGCGCCGGGCAGCGAGCCGATGCCGCCGAGTACGGCCGCGGTGAACGCCTTGATGCCGGCGACGAAGCCCATGAAGAAATCGACCAGGCCGTAATAGAGCAGGTACATCAGGCCGGCCACTGCGGCGAGCGCAGCGCCGATCACGAAGGTCATGGAGATGGTGCGGTCGACGTTGACGCCGAGCAGCGCCGCCATGGTCTGGTCCTGCTCGCAGGCGCGCATGTCGCGCCCGAGCCGTGTGCGCGACACGAGCCAGGTGAAGATCGCCAGCAGCACGATGGTGGTGATGACCACCACGATCTGGATGTTGGAGAGCTGGATGACGAAGCCATCGGCGCTCTCGTGCAGCGTATATCCGCCGGTGATCACTGGCGGCACTGGCTTCACCCGTGCGCCTTGCGCCACCTGCGAATAGTTGGTCAGCACGAACGACATGCCGATCGCCGACAGCATCGGCGCCAGGCGGAAGGAGTGGCGCAGCGGACGGTAGGCGATGCGCTCGATGGTCCAGCCATACAGGGCGGTGACCGCCATCGAGACCAGGATCACGATCAAAAGGATCACCGGGACCGCAGTCAGGCCGGTCGAGACCAGGAGAAGGAAGGTGATCAGCGCGATGAAGCCGCCGATCATGAAGACATCGCCATGGGCGAAGTTGATCATGCCGACGATGCCATAGACCATCGTGTAGCCGATCGCGATCAGCCCGTAGATCGAGCCGAGCACGAGGCCGTTGATGAGCTGCTGGGCGAAATAATCCATAGGCTGCCGTACCCAAATCTGACGCGGCTCAAAGGGAGCTCTTCGAGAGAGAGTGCTGGTTTCTTCTCGGGCCCCGGCAGCCCTTAAGCATTCTCGTTTTGTAACAGGAGGGAACTGGCGGCTGCAACCGGCCCCGCCTCCGCATCAAGGCTTTTACAGAGATCATTTGGGCCTCCGGTTCCCATGCAAGGGGCGGAACCAGTTCCACCAGCGCCCAATTGGATGCCTGTCGAGAGGCAGTTAAGGTAAACAAAGGGTTTAAATTGCCGCCACAGTCTGATGCGAGTTAGCTCCCGGCAAGGCCTTCCATCGAAGGCGCGGGCCAAACGAAGCGGGAAGCGGCATGTTCGGAAACTGGCGGATCGGTTCGGTCAATGGCGCACTTCTGGCGGCCTATTTCATCCCGGCCTGGACCCTCGTTGCCTTCAACATCATGGTGGCGCCGGTGCACGGCCTCTATGAGCGGCCGAGCGTCGCAGTGGCGCTTTTCCTCAGCGACCATCTCCAGATGGCGGGGATGGACACGGTCCGCGCCGCCTGGCTGCTGGCACTGGGGCGACTGACGGTGGTGGCGTTCTTTGCGATCTACCTTGCGCTGCTCTGCATTCCCCGCGTCCGCAAGAACGGCGGCAGCGACGAAGCGCTCGGCATTGCGCTTGCGATCGGCAGCCTGATCTCGTTTGCGAGCATGATCATGGCTTCGAAGGTCGGCGAGATGGCCGCACTGCGGCTGCACGCCACCGAGCTCCTGCTGCTGCTCGGTGCCGCCATCGTGGTGGTGATCGAACGGCCCGAGGCGGCGCCCAAGATCGTTCAGAGGACCGTCGAGGTCACTCCGCCGCTAGGACTTGAGCAGGCCGAGCTCCTGCACAATCGCTGAGGCTTCCTTGACGGCGTGGTTCGCCGCCGGCACGCCGCAATAAATCGCCTGCTGCAGCAGGATTTCCTTGATATCGTCGGGCGTGAAGCCGCCCTCGGCGAGGGCTGCGCGCACATGCAGGCGGAATTCGTCCCATTGGCCAAGCGCAACCATGGTGCCGATCACCAGCACCCGCCGCGTGCGCTCGTCGAAATGCGGCCGCGTCCAGATCTCGCCCCAGGCGTAGCGGGTGATCATGTCCTGGAAATCGGTGTTGAATGCATTGCGACCTGCGATCGACTTGTCGACCCAGGCATTGCCCAGCACTTTTCGACGCACGTTCATGCCGGCATCGCGGCGTTTCTGGTCGTCCATGCTGTTCTCCTCCTTCGCCATTGCCAGTCTGTCACCGCGGAGGCATTTCTGGATTGCTTCGCTGCGCTCGCAATGACGGTTGCGACTAACGCTGCGTCAAGAAGCCCACGACCGCGTCGGTGAACGCGTGCGGCTGCTCGACATTGGAAATGTGGGCGGCGTCGATGATGGTCATGCTCGCGCCGGGAATGTTTGAGCGGATCAATTCACCCGCCGAAATCGGCGTCGCCATGTCGTGGCGGCCGGCGATCACCAGCGTCGGGCTTTTGATCTTCGGCAGCAGCGCGCGCTGGTCGAGCGTCGACAGCGCTTCGCAGCAGGCGAGATAGCCTTCGACCGGCGAGGCCAGTAGCATCGTCTTCATCCTGGCGCTGATGTCGGGTGCGCGCTCGCGGAAATCCTGGGTGAGCCAGCCGGCAATAACGGCATCGGCGACGGCGGCGATGCCGCCCTTCTTCACGGCATCGATGCGCTCGAGCCATTTGGTCGGCTCGGCATAGTAGCAGGAGGTGTTGGCGAGGATGAGCTTGCCGAAGCGCTCCGGCGCGTTCGCGCCCAGCCATTGCCCGACCATGCCGCCCATCGACAGGCCGCACCAGTGCACTTTCTCGATATTGAGGTCGTCGAGGATCGCGAGCACGTCGCGGCCGAAGCGCTCCATCGTATAGGGGCCGGGCGGAACGTTGGACTTGCCGTGGCCGCGGCGGTCGTAGCGGATGACGCGGAATATCTGCGTCAGCGCCTTCATCTGCGGCTCCCACATCTGCAGCGTGCAGCCGAGCGAGTTCGACAGCATCAGCGTCGGCCCGCCGTCGCGGCCCTCGACGGAGACGTTGATCAGGCAACCGTCGGCATCGATCATGGGCATGCTGGCGTCTCCGTTTTATGTCTCAAGGCGGCTCTATTCGCGTTCGAGGCTGTCGAGCAGGCGGTCGATCAGGGCTTGGGAAGCGCCTTGATAGGCCATCGGCTCGAACAACGCCGCAATTTTTTCCGACGAAAGATGCGCAGTGACCTGCGAATCGGCTGCGAGCACCTCGCGCAGATGCTTCTTCTCGGCGACTGCGCGCTTGCTCGCGGCCTCGATCAGATGATGCGCATCGCTCTTGCCGATCTTGTCGGCCAGCGCAAAGGTGACCGCTTCCGCCATGATCAGCCCGTGCGTCGCATCGAGATTGCTGCGCATGCGCGCGGCATCGACATCGAGACCCTCAGCGATGTCGACGATGGCGGCAAGCGCGCCGGAGGTGACCAGCATTAATTGCGGCAGCGTCGGCCATTCCGCGTGCCAGGGACCGGCGCTGCGTTCGTGGTCCTGCACCTGTGCGGCAAAAATCGTCGCTGCGAGCTGAGGCGCCATGGTCGCACAGCCCAGCGCACTTGCGGCCGCGACCGGGTTGCGCTTGTGCGGCATGGTCGAGGAGCCGCCGCGGCCTTCACCGGCAGGCTCGAACGCTTCGCCGACATCGGTCTGCATCAGCAGCGAGACGTCGCGCGCGATCTTGCCGCAGCTGCCGGCGAGAATCGCAAAGCTCGATGCGGCTTCCGCGATGCGGTCGCGATGGGTGTGCCAGGGCGCTTCGGGCAGCGGCAGGTTCAGCTCCCGCGCCAGCTGTTCGGAGACCACGAGTCCCTTGTCGCCGAGTGCTGCAAGCGTGCCGGCCGCGCCGCCGAATTGCAGTGCGAGGCCCTCGCGGGAGAGCCGCCTCAAGCGGCAGCGGGCGCGGGCGAGACTTGCGGCGTATTCGGCGGCCTTCAGGCCGAACGGCATCGGCAGCGCGTGCTGGAGCCAGGTCCGTGCCGCCATCGCCGTGTTGCGATGATTGCGCGCCAGTGCGGCAAAGCCCTTGATGGCGCGGCTGAGATCGGCGTCCAACGCATCGATGCCGGCGCGAAGCGTGAGCATGGTCGCGGTGTCGATGACGTCCTGGCTGGTCGCGCCCCAATGCACGTAGCGGGCGGCCTCTGCGTCGGCCCTGCCGACATTGGCGGTCAGCGCCTTGACCAGGGGGATCGCGAGATTGCCGGATCGCGTCGCGGCCTCGGCCAGCGCAGCCATGTCAAAGGTATCGGCCTTGCACGCGGCTTGGATCGGGCCCACCGCGGACGCGGGAATCACACCGGTGGCCGCCTCGGCTCGGGCCAGGGCTGCCTCGAAATCGAGCATGTTCTGGAGGGTCGACCGGTCGTCGCAGACCGCGCGCATGGCCACGCTCGACAGCATCGGCGCAAGCAGGGGGGAGAGGGATGTGCTCATATTGTGCGGGACCTAACCACCATGGCCCGCCTGTGCCAATCCCAAACCACCGACGCAAGCTTTTTGCAGTTGCGAATATGCAATGCACGTGACCGAGGGGCACCCTTTCTTTTGCCGCCTCCCTGCGGTACTTGAGCAGCCCTATAGTTGCGCGATCCAAGTTCGATATCCCGGGAGGCACCCAATGGCCATGACGATGAACGGCGAAGTCCAGCTTGCGGCGCCGCGCGAGGCCGTGTGGGCCAAGCTCAACGATGCCGAGGTGCTGAAGGCCTGCATCCCCGGCTGCGAGGAGCTGGAGAAGACCGAGGATGGCGGCTTTCGTGCGACGGCGAAAATGAAGGTCGGTCCGGTGTCGGCGCGCTTCAAGGGCAAGGTCACGCTGTCCGATCTCGATCCGCCGAACGGCTACAAGATCTCCGGCGAAGGCGAGGGCGGGGTGGCCGGCTTCGCCAAGGGTGGCGCCGTGGTCAAGCTTGCGGAGAAGGACGGCGGCACGCTTTTGTCCTACGAGGTCGAGGCGCAGATCGGCGGCAAGTTGGCGCAGCTCGGCCAGCGTCTGATCAACGGCGCTGCCAAGAAACTGGCCGACGAATTTTTCGCGAACTTCGCCAAGGCGGTACAGGGCTGAACGCTATCGCCTTTCGGCATGGCGCCTTGCATTCCCGGTGATGTTGCCCCGGGGCATAATGGCCCATATGATGGGTTGGAATAATTATAAGAACCGCTTCGACGGGACCCGTCGGGGCGCTGATAGAGAGTGCTTATGGCAAAAATCTCCCTCATCGTGAACGGCAATCCTGTTACGGCCAATGTCGATCCCCGCACCCTGCTGGTGCAGTTCCTGCGCGAGAATCTGCGGCTTACCGGCACCCATGTCGGCTGCGACACCTCGCAGTGCGGCGCCTGCGTCGTGCATCTGGACGGCAAGGCCGTGAAGTCCTGCACCACGCTCGCCGTGATGGCCGATGGCCACGAGGTCAAGACGATCGAGGGCCTGGCCGCCGACGGCGCGCCGCTGCATCCGATGCAGGAGGCCTTCCGCGAACACCACGGCCTGCAGTGCGGCTTCTGCACGCCCGGCATGATCATGACCGCGATCGACATCGTCCATCGCAAGGGCAATGAGCTCGACGACCACACCATCCGCGAGGAGCTGGAAGGCAATCTCTGCCGCTGCACCGGCTACCAGAACATCGTCACCTCGATCTCCGCCGGCGCCAAGGCGATGGCGAAATCCGATCTCGCGTAAACCTCGCGCGCACTCTGCGATCAGGACATTCAGATGTACGACTTCAAATACCATCGCCCCGGGACCGTTCGGCAGGCCGCCAACATCCTGGTCAAGAACGAAGACGCCAAGGTGATCGCCGGCGGCCATACGCTGATTCCCGTCATGAAACAGCGGCTCGCCAGCCCGCCGCATCTGGTCGACCTCTCCCATATCGATGGGCTCAACACGATCGAGATGAAGGGCCGCGCGCTCGTGATCGGTGCCACCGCCAGGCATGCCGAGGTCGCAACCTCGGCCATCGTCGGCGAGGCGATCCCGGCGCTCGCGAACCTTGCCGGCCAGATCGGCGATCCCGCCGTGCGTCACAAGGGCACGATCGGCGGCTCGCTCGCCAACAACGACCCGACCGCGGACTATCCGGCTGCCGTGCTGGCGCTGGGCGCCACCATCGTGACCAACAAGCGCCGCCTCAAGGCGGAAGAGTTTTTCCAGGGCCTGTTCACGACGGCGCTCGAAGCCGACGAGATCATCACCAAGGTGATGTTCCCGCTGCCGAAGAAGGCGGCCTATATCAAGTTCCGCAATCAGGCCTCGCGTTACGCGCTGGTCGGCGTGTTCGTGGCGCGGCGTCCCTCCGACGTGCGGGTCGCGGTCACCGGCGCCGGCTCCGAAGGCGTGTTCCGTGTCACCGCATTCGAGGAAGCTCTGAAGAAGCGCTTCGCCGCGAAGGCGCTTGACGGCATCGAGGTGCCGGCGGACGGCCTCAACAGCGATATCCATGGCAGCGCCGAATACCGCGCGCACCTCATCGGCGTGCTGACGCGGCGTGCCCTCGACGCCGCCAACGCCAAGGAGTGAGTGATCCTCACGCATCGGCCCAAACTTGTCCCCGGTGAGGGCGTAGCGAGACTGGCTTTTTCATGACCTCAGCGGCCAATACGTCCGGTGCCAATACTTCAGTTGTATTGCCGGCATCGGTCGATTCAATGCTCGAACTCCTGACCTCGCGCGGCTATCTCGCCGAGCGATCGCTGGCCACGGTGACCTACCTGTCGCTGCGCATGGGCCGGCCGCTGTTTCTGGAAGGCGAGGCCGGCGTCGGCAAGACCGAGATCGCGAAGGTGCTGTCGGCGGCCCTGGGGCGGAAGCTGATTCGCCTGCAATGTTACGAAGGCCTCGACGTCTCCTCGGCGGTCTACGAGTGGAATAGCGCCGCGCAGATGATCGCGATCCGCATGGCCGAAGCCGCCGGAGATACCGATCGCGATCAATTGTCGTCCGACATCTTCGCCGATCGCTACATGATCAAGCGACCGCTGCTCCAGGCGCTGGAGCCCGACGTCGCCGGGCCGCCGGTGCTGCTGATCGACGAGCTCGACCGCGCCGACGAGGCGTTCGAAGCGTATCTGCTCGAAATCCTCAGCGACTTCCAGGTGACGATCCCCGAATTCGGCACCGTGAAGGCGCCGAGCCCGCCGATCGTCATCATCACCTCCAACCGCACCCGCGAGATCCATGACGCGCTGAAGCGTCGCTGTCTCTATCACTGGGTCGATTATCCCGACGCCGATCGCGAGCTCGCGATCGTCAAGTCGCGCGTGCCGGGCATCTCCGCAAAATTGTCGCAGCAGGTCGTGCGCTTCGTCCAGGCACTGCGCAATCAGGATTTCTACAAGTCGCCGGGCGTCGCCGAGACCATCGATTGGGCCACCGCGCTGTCGGAGCTCGACGCCCGCTCGCTGACCCCGCAAGTGGTTGGCGACACGCTGGGCGCGCTGCTCAAATACCAGGACGACATCACGCGGATGCAGGGCGACACTTTGCAGAAGGTACTGAAGGACGCGACGAGCGACTAGCTTGTCATTCCGGGTACGCCGAAGTCGCGAGCCCGAATCCATTGTGCGGCGGGGATTGTGGATAAATGGATTCCGGGTTCACGCTTCGCGTGCTCCGGAATGACGGCAGAGACAGCAGACCATGGCCATCAACCACCTTGCGCCTGAGCAAACCGAGCAATTCGCCGACAACATCGTCGGCTTCGCCCGCGCGCTGCGCGCGGCGGGCATGCCGGTCGGGCCGGGTGCGGTCATCGATGCTATGAACGCGCTTGAGGTGATCGACATCGGCAAACGCGCCGACGTCTTCACCACACTGGAGGCGATCTTCGTCAAGCGCCACGAGCATGCGCTGATCTTCAAGCAAGCCTTCAATCTGTTCTTCCGCGCCTCGGAAGAGTGGAAGCACATGCTGGATTCGGTGCCGTTGCCGGAGCAGGCCAAGAAGAAGCCGCAGGCAGGCTCCCGCCGCGTCCAGGAGGCGATGTCGCAGCCGCGCATGACGGAGACGCCGCAGCACCAGGAGCAGGATTTGCGCCTGTCGGTCTCGGACAAGGAAATCCTTCAGAAGAAGGATTTTGCGCAGATGAGCGCGGCCGAGATCACCGAAGCGCTCCGCGCCGTGGAGCGAATGCGGTTGCCGCAGGCCGAGCTTCTGACGCGCCGGCACCGGCCCGATTCCCGCGGCCTGCGCCTCGATCTCCGCCGCACGCTGCGTGCCTCGTTGCGCACCGGCGGCGACATCATCGACATCCATCGCCTCGGGCGGATCGAGAAACCGGCGCCGATCGTCGCGCTGCTCGACATCTCGGGTTCGATGAGTGAGTACACCCGCCTGTTCCTGCATTTCCTGCATGCCATAGGGGACGCGCGAAAGCGTGTCTCGGTGTTCCTGTTCGGCACCCGGCTCACCAACGTGACCCGGGCGCTCCGCCAGCGCGACCCTGATGAGGCGCTGGCGAGCTGCTCGGCCTCGGTCGAGGACTGGGCCGGCGGCACCCGGATCTCGGCCTCCCTGCACAATTTCAACAAATTGTGGGCGCGGCGCGTGCTGAGCCAGGGCGCCATCGTGCTGCTGATCTCCGACGGGCTGGAGCGGGAAGCCGATTCCAAGCTCGCCTTCGAGATGGACCGGCTGCACCGTTCCTGCCGGCGGCTGATCTGGCTCAACCCGCTGCTGCGGTTCGGCGGCTTCGAGGCCAAGGCGCAGGGCATCAAAATGATGCTCCCGCACGTTGACGAATTCCGCCCGGTACATAATTTGAGCTCGATCCAGGAGCTGATCATCACGCTCTCCGGGCCGCTGCCGCCGCATCACCGCAGCTTGATCCGCTCCGCAGCCTGAGAGGTAGCCATGCTCGATCGCGACGAGGATATTCTGAAGGCGGCGGAGGACTGGCAGAAGGCCGGCCGTGGCGTCGCGCTCGCCACAGTGGTGGAGACTTGGGGCTCGGCACCGCGCCCGGCAGGCTCGAGCCTCGTCATCAACGACGAGGGCACGTTCCTGGGGTCCGTCTCCGGCGGCTGCGTCGAGGGCGCCGTGGTCACCGAGGCCATGGATGTGATCCAGAGCGGCAAGCCCAGGATGCTGGAGTTTGGCGTTGCCGACGAGACTGCCTGGAATGTTGGGCTGTCCTGCGGCGGCACCATCCGCGTCTTCGTCGAGAAGGTCGGCTAGCCGTGAAGCTCGCAATCCTGCACGAACTCAATGCCGAACGCGCCGCCCGCCGCCCGGTGATCCTGGTGACCGACACCGAAAGCGGCGAGCAGCGCCTGGTGAAGGCCGAGGACTTCGGTAAGGATCCCCTGCGCGCCGAACTCGACAAGCAGCTTCGCATGGGCAAGAGCGCCAGTGTCGAAGCCGGCGGCAAGAAGCTCTTCCTCAACGTCTATGCGCCGACCGCCAAGCTCGTCATCGTCGGCGCCGTCCATATCAGCCAGGCCCTGGCACCGCTGGCGCGCTCGCTCGGCTACGACGTCACCGTGGTCGATCCGCGCACGGCCTTTGCGAGCCCCGAGCGCTTCCCCGACGTCCCGCTGGTCGCGGAATGGCCCGACACGGCGCTGCCTCCGCTCAACGTCGATGCCTACACGGCCTTCGTCGCGGTGACGCACGATCCGAAGATCGACGACCCCGCGCTGCTGCACGCCTTCGAACGTAACTGCTTCTATGTCGGCGCGCTCGGATCGCGGAAGACGCACGCCAAGCGCGGCGACCGGCTGCGGGCCCAGGGCGCCAAGGAGGCTGACATCGCGCGCATCCACGCGCCGATCGGGCTTGCGATCGGCGCGGTCTCGCCGTCCGAGATCGCGGTGTCGATCATGGCCGAGATCACGGCGGTGCTTCGCCTGCCGCCCAAAGAAAAAGAAGAAGCCGCATGAAGTTCGGCCCGGCGAGCCCCAGGGATGCGATCGGCGGGGTGACCGTCCACACCCTGCGCCAGGGTCCGCTGGTGCTGAAGAAGGGCACGACGATCGGGCCCACCGAGGTCGAGGCGCTGGAGCGCGCCGGCATCAAGGACGTCGTGGTGGTGCGGATGGAGGAGGGCGATGTCTCCGAGGACATCGCTGCCGCCAGCATCGCGCTTGCCGTCGGCGGCGATGGCATCCATGTCGAGCGCGCCTTCACCGGTCGCGCCAATTTGTTCGCCGCGCGCCCCGGCGTGCTGGTGATCGATCGCGCCGCGGTTGACCGCATCAACAATATCGACGAGGCCATAACCTTTGCCACGCTCTCCGCCTTCAAGCCGGTGGTCGAGGGCGAGATGGTCGGCACCGTCAAAATCATCCCGTTCGGCGTCGAAGGAAATTTGCGTGATGCCGCGGTGAAGGCCGCGGGCCGCGACGTTCTGAAGATCGCGCCTTACGTCATCAAGCGTGTCGGCGTGGTCTCGACCCTGCTGCCCGGCCTGTCCTCCAAAGTGATCGACAAGACCCTGCGCGTCACCGCCGAGCGGCTTGCGCCAGCCGGCGCCGCCATCATCGCCGAGCGGCGGGTCCCGCATGAGGAGCAGGCGCTGTCGGCTGCGATCAAGGAATTGCTGGGACTTGGCGCCGAGCTCGTGATCGTGTTCGGGGCATCCGCGATCGCCGACCGCCGCGACGTGATCCCGGCGGCCGTGACCGGCATCGGCGGCGAGATCGAGCATTTCGGCATGCCGGTCGATCCGGGCAATCTGCTGCTGATCGCCCGGGCCGGCACCGTGCCGGTGCTGGGCGCGCCCGGCTGCGCGCGCTCGCCGGTCGAGAACGGCTTTGACTGGGTGCTGATGCGGCTCCTGGCCGGCATCAAGGTGACGCGGTCCGAGCTGATGGGCATGGGGGTCGGCGGCCTCCTGATGGAGATCGTCACGCGCCCGCAGCCGCGCGCAAAACCGGAGATCGAGGACAACAGACAGGTCGTGGTCATCGTGCTCGCAGCAGGCCGCTCGACCCGGATGGGCGGACCGAACAAGCTTCTCGCCGAGCTCGACGGCAAGAAGCTGGTGCGGATTGCGACCGAGCAGGCGCTGGCCTCCAAGGCGTCCGAGGTGATCGTCGTCACCGGCCACCAGACCGAGCTGATCGAGCAAGCCTTGCAAGGCCTGAAGGTGCGTTTCGCTCGGAATCCGGATTTCGCCGGCGGCATCGCAAGCTCGGTCAAGGCCGGCATTGCGGCCGTGCCCGAGACGTCCGACGGCGCTGTGGTGTGCCTCGGCGACATGCCGCTGATCGATGCCGGTCTGATCGACCGTCTCATCGACGCGTTCGCACCGGACCGCGGCAATCTCATCGTCGTGCCGGTCAGCGAGGGCCGCCGCGGCAATCCCGTGCTGTGGTCGCGCCGCTTCTTCAAGGAGTTGATGACGCTCGACGGCGATGTCGGCGCGCGTCACTTGATCGCGAAGCACACCGAGGCGGTCGCCGAAGTGCCGGTCGACGGCGAGAGCGCCTTCCTCGACATCGACACACCGCAGGCGCTAGAAGCGGCACGGCGGGGATGACGCTGACCTAGGGTGGACTAAGGCGCGTAGCGCCATGCCCACCATTGCCCAGACTGCGATCCGAAATTGGTGGCACGCCTCAATTTCAACGCCCCGTTCACCATCTGGAAACGACCGGCGCTTACAGTCCACTTCACCTGCCTTGGGGGAAGGGGCTTTTCCATGGCTTCGAACGTCGTCGCGCGCCGTTGCGCGATGTTTTTCTTTGCGCTGTCCGTCTGCGTCGCGGGCGCTCGCCACATCACGGACGCACATGCCGCCGGTGCATTTGCGGTCGGCAAGTGCGGTGCCTATGGTCAGGCCTTCGATTATGGCGCCGAGCACGAAGCGCGCGCGGCGGCGCAGAAGCAATGCAAGGGCGACTGCACGACCGTGACGATGAAGCGCGCCTGCGCCGCGATGTCGGTCGATCTTTCCAATCCCTGCGGCGCCTACGGCTATGCCGTCAAGCCGAAGATCTCGGCCACGCTCAATGCCGCCACGCGCGAATGCTACAAATACGGCGGCAAGGAATGCGTGATCCGCGCCTGGGCCTGCGACGCGAAGGGTTGATTCCTGTTGCAGTCATCCGGATGGTGCGTAGCATCGAATCCGGAATGACAGTCGAGGAGTTGCATGCAGTTCGATACCAAGATCGCCATCGTGATCCGCACCGATCTTCAAACCTGGCAGAAGCTCAACGTCGCGGCCTTCCTCACCAGCGGCATCGCGGCTGCGTTTCCCGATTGCATTGGCGAACCCTATGAAGACGCGTCGGGCACGAACTATCACGCGCTCATCGGCCAGCCCATCCTGATCTATGGTGCCGACGGTTCCGCATTGACGCGCGCGCTCGATCGGGCTCTGACGCGCAACGTCAAGCCGGCGGTCTATACCGAGGACATGTTCAAGACCACACATGATGCCGCCAATCGCGAAGCGGTGAGGGCGGTGGCGCGGGCCGATCTCAACCTCGTCGGTCTCGCTGTGCGCGCCGAGCGCAAGGTGATCGATAAGATCGTTGACGGGTTGAAGTTTCATAGTTGAGGCAGGTGCTTTTTGTTTCACCTCTCCCGCTTGCGGGAGAGGTCGCGCCGAAGGCGCGGGTGAGGGCTCTCTCCGCTTGGGGATTGTCCCGCTGCGACGACACCCTCTCCCCAACCCTCCGCAAGCGGGGGAGGGAGCGCACCGTTTGCGCGGCAGCTATCACCCCGGCGGCATGCCCGCGAACTTCGGAAGGTCCGGGTCGAGGCGATCCCAGGCATGTCCGCGTGCGGCGTAAGTCACTACTTGCGGCTCGTACCGGGCGGGTTCGTCGAGGCTTGCGGCGCGGATGGTGAAGATGTCGGGCATGGCCGCGAAGGTCAGATAAACAGGCAAGCCGCAGTGGGCGCAGAAACCGCGTGTTTTCACGTTGCCGCTGTCGCCGACCATGTCCCAGTGCTTCGCCTCGCCCGTCACGGTGACGCCGCCGCGTGCGAAGGTCATGTACGAGCCGTGGCCGCTGCCGCTTTCGCGCTGGCAGTCCCGGCACTGGCAGTGATTGCTGAACAGCGGCTCACTGGCGATCGAATAGCGGATCGCGCCGCAGGCGCAGCCGCCGGTAAACGGCTTGGTCATTGCGATAACTCCTTACTTGTCTTCGCCGCTGATCTCATCGAGCTGGCGGACGACCTTCTTCCAGCCGCCGCTCATCCCCGTGTAGGCCGACTCGTTCCTGGGTATGACGAAGCCCGCATGAACCAGACGGATCCGCGTGCCGGCCTCGACCGGGGTGAGGGACCACGTCACGACAGTGTCGAGCGGCGCGCCGTACCCGGTGTTGCGCTCATCCCCGCCCTTCCAAGCGTAGACGAGGCGGCGGTTCGGCATGACCTCCAAGACGCGGCAATGGATGACGCCATCCCATGCGCCGCCCGGCGTGGTCTGGTAGGTGAAAGTGTTGCCTTCGACGGCCTCGAAACCGGTCGGCGGCATCAGCCAGCGCGCGATCAGCTGGGCGCTGGTCAGCGCCTTCCAGATCGTCTCCGGTGCGTGAGGGAGCACCTCGTCGAGGACGATGTCTTTTGTCTCGGCTTTCAATTCGACAGCACTCACGGATCGATCTCCTTCAAGAGGTCACGCAGGTTCTGGAAGCGCTCGCGCCAGAACACGCCGTAATGGTCCATCCAGGAGACCAGCGGTTCGAGGCCTTGCGGCGCGGCACGGTAATAGACGTTGCGGCCCTCGGCACGCTCGGCGACGAGGCCGGCCTGCTTGAGGGACTTCAAATGTTGCGAGATCGCACCTTGCGTCACGCCACTTCCGCGCGTGAGCTCGGCGACGCTGATCTCCTTGCTCTCGAAGACGCGCTCGAACACGGCGCGCCGTGTCGGATCGGCGAGGGCGCGCATCACGGTGGTCACGGGATTTGGAGCGGCTTCGATCATAGGATTCATATTAGTATGTGCTAATGAATTAGTCAAGGCTAATTTGTTTGTCAGATTGGGTCCGCCGTGCTGTCTTGACCATGACTGACTAGTCAGTCAAATATTGCGAATGATCAGAAAGCCCATCAAAGCCGCCACGCCGCCCGCAGCTCGCGCCAACGCAAAGGCCTCTGCAGGCGCTGGCAACGACGCGGCGCCCACACCGAGCCGCGCCTCGCGCGCGGCGGAACGACGTGCGGCCATCGTGGATGCTGCGATGGAGGAGTTCATCGCGCGCGGTTTTGCCGCCACGCGGCTCGACGACATCGCCAAGCGCGCGGGTGTGGCCAAGGGCACCATCTACCTGCACTTCAAGGACAAGGAATCGATGTTCGAGGAGCTGGTGCGGACGGTGATCGTGCCTGTCGTGACGCGGTTGACGGCATTGCCGCCGCCGGCGGGCTCGGTGCGCGATCTCGTCGAGACGTTTGCCAGCAACTTCCTGAAGGAGGTCATCGGCACGCGGCGCGGCGATCTCGTGCGTCTGATCGTGGCCGAAGGGCCGCGCTTTCCCTCCGTGGCCGATTTTTACTACCGCGAGGTCGTCTCGCGCGGCATCGCCGCCATGCGCGCCCTGATCGAGCTCGGTATTGCCCGCGGCGAGATCCGCCAGAAGAACCTGGCGCACTATCCGCAGATCCTGGTCGCGCCCGCGATGATCGCGGTGATCTGGCAGAGCCTGTTTGCGCGGCACGCGCCGCTCGACGCGCAGGACATGCTGCGCGTTCATCTCGATTTGATTTTTGGTGAACGGAGCACGACATGAGGTCGTCGCAAGCAATTTCTGTATTCGCATTGATCGCGGTCCTCGCGAGCGGCCTTGCCGGCTGCAAGGACAAGCGTGAGCCCGGCTTCCAGGGCTGGGTCGAGGCCGACATGATCTTCGTCAGCCCCGATGAGGCCGGTCGGGTGACCAAGCTCAGTGTCCGCGAGGGCGACGAGGTCAAGGTCGGCGATTCCCTCTATTCCGTCGATGACGATCTCCAGCTTGCCGATCTCAATCAGAACAAGGCGACACTTGCCAACGCCCAGCAGACCTATGATCGCGCGGCCGCGCTGAGCAAGACGGGCTCGGGCACGCAGGCCAATCTCGACTCGGCCGTCTCCGCCTTGCGCGTCGCGGAGGCGCGTGTGGCGACCTCGGAGACGCGGATGGCACGGCGCAAGGGCTTTGCGCCCGTGGCCGGTACCATCCAACAGATCTATTTTCGCGAGGGCGAGATGGTGGCGGCGCAGCGGCCCGTGCTCTCGATCATGCCGCCCGGCAACATGAAGCTGCGCTTCTTCGTGCCGGAGACCGAGCTGCCGAAGCTTGCGATCGGCGATACGGTGCGGATCGCGTGCGACAATTGCGCCGCCGATCTCACGGCAAAGATCTACTTCATCGCGACTTCGGCCGAATACACCCCGCCTGTCATCTACAGCCTCGAGGAGCGCAACAAGCTCGTCTATCTGATCCAGGCGCGGCCGTCGCGCCCCGATGCGCTACGCGTCGGACAACCCATCGACGTCCATCTCAATCCAAAAACTCCGGTGGCGGATAAACGATGAGCGGCGGCAATGGCATCGCGATCGACGTCAAGGGCCTGACCAAGTCGTTCGGCGGCCGCGAGGTCGTGCACGATTTGTCGATGCAGGTGAAGCGAGGCTCGATCTACGGCTTCCTGGGCCCGAACGGCTCCGGCAAGACCACCACCATCCGCATCCTCTGCGGCCTGCTCACGCCCGATAGTGGCGAGGGCACCTGTCTCGGCTACGACATCCTGAAGGACGCCGAAAAGATCAAGCGCCAGGTCGGTTACATGACCCAGCGCTTCAGCCTCTATCAGGACCTGTCGGTGCGCGAGAATCTCGAATTCGTCGCGCGGCTCTATGGTCTTGCCGATGCGCGCGGCGCCGCGCGCGACATGATCAAGCGGATCGGGCTCTCGGGGCGGGAGGAACAGCTCGCGGGCGAACTCTCCGGCGGCTGGAAGCAGCGGTTGGCGCTAGGTGCCTGCACATTGCCCAGTCCAAAACTGCTGCTGCTCGACGAGCCGACCGCCGGCGTCGATCCCAAAGCGCGGCGCGATTTCTGGAACGAGATTCATGCACTGGCGGCGGACGGTCTTACCGTGCTGGTCTCGACCCACTACATGGACGAGGCCGAGCGCTGTCACGAGATCGCTTATATCGCCTATGGCCATCTGCTCGTGCACGGCACCGTGGAGGAGGTGATCGCGAAATCCGCGCTGACGACCTACACCGTGACGGGCGAGGACCTGAACGAGCTCGCGGCTGCGCTCACCGGCAAGCCGGGAATCGACATGGTGGCGCCGTTCGGCACGTCGCTGCACGTCTCCGGCCGCGAGGTCGCCGCGCTCGAAGCCAGCATCGCACCATGGTGCGAGAAAAGCGGGCTGCACTGGCACAAATCGTCGCCGTCACTGGAAGATGTGTTCATCGAGTTGATGGGCCGTTCCAAGGACAATTTCCAATGACCGCCGTCGATCGTCCCGAACCACGGCACGCGATCCGGGAGCGATTCGGCTTCTGGAGGCGCTCCTATGCGATGCTGATCAAGGAGTTCATCCAGCTCAGGCGGGACCGGGTGTCGTTTGCGATGATCGTGATGCTGCCGGTGATGCAGCTGCTCTTGTTCGGCTACGCCATCAACACCACGCCGCACAATCTGCCGAGCGCGGTGCTGCTCCAGGAGGACTCCGATCTCGCACGCTCGATCCTGAAGGCGCTGGAGAACACCGCCTATTTCCGCTTTCTCTACGAAGTCCACGACGTCGAGGATTTCGACAATCTCCTGAAATCCGGCAAGGTGCTGTTCGGCGTCGAGATCCCGCGTGGCTTCGAGCGGGCAGTGCGGCGCGGCGATAAGCCGGCGCTGCTGGTCGCGGCCGACGCCACCGATCCAGTGGCGGCGAGCGCGGCGATCGGCTCGCTCGGCATGGTCGTGCAGACCGCGCTCAAGCACGATCTCTACATCGGAGATCCTCCTGAGATGCCGTTCGAGATCCGCGCGCACGCCCGCTACAACCCCGCCGCCGCGTCGAGTCTCAACATCGTGCCGGGCCTGGTCGGTACCATCCTCACCATGACCATGCTGATCTTCACCGCGCTCTCGGTCACGCGCGAGGTCGAGCGCGGCACGATGGAGGCCCTGCTGTCGATGCCGATCAAGCCGGTCGAGGTGATGTTCGGCAAGATCATTCCCTACGTGCTGGTCGGTTTCGTTCAGGCGTTCCTCATCATCGGCATCGGGGTCGGCCTGTTCGGCGTGCCGGTGCTCGGCAATCTGTTCCTGTTGGCCCTGCTCTCGACGCTGTTCATCACGACCAACCTGGCGATCGGGTATACGATCTCGACGCTGGTGCAGAACCAGCTCCAGGCGATGCAGATGTCGATGATGTTCTTCCTGCCGAGCATCTTGCTGTCCGGCTTCATGTTCCCGTTTGCCGGGATGCCGGCCTGGGCGCAATATGTCGGCGAGTGCTTGCCGCTGACGCATTATCTGCGCATCGTCCGCGCCATCATGCTGAAGGGCGCGAGCATGCAAAATTTGCGTTTCGATGCGTTGGCCCTGGCTGTCCTGATGCTGCTCGCCATGACCATCGCCGTGACGCGCTTCCGCCGCACGCTGGATTGAGGCAAGATGCCCCTGGAATCAAGGGGGCGGAATGGTCAGTTTTGCGAGCAGGAAGGCCCGGCAACACGCCGTGATGTCCGAGGACTTCGAGCGCGAGCTGACACGGGAGGTGCTGCGGACCGAGCTGTTGCGGGTGAGGGCGCTGATCATGACGGGCTGCGTCATGATGCTGTTCCTCACTGCGATCAACCTGGTCGATCCCGCCGTCGTCGGCCGGGTCTGGCGCGGCACCGAAGGGCTAGCCGAGGTCTACGGCCTGCTCGTCGGCTTCATCCTGTTCGAGGTCTGGGTCCACACCCAGATCAGGAAGAACCTCAAGCTAGATCGCGATCTGCCGGTTGTCAGGCGCTATATCGGCGCGCTGATCGAAACCTCGGTACCCACGGTGATCCTGATCCTCCAGATCCGGACCATGGGCGCGAATCAGGCGCTGGGCTTCGCGGTGCCACTGATCTATTTCATCTTCGTCATCCTCTCGACCCTGCGGCTGGACTTCTGGCTCTCCACCTTCACCGGTTTTGTCGCCGCGGCCGAGCTGTTCGCCGTGGCGCTGATCTTCGATCCTGCCAGCGGAAGCGGCGAGCCGCAGATCTATTTTCACGCGGTACGAAGCACCATCATCCTGATCTGCGGCGTGCTTGCAGGCGCGGTCGGTGCGCAGCTCCGCCGCCAGTTCGCCGCGAGCATTGCGGCAGCGACCGCGCGCGACCGGGTGACCAACCTTTTCGGCCAGCATGTTTCGCCGCAGGTCGTCGAGCGGCTGATGGCGGCGGGGACGAGCGCCGCCGGCGATCTCCGCCGCGTCGCCGTGATGTTCGTCGATTTCCGCGGCTTCACCGCCGGCGCGCAGTCGCGCTCCCCGCGGGAGGTGGTCGACCGGCTCGACGGCGCCTTCGCCGTGCTGGTCGACATTCTCGACCGCGAGGGCGGCATCGTGAACAAGTTTTTGGGCGACGGCTTTCTCGCCCTGTTCGGTGCGCCGCTCGAGACCTCCGACGCCGCGCACCGCGCGGTTGCCGCGGGCCGCGAGATGCTGACCGCGATGGAGCGCATCAATGCGCAGACGAGCTGGCCGCTCAAGATCGGCATCGGCATCCATTTCGGCGAGGTCGTCGCTGGCAATATCGGCTCGCCCCGGCGCAAGGAGTACACCGTGATCGGAGACACCGTGAACTTCGCCTCCCGGCTGGAGGCGCTGAACAAGGAGTTCGGCTCGCAGCTCCTGATCTCGGCGGCCGTCCGCGAGGCGCTGGGCGAGGACGGCAGCGATGCCGTCGCGCTCGGCGAGGTCGAGGTGCGCGGCTATGAGCAGAAGGTTGCGGTGTTTCAATTGGGATAACGCGCGGTGAAGCGCGTGAAGAACTATCTCTGCTAGCTTTCAGGTCTTGCATTGTGGAAGCCGCTTCTGGGCTTCGAACCCGTCAGCGCGATTGCTCCGATTGCACCGAATATTGGGGCATGACGCGCGATGTCATCGGCTTGTAGACTGGCGCGCGATGCGGCCGGTTGCGGCCGCGCCTTGCATGAGGAAGTGAAAGATGCAGCGCCGCTACATCACCGTCGACGTGTTCACCGACCGCGCCTTCGGCGGCAACCAGCTCGCCGTGGTGCTCGATGCCGGCGGGTTGTCGACCACGCAAATGCAGTCGATCGCGACCGAGTTCAACTATTCCGAGACGACCTTCGTGCTGCCGCCGCGCGACAAGGCGAATGATGCCGAGGTGCGCATCTTCACGCCTGTCAGGGAGCTCCCTTTCGCTGGCCATCCCAATGTCGGCACCGCTTTCGTGCTTGCCTCGATTGCGAAGGAGCCGAAGGCGCGCCTGCGGTTCGAGGAGAAGGCGGGCCTGGTGCCGGTCGATATTGTGCGAGAGCAGGGCCACGTGATCAGCACCGAGCTCACCGCGCCGCAGCCTCTGGCGCGCCTGTCGCAATTGTCTGCCGCGGATGCCGCGAGCTGCATCTCGCTCGGTGCCGACGACATCAAGGTCGACCGTCATGCGCCGCAGGTCGTCAGCGTCGGAACGCCGTTTCTGGTGATTGAGGTGCACTCGCGCGATGCGCTGAAGCGGGCGAGGTCTGACGCGGCGGCCTTCTCCAAGGTATTTCCGTGCGACGGCGCGTTCGCGGCGTGGTTCTATACCCGTGACGTGCCCGCGGCGGAGGCGCCTTGCGAGCGGCAGGCGCGCATGTTCATGCGCGGTGCCAGCGGCCTCACCGAGGATCCCGCCACCGGCAGCGCGACGGTCGCGGCCGCCGCGCTGTTCGCCGAGCTCGATCCTGTCCGCGAGGGCGAGTTGAAGCTCACGGTCGGCCAGGGTTTTGACATGGGCCGGCCCAGTATCCTCCAGACGCGCGTGCGCAAGCAGGACGGCAAGATCGTCTCCGCCCATGTCGGCGGGCAATGCGTGCAGATGATGGAAGGGACGTTTAAGCTGGCGGGGGAGGGATGATTTTCGTCCTTCCGTGGCGCGCGTAGCGCGAGCCCCGGAGTGACGAGCAGTTACACCTGCCGCCCCGCCAAATTCTTCACCGTTACGCCATCGCGCTCCTCGATGATCTCCGCGATCATCTGGCGGTGGCAGTGGGTGTGGTCGCGCTCGTAGCAGAGCAGGCAGACGGGACCGGCTTTCTTCACCAGCGCCGAGAGCTCGTCCATCTGCTCCCGGGCCTCCGGCGTCTTCAGGTGCTTTGAGAAAATCTTCTCCAGCACATCGTATTGCCCGCTGCGGGCGGCGAGGCGGCCTTCCTTGGGCGTTCCAAGCGCAGCGAGGTGGACATAGGCGATGCCGCGTTCATCGAGGCCCGCGGACAACTGCTTCTTGGAAAAGCCGGGCCGCCGCGAGGACGTCACCGCGCGCACGTCGACGACGAGCTTGACGCCGGATTTCTCCAACTCGTCGAGCACTGCCTTGGGCGGCGTCTGCTCGTAGCCGATGGTGAAGAGCTTTTTGGCCTTTGCCATGAGACACACCTTTAGCGAAACACCTCAGCTCACCCGCGCGATCAGTTCCATTGCGCCGGCTGGTGCGCGCACCTTGCCCTCATGGATGACATAGGCGAACACGTCGCGCGGCTCCTTCTTCGGCTTGGCCTTGTCAACCTTCGGGAGGTCGTCGGGTTCATTTCCCTCGGCCCAGTTCTGAAAGCGCTTGGCCCAGGCATCGAGCTGCTTCGGCGGATAGCATGTCTTGATCTCGTCATTGCCCTTCTGCAGCCTGGCATAGACGAAATCGCCGGCGACGTCGGCGATCGCTGGATATTTGCCGTGCTCGGCGAACACGACCGGCGTCTCGAATTCGCGGATCAGCGTGACGAAATCCGGCGTGCAGAAACTGTCGTGACGGACCTCGACGACATGGCGCAACGCGCGTCCGTCGAGCCTGCGCGGCAACAGCTCGAGGAATTTGCCGAAATCGGCGCCGTCGAATTTTTTGGTCGGCGCGAACTGCCACAGCACCGGCCCAAGACGATCGCCGAGTTCCAGCACGCCGGAATCATAGAAACGCTTGATGGAATCCCCGGCCTCGGCCAGCACGCGCCGGTTGGTGGCGAAGCGCGGCCCCTTGACCGAGAACACGAAGCCATCAGGCACCTCGCTCGCCCATTTGCGAAAGCTCTCCGGTTTCTGCGAGCCGTAATAGGTGCCGTTGATCTCGATCGAGGTCAGCTTCGAGGCGGCGTAGGACAGCTCCTTGGCTTGCGTGAGCTTCTCCGGATAGAACACCCCGCGCCAGGGCTCGAAGGTCCAGCCGCCGATGCCGATGAAGATGTTGCCGGATTTTTTGGACGCGGTTTTTGCTTTGGCCACGGGAGGATCTCGGATGACGGGAGGAGGGCCTCCATCCTAATCAAACCAGTTGTGATTGGCCAGTTGCGACGTCCCGTCTAAGCTCGCGACGGGATCTGCGAAAAATGGAGAACAAGATGCGGATGCTGATGGTGGGAGCGGCGCTCGTCATGATGACATCTGCTGCCATGATATCTTCAGTCATGGCCGACGATGACGATGCCAAGGGTGCGCAGAAGCTCGCCATGCAGGGTCGCGACGATTATTGGCATTGCCTGGCGCGGGAATATTCGCGCGACGGCAATCAGGGCCTGTCGGAACAGGACTTTGGCCGCTCCGTCGCCGGAGCCTGTCCGTCAGAGCGACAATACTACCGGGTGGCACTGCTCGATTATCTCACCACGCAATATCCGGCTATCGATGCCGGCGCCCATCTCGCGACCGCGAACAGGGCGGTGGAGGCCGCGCAAAAGGACATCGTGACGGCCTTCGTCAAGCACAAGCCGCCGCAGAAATAGCCCATTGAACCGGTGCGTCCGGCAAGCCCTTCCGGCAGCGCGCTCATCCATGGTATCACTGGGCGCATCTGGAACAGGGATGGGTGTCCATGTCGTCTGAGTCGGTGGGGGGCATTTTGGGCGCGATCGTCGCGGCGATCGTGCTTGCGGTCGCCGTCGTCTTCGGGCCGATCGGCCAGTACGGCAAGCCGCCCAAGCCCGCGAAGGCCGAGCCGGCCGGGGCTGCGGCGCCGGTGGCCCCTGCCGCACCCGTGCCGCGAGGGCCGGTGATCAAGGAAGTCCCGAACCAGTAAGGGCGTGAGAAAGGCCTCTTTCGCCCCTTGTAAAGCCGCGTTGCCGTTCCCATTTAGGTTCTAACGGCGACGTTGAGCGGAAACTCCGGCGCTGGAACGACCTTGGAATAGCACAGGCTGCGCCGGATGTACGCGCGGTCCGCCGTTCCGGGGTCGTTGGCATTTTAGCGCCCCTTTTGGGCCGCTCCCCAGAGAAACCCCCGGCTCGCCAGCGCAAGTTCTTGGCAGCACGGGACGCGGCGGATATACGCTGCCGTCATGAATGAAGCGATCAGACCGGGCTCCGAGATCCAACAGGCGGCTTCGCCGGCGCCGGAATTGTCGGTCGTCGTACCGACCTTCAACGAGCGCGACAATGTCACGGTGCTGTACCGGCGGCTGGAGGCAGCGCTGGCCGGCATCGCCTGGGAAGTCGTGTTCGTCGACGATAATTCGCCTGATGGCACCTGGGACGTCGTGCGCGCGTTGGCCCAGCGCGACAGCCGGGTGCGCTGTGTCCGCCGTATCGGCCGCCGCGGCCTGTCGGGGGCCTGCATCGAGGGCATCCTGGCCTCCAGTGCGCCCTATGCGGCCGTGATCGACGCCGACCTCCAGCACGACGAGACGCAACTGCCGAAGATGCTGTCGCTGCTCGCGAGCGGGCAGGCCGAGCTCGTGGTCGGCAGCCGCTACATCGAGGGCTACAAGAGCGAAGGTTTCAACAAGCAGCGCGCCGGCGCCAGTGCACTGGCGACCGAGGTCGCGAGGAAGATGCTGCGGGTCGAGATCGCCGACCCCATGAGCGGCTTCTTCATGGTTCGCCGCGACCGCTTCGAGCAGCTGGCGCCGAAACTTTCCGTGCACGGCTTCAAGATCCTGCTCGACCTCGTCGCGAGCGCGAACGGCACCTTGCGTGCCATCGAAATTCCCTACACGTTCGGTGAGCGCCAGCACGGCGAAAGCAAGCTCGATTCCATGGTCGCGCTGGATTTTCTCGGCTTGGTGCTGGCGAAGTTCACCAACGATGCGGTCTCGTTACGCTTCTTGCTGTTCGCGATGGTCGGCGGGATCGGCCTCGTGGTGCATCTCACGACGCTGTTCATATCACTCGAGCTGTTCAAGGAACCGTTCGCGGAAGCGCAGGCCTCCGGCGCCATCGTCGCGATGACCAGCAATTTCGTCCTCAACAACTTCCTCACCTATCGCGACCAGCGGCTGAAGGGCTTTGCGCTGCTACGCGGCCTGATCGCGTTCTACATCGTGTGCAGCGTCGGCCTGCTCGCCAATGTCGGCGTCGCCTTCTCGGTCTACGACCAGGAGCCGATCTGGTGGCTTGCGGGTGCGGCCGGGGCGCTGATGGGTGTGGTGTGGAACTACGCGATGTCCGGACTGTTCGTCTGGCGCAAGAAGTAACTCTCGATGGGCGGGGCTGACGCGCGGATCGTCCGCAATACGGCGCTGGCAATCCTTGCGCTGGTCGGCTTGCGGCTCGTCGCAGCTGCCTTCACGCCGATCACTTTCGATGAAGCCTATTACTGGATGTGGTCGCAGAACCTCGCCGGGGGATATTACGACCACCCGCCGATGGTTGCCTACGTCATCCGCGCCGGCACCCTGATCGCCGGCGACACCGAACTCGGCGTCCGCCTGGTCTCGATCCTGCTCGCGCTGCCGATGAGCTACGCGATCTATCGCTCCGCCGCGATCCTGATCGGCGGCGCGCGGGTGGCGGCGACCAGCGCCATCCTGCTCAACGTGACGCTGCTGGCCTCGGTCGGCACGCTGATCGTCACGCCCGATGCGCCGCTTCTGGTTGCCTCGAGCTTCGTGCTGTTCTTTCTTGCCAAGGTGCTGGAGAGCGGCCGCGGCGTCTGGTGGCTCGCGGTCGGCGCAGCCGTCGGAGCGGCACTCCTGTCGAAATACACCGCGATGTTCTTCGGGCTAGCGATCCTGATCTGGATCGCGGCCGTGCCGAAACTGCGGCACTGGTTTCTCTCGCCTTGGCCGTATCTGGGCGGTTTCGTTGCGCTCGCGCTGTTCTCGCCGGTGATCCTCTGGAATGCCGATCATCAATGGGTCTCGTTCGCAAAGCAGCTTGGGCGCGCCAGGATCGAGGATTTTCGTCCGGTCTTCATCGCCGAGCTGATCCCGACCCAGATCGCGTTCGCAACCCCGCTGGTGTTCATCCTCGGCGCGATGGGGCTGCACGCGCTGACCTGGCGCCGGGCCGGCGCGCTCGCCTCGCGCGTGCTGATCGAGACGATGTTCTGGACCATCGTCGCCTATTTCGTCTGGCATTCGCTGCATGCCCGCGTCGAGGCCAACTGGTTCGCGCCGGTCTATCCGCCTTTCATCGTCGCGGCGGCCGCTGCCGCCAATCTCCTGCAGTGGAAACCGCGCCAGCGTCGGTTGGTGGATTTCTGCCTGCGCTGGGCCGCACCCACCGGCATCGTGATGTTTGCCGCGCTGATCGTGCAGGCCAATACTGGCTGGCTCTCCGGCTATCGTCGCGATGCGACCGTGCGCAGCGTCGGCGTCGGCTGGCGCGAGCTCGCTGCCGAAATCGAAGCGGTGCGCACCCGCAATGGTGCGACCTGCGTGCTTGCGCCGGACTACGGCACGACGGGCTGGCTCGCCTTCTATCTGCCGCGCGGCAGCTGCGTGGCGCAGCAGAACCAGCGCATCCGCTGGGCCAACATGCCCGAGCCCGATCCAAAGCTGCTTGCAGGCAAGCTGATCTATGTCGACGAGCTGCGCTCCGACGGCCATCCTGCCGTCCACGATCTCTTTGCCAAGGTCACGCAGGTCGCGCAATTGCAGCGCAAGCGCGGCCCGCTCGTAATCGAGACCTACGGCATCGATCTGCTCGAAGGTGCCAAGGGCGACGTGCTGGATCACTCGCCACCGCCGGAAGCGCGGTAGCTCTTCGTCGGGACGACGGCGAAGCTTCAGTTGATCATCTCGGCCTTGGTCGCGGCCTGGTTCGGCCTGTCCTGGTCGCGCCAGAACCAGACGGTCACGACGCCGGAGCGGCCGCGGACCTGCGTGAGCAGGGGGCCCGACAGAATGCCGTCGGGAGCGCCCTGGAAGTCGGCGGCGTCCAGCAGCGTGTCGCTGAGCGCGACTCGCGCGCCGTTCTGGACGGCGACCTCCATCAACCGGCTCGCGACGTTGACGGTGTCGCCCGTCGCCGTGATGTGCTGATGGCTTTCGCCCAGGCGGGAGGCCACGATCGGGCCGAAATGCGCGCCGATCTTGAAGCCGAGCTGATCCCTGATCGCAGGCGGCAACGACGCGATCCAGCGTTCGACGCCGCGGTGCAGGTCGATCGCGCATTTTAGCGCGCGTGCGGCGTCGTCGGGCATTGCGCCGGGCAGGCCGAACAGGATCATGGCGCCGTCTCCGAGAAAGCCGCTGATCATGCCGCCGCAATCGACCGCGGTCTTCTCGATCAGTGCGTGAAACGCCTTTAGAATGTCCTGGAGCTCGCTTGGATCGATCCGCTCGCTCAGGGCCGTGAAGCCCGAGAGATCGATGAAGACCACCGCTGCGTCCTGCCGTACGGGCGTCGACAGGAAATTCGGATCGCGCGCTAGCCACTCCTGCACGGCCGGCGCCTGGAATTGCGCGAGCGACCGGCTCTTTGCCGCGAAATATTGCGTGCGGCGGCCTCCCGCCCACAATTGCACGCCGGCAAAGACCGCAACCGGCGGCACTGCTGCGGCGAGCGTGGTCGCGGCGTTCAGCCAGATGCCGTGCGTGAACGCGAACAGATTGAAGCCGGCCCAGGCGATCATCACCGCGGCCGCGGCGACGATGCCGAGCGTGCTGCGCCGCCAGGCGAGCAGGCCCACCAGCAGCATCGGCAACAGGATGGCGATGAGTGCGTCGGCGATGTGGACCTTGCGGTCGCGCACGATGCTGTCGCCGGCGACGAGATGGGTGATCGCGGTGGAGACCACTTCGACGCCCGGCATCAGGGAATCGAACGGCGTCGGGTAGAAATCACCGCCGCCGGCGACCGAGGCGCCGATCACGACGATCCGGTTCTCGATCGCCGCGCGATTGAGCGTGCCGTCGAAGATGCTCTGTGCGCTGACGGTGCGGATGGTCCGGCGCGGGCCGTAATAGGTGATCGGCAGCGCGAAGTCGGTATCGGTCGGCACCGCGCGGTCGCCGAGCATCAGATGGTCCGGCGCGATTGTCAGCGACCTGTCGAGCGCGCGCGCCGCGACCCGCAACGGGAAGGACAGCTCGACCTTGTCGCTGGTCCGGAACAGCATCGGCACCGAGAGCGGCGAGCCCGATTGTCCGGTCGCAACGTTGACGACGCCGACTTCGGCATGATCGGCGAACGCCGGCAAGGGCAGCAGAAAGCGCTCGGCCTGCGGCAGGGCGGCGAGGGGACCTTGGCCGCTGGTCTCCACGGTCTCGCTGGCGGGGAAGATCGCTGCGGCGGCAAGAACCATGGGACCGGTAGCCAGCGTATTTGCCAGCGTGGCGTCGCCGATCGCAGCGCTGCGGTCGACCAGCAGCAGGTCGATCGCGACGACCTTCGGTTTGAACTGCACGATGGTGTCGACGATTCGGGCGAGATCGGCGCGCGGCAGCGGATAGCTGCCGCCGCGCTTCACGACGGTATCGTCGATCGCGACGATGGTGACGAGATCGGGCGGAACCCGTACGCCGCGGACCTGCGTCCGCCAATCCGTCAGCGTCGCCTCGAGGCGATCGAGAAAGCGCAGATGGCCGTTTGCGTGCCCGGCATAGATGCCCGCGCCCCACAGCGCGGTGAGGGCAAGCGCCACCAGGATCTGAATGCGTCGGCTACTCATGTGCTCGTTTTGCAATCTTTTCTATCATCCAAATGCTTTTGTCCGAGCCCTATTGACCCAGCCCCTTACTGGCCAAGTCTTATCGACCAAGTCTCGCCATCAACGCGTCGACGCGCGGCTGGCCCCATGTCTTGACCGTCAACGGGCCTGTCGCTTCCACGTCGACGCCTTCGCCGCGGCCTAATACCACGCCGCGCCCGCCGCTCCTGCGGTTCACGCCGACACGGCCGTCGGCGACGAAGACGGAGGTCTTGGCCTCTGCGACATCGACTGCCCATTTCGTGCCGCGCACCGCGGCGATCGCTTGCGGCGTCAGCACCTTGAAGGGATTGCCGCCGGGCTTCTTGGGCACCTCGACCAGCAGCGCTTTGCTGCTCAACTCCACGGAGTCTATATGTCCGTCGCGGTTGGCGTCCTTAAGTTCAAATCTGGCGCCGTTTTCCGCAACGATGGTGATGCCGTTGTCGCAGCGCCAGGTCTGCGTGCCGGCAGCGGATAGCGATGCCGTGCACCCCGCATTGGCAGGCTGCGCGGCCGCGTACCCCATCCCCAAAGACGACCACAGCAGGACAAAAAACCCCGCGTGTGCGATCCCTCTCATGCCAGCCTCCGTTTGCGTGCCAGGCACAGTTCAAGGCGATGTTGATACGGTACCGTATCACACGCAGAGGCTGCCGAAAAGTGCCGAGATCGGAGCTATTTTCTCAGCACGGGCTTTTCCAGACCGGTGCGATCAAGTTTCGGTCAGGGCGCCCCGTGCGATGCGCGTAAGCGGCGAGCCACGAGAGATGGACGCGGGCTATTGCACACCAGCCTGGCGCAATGATTCCCCGTTAACGTCCGGGTATTGAAGACCACGAAAACGACTTGGTTGGTGCGTTTAGAGAGGCGGCCAAAGACGTTCGCCGACCTCAGCGATCCAGCCGAGAATTATAGTTAACAGGCGCGCCTAAGTCCGTAATCCTGCGGGCTTTTTCCCAAAATGGGACGACCTGAACGGGTTGCCTCACATCCGCCAGAACTTAATCCGCATTTAACTAAAAGTGGCCTTAATGACGCTCCGACCCTCTGCGAGATGCTGTTCCCGGATCGTGACCAGCGGCGCTTCGAAGGGGGACTGAGTGACACTGTTCTGGACGCAAGGCGAATGAGTACGAGTATCGCTGCGCAAGGCATCGCGGCACGAAAGTCCAAAGGATTCTCGAGCACTTCTTATCGGAAGCCTTCCCGGAAAATGACCAGCCAAAACGTGCTTGGCGCCGCCGTGATTGGCTGCCTCGTGCTTGGCGCCGGCTGGACCATCTATAGCAACATCTTTGCCGCCAGCGTCTATCCGACCGTCGGCAGCAGCGGCTACGACGAGCCCGTGATCAAGCGCGCGCCCAGGGTCGCGCTGCGCGAGGCCGGTGAGGCCGTCAAGGAAGCCTTTGCGCTCTTGCCGGACCGGTTGCAGGTGGCTGCTCCGATCTCACGCGAAATGTTCAACGATCGCTTTGCCGCGGCTGCGACCCAAGGCGTGACATCGAATGCGGCCAGCGCCGCGACCGCAACCAAGGTCGCCGAAGCCAAGGACGCGCCGAAACCGAACGTGATCGCGAGGGTCGCGGAAGTCCTGAAGCCAGGTGCCGCCAGGATCGCTGACGCTGCGAAGTCCAAGCGCGGCGCTGACGCGCCGGTGCAGCTGGCCTCGGCAGATCCGGCCGAGATCGTGCCGGCGCCTGAGGCGAAGCCAAAATCGATTGCCGATCGCGCCAAGGCTGCGGTGATGTCGATCACTGGACCGCGTCAGTCGATGGTGGAAAAGCTCTGGGGCAAGCGCGAGCCGTCCGGCGGACTGCTCGCCTATGCGTCGGCCGACGCCAGCGTGACCGCGTCCATCGCGCCGAGGGAGCAGAACCCCATGCTCGGCGGTTCAGCGCCCTATGAGCGCGACACCGCGGTCTACGACATCTCCGCCAAGGCGGTTTACTTGCCCGACGGCACCAAGCTCGAGGCGCATTCCGGCCTCGGCTCCAACCTCGACGACCCGCGCTCCTCGCGCGTCCGCATGCGCGGCGTGACGCCGCCGCACATCTACACGCTGAAGCCGCGCGAGGCGCTGTTTCACGGGGTGCCTGCGCTGCGCCTGACCCCGATTGGCGGTGAGAGCGCGATCTACGGCCGCGACGGCCTGCTCGCGCACACCTTCATGCTCGGGCCGAATGGCGATTCCAACGGCTGCGTGTCGTTCAAGGATTATTACGCGTTCCTCGACGCCTACCGCAACAAGGGCATCCGCAAACTCGCGGTGCTGGCGCGCGTGGACTAGGCTCAGTCAATTCGAGATCACGCAAAAGGGCCGCTTGCAGCGGCCCTTTTCTGTTTCGCTTCGCGGGTGCGTTTTAGGCCGGCCAGCACTGCCCGCCGCCGTCGATCCGCAGCACCTGGCCGGAAACGAACGCGCCCATGGGACCGGCGAAGAACTCGACGACGCGCGCGACCTCGTCAACGGTCGCGATGCGGTCGAGCGTGCCGATCTCGACCATTCTGTCGGGATCGACTGCGCGCGTTCCGAGAAAGCGGCCGGTGCGGGTATCTCCGGGCGCGATGCAATTGACGGCGATGTCGTAGGGACGGAGCTGGTCGGCCAGGCATCGCGTGTAGTGGGTCACGCCGGCCTTCGACACCGCATAGATCGAGCCCTGGGTACGCCCCTTGAACGCGGCGACGGAGCCAAGCGTGACGATGCGGCCGCGTCGGCGCTCCATCATGCCGCGCGCGACTGCCTGGCATGTGAGGATAGTGGAGAGCAGGTTGCGCTCCAGCACCGCACGAACATCCGCCTCTTTGATGTTCACCGCATCGTTCGGATCGGGCTTGCCGCCGCCGGCCGCGATGTCGCCCCCGGCATTGTGCACGAGAATGTCGATCGGGCCGAGTGCCGCTTCGCTCTCCGCGATGACGCGCGCGATGTCCTCGCCCTTGGTGAGATCGCCGAGCACGCGCTGGCTGCGAACGCCGAATTCCCGTCCGATCTCGGCGGCGACCGCGGTGAGGGTGGTGCCCTCGCCATATTCGGCCGGCCCGTTCTCGCGCATGCCGTGGATGGCGACGTCAGCGCCAAGCGCGGCAAGCTTCTCTGCAAAAGCGCGGCCGAGCCCGCGCCCCGCGCCGGTCACCAGCGCAACTTTGCCCGCCAGAAGCTTGTTGGTGTCATGCGATGTCATGATCTTGTTCCTGTTGTGAACGTCAGTCTGCTGCGAGGTCGAGGCCGATCGCCAACGCCTGCACGAGGCACATTGGTGCGACAAGCGTGCGCAGCGCGGGCTCAGGCATGTCCTGGATCTCGAACACGACGCTCGCGCCCTCGACGATCGGGCTCAAAAGACTGTCGGTGATGGAAATCGTGGGTACGCCCCGCGCGACGAGTTCGGGAAACAGCCGCGCCGTATCCGGATAGTAATTCCGGAAGCTGATCGCGACCAGCGCGTCGTCTGATGTCGCCGCGTGCGACTGCTCGTGAATGCTGCCGCCAAGACCGTCGAGCAGGACGACGCGCCGCCCGAGCTTGCGCAGCACGTAGGCGAGGTGGATCGCAACCGGAAACGAGCCGCCCAGGCCGAGCAGATAGATGTCACGTGCCTTGGCGAGGATCGCGGTTGCGGTGTCGAGTTCGCGCGCATGGACGGATTGGCTGAGCGTGACCAGCGACGATTGCGCTTCGGACACGAAACGCGACAATACCGCGGCCGGTTGGCGGCCGAGCACTGACTTCTCCTGGCTCTTCATGCGGGCGAGGCGCGCCTTGTAGCTTGGCGCGACGCCGGCAACGAGACGGGAGCGGAACACCTGCTGCATCTCGGTGAAGCCGCCGAACCCAAGCGCATGCGCGAAGCGAACGATTGCCGACGGCGGCACCCCTGAGCGCTGCGCCACCTCCGCGACGGTGCCGAGTGCGACATCGGTCGGGTGATCGAGCACGAACTCCGCGATCTGCTGCAACCGGCCGGACAGCGCCCGGTGCCGCTGCGCAATCGCGCCGCGCAGCTCGTCATAACTCATGGCGCCAGCCGCCTTGTTCATCGAGTCGGATCTCCGGATCGGTCACCTGTTTAACGGCATTTCACCGTTTGGATCAAATATTCTACTTTACATACCATATGGAATGAATATTCTAATCTCATAAAGAAGCAAAAGACTTCGAAAACGGGAGGACACGATGAGAGGGCGTCAGATCTCACGGCGAAGCGTTCTGAAGGGCAGCTTGATGGCGAGTGTCATCGGCGGCACCGGCAGCTTCTTTGGGCCGTGGCGGCAGAATCATGCCTGGGCGCAGGGCGCGAAACCGATCAAGCTTGGCTTGACCTGCGATGCCAGCGGTCAATACGGCAACAGCGGCCAGGATGATTTCCGCGGCATCAAGATGGCGATCGACGAGATCAACGCCAAAGGTGGCGTGCTCGGGCGCCAGGTCACGTTCATCACGGCGGACACCGAGACGACGCCAGCCACCGGCAGCCGCGTCGCCGAACGCTTCATCACCCGCGAGGACTGCACCATCCTGATCGGCGCGCTGCATTCGGGCGTCGCCAACGCCATCACGCAGGTCGCCAGCAAAAACGGCGTGATCTACATGAACACCAATTCCTCCGCGCCGAGCGAAGCCGGGGAGAACTGCTCACGCGTGAAATTCGTCTGGGACGGCAACGGCACCAATTTTTCCAAGGCGTCGGTCAAGAACGCGGTGGACTCCATCGGCAAGAACTGGATGCTGCTCACCAACGACTATGTCTGGGGTCACACGACGTCCGCCGCGACAAGGACGCAAGTCGAGGCTGCCGGCGGCAAGATCATCGACAATCTGCTGGTGCCGCAGAACACCCGCGACTTCACCGCCTATCTGCTCAAGATCCAGCAAGCCAAGCCCGATGTTGTGGCGACCGCGGTTGGCGGCGACGATATCAAAGCATTGCGCGAGCAGGTGGCGCAGCTCAAGCTCGACGGCAAGCCGGCCTGGATCAACAACCAGCAGGACTGGCCGGACGTGTGGGGCGCGCCCGACAGCCTGTTCGGCGTGTTCGGCACCACCTGGTATCACAAGCTGCCGCTGCCCGGCGTCGCCGAATTCGTCAAGAAGTGGCAGGCCGCCAACAAGGACGGCCCGATCCCGGTGCCGGGCAATGTCTCCTACAACGGCTACATGTCCACGCGCGAGCTGCTCCGCGCGATCGAGCGGGCAGGGTCGACCAACAATGTCAAGATCATCAAGGAACTCGAGAACCTGAAGGTCTCGGCGACCGACCGCATGCAGCATTTCGACGCCTACATGGATCCGATGACGCACCAGATGCAGCAGACGATCTACCTGGCGCGACGCAACGCCAAGCCGGCCGACAATACCGATCTGTTCGAGATCATCAGCTGGACGGAGCCGAAATCCGCCGCTGACGATGCGGCACCCGGCAAGTGCAAGCTCACGCCCTACGAGCAGGTGCCGACCGTCGACTCCTAGAGACGGCGCGTCACGTCGCAGAACGAGCGGCGCGCGATCTCGTGCGCCGCGCACCGGGACCATCGGCGTCCCGGGTGAGACATGCCAGTTGCGAGAGCCCAAACTTTGTTCGACCTTCTTCCGCACCTCCTCAACGGCTTGACGCTCGGCCTGTTGTTCGCGCTGATCGCGCTCGGCTTCATGCTCATCGTCGGGCTGATGGAGCAGATCAATCTCGCGCACGGATCCCTGTTTGCGCTCGGGGCTTATGTCGCCATGCAGCTCGCGGGGCCGCGCCCTCCATTGCCAATGGAACTTGCGAAAGCGTGGCTGGCGCTGCCGCTCGGTTGGCGCTATGCGGCCACATTGATCATCGCGCCCGTGATCGTGAGTCTGGTCGGCATGCTGATCGAGCTCTGCATGCGGCGGACTTACGGAAAGGATCCACTGTACGGGCTGCTCCTGACCTTCGGCGCCGCGATGGTGATCGAGGAAATGATCCGCCTGGTCTGGGGCACGCGCGATTACGTGCTGCAGGTGCCGTCTGCCATCAATGGCGGTTTCCTGTTCGGCGACCTGATCTGGTCGACCTATCGCTTCTACGCAGCGGGTATCGCCGCCGGGGTCATCGGCCTGGTCTGGCTGTTGATCGAGAAGACCTCGTTCGGTGCGACGGTCAAGGCCGGCGCGCATGACAGCGAGATCGTCCGCGCGCTCGGCATCAACCTGTCGCGGTTGCGGATGCTGGTGTTCGTGTTCGGCACGATGCTGGCCGCGATCGCGGGCATCATCGTCGCGCCGATCTGGGGCATTCGCCCGCATATGGGGGTCGATGCGGTCATTCCTGCGTTCCTGGTGATCGTGCTCGGTGGCGTCGGCAGCTTTTGGGGTGCGGTCGTGGCGGGTCTCTTGGTCGGACTGTGTGTCGGCCTCGCCGGCGCCTACGCGTCCGAATGGTCGCTGTTGTCGATGTACATCTTGCTCGTTGCCGTCGTGACGTTCCGCGCGCGCGGCTTGTGGGGCAAGAAGAGCGTGCTCGAGGCCTAAAGGGAATGATTGTGGAATCAAAATCTTCACCCGACGCCGCGCGCCTCGTGACGCCGACGATGCTGGTGCTCTGGCTCGTGCTTGCAACGGTGCCGCTCTGGATCACGCGGATCGGGCTCTATCCCTATCTGGGGATCGAGATCCTGATCTGGTCGCTCTATGCGCTCGCGTTCAACCTGGTGCTCGGCACTGCCGGGCTTCCGTCGTTCGGTCATGGTGCGTATTTCGGCATCGGCGCCTACGCGTTCGGTCTCTGTCAGCTCGAAATCGTTGCAAATCTCTGGATATGTCTGATTGCCGCGGCCGCGGTGGCGGGCCTCGCCGGCGTGCTGGTGGCGCTGTTCATCTCGCACAGGCGCGGCATCTATTATGCCTTCATGACGATTGCCTTCGGCCAGATCTTCTGGACACTGGCGATCAAATCGCACCGGATCACCGGCGGCGAAGACGGCCTACTCAAGATCAAACGGTTGCCGGCCGATTTCGGGCTTGTGTCTTTCGATCTCACCGACAATGTCGCGTTCTACTATTTCGTGCTCGCGGTTTTTGCGGTCGGCACCGCCGCATTGTGGCGGCTGGTGAATTCGCCCTATGGCCGCGTGGTCGCTGCGATCAGGCAGAGCGAGGTTCGCGCGAGCCATCTCGGCTATAACGTATGGCTTTACAAGGTCGCGGTCTTTGCCCTGTCGGCCGCCGTCTCGGGTCTTGCCGGCGGACTGTTCGCCATGGCGCAGCTCGCCGCATTCCCCGACGTCATGAGCCTGCATCAATCCGGCTACGTCGTGATGATGACGCTCGTCGGCGGTGGCCTCGTCAGCTTCTGGGGCCCGGTGATCGGCGTGTTTCTCTTCCTCACCGCTCGCGACGTGATCGGTGCGCTGACCAATGCCTGGATGCTCTATTTTGGTCTGCTGTTCATCGCGATCGTCCTGTTCCGCCCCGAAGGCATTGCCGGGGCGATCTCCGCTGCCGTGCAGCAGCACTCACTTGGCGCCTTACGGCAGAGGGGGACGTCGGCGATGCGGCTGCTGTTCGGGAGCGGGCGATGAACATGATCGAGGCCGCGGCCGTTCATGTCCGCTTCGGCGATCGCGTCGTGCTGGAGAGCGTCGACCTCGCGGTCGCGGAGGGCCAGTTTCACGGTGTGATGGGCCCGAACGGTGCCGGCAAGACCACATTCTTCAATGTCCTCACCGGCCGCGTGAAACCGAATCGTGGTCGAGTCCTTCTCGCCGGCGAGGATGTTACGGGCCTCAGCCCGCACCGCATCGCCGCCAAGGGCATCGCCCGCTCGTTTCAGATCATGACACTGTTCGACGAATTCTCCGCGCGTGACAACGTCATGATGGGCTTGCCCGAGTTTCGCGCCCGTGGCCACGATATCGCGCACGCAGCGGCGGGCGACAGTCGGCTTGCCGCGAAGTCCTCCGAAGCGCTGGCGGCAGTCGGGCTTGTCGACAAAGGCGACATCCGCGCCAAGGACCTGTCTTATGGCGACCGGCGCGCGCTGGAGATCGCGGTCGCCCTGGCGCAGGCACCGCGCGTGCTGTGCCTGGACGAACCGACCTCCGGCCTCGGCTCCGACGGGGTGCAGCGGCTCGCAACCCTGATTGCGCGCCTGAAGGGGCGGCTGACCATCGTCGCCATCGAGCACGATATGGAGTTCCTGTTCTCGTTGGCTGACCGCATCTCGGTCATCCATTGGGGCCAGGTGGTGGCGCGCGGAACGCCACACGAACTGCAGCAGAACGAATGGGTGCGGCGCTCCAATCTCGGAAAGTTCGCATGATCCTCGAAGTGGACGCGGTCGATACCTTCTACGGCGAGACCCAGGCGCTGTTCGGCGCTTCGCTCGCCATCGAGCACGCCAAGGTGCTTGCGCTGCTCGGTCCCAACGGCGCCGGCAAGACGACCATGCTCCGCTCGATTCTCGGGCTGACGCGTCCGCGCCGCGGCTCCGTTTGTTTCGACGGTCACGACGTCACGAGCAATCCCACCCACGAGATTGCGCGCGCCGGCATCGGCTGGGTGCCCGACGACCGCCGGCTGTGCCCAACATTGACGGTCGCGCGCAACCTGTCGATCGCGCAAAAGCGCACGCGCTTTCGCCACTGGAGCGTCAAGGAGGCGGCTGCGATCTTCTCACCGCTCGAATATCTCATGGAGCGCGACTGCGAAAACCTGTCGGGCGGCGAAATGCAGATGGTGGCGATCGCCCGCGCACTGGTCGGCTCGCCGGGACTGGTGTTGTTCGACGAGCCGAGCCAGGGACTGGCGCCGAAAATCGTCGGCGACGTGCTTGCGACGATTCTGCGCATGAAGGATGAGGGTATTGCCTCGCTGGTCGTGGAACAAAACGCCGAGATCGCGCTGTCGGTCGCAGACCATGCCGCGGTGATCGATCGCGGCCGGATCGTCTGGACCGGGGAGGCCGCGACCTTGCGGGATGATCGCGGGCTTCGTCAGCGCTTGCTGGGAGTACAATAAGTGCCCGCACCGCTGCTTGTTCTCGACGACGTTCGGAAGGTCTACACAAGGGGCCGCGTGATCCGCCGACCGACATTCACGCTTCAGGCAAACCTGTCGCTGGACGAACCTGACATCGTCGGTGTCGTCGGCCCGAATGGCGCAGGCAAGACGACCTTGTTTGAGATGATGACGGGCTCGAATGCGCCGACCTCGGGGCGCGTGCTGGTCGCGGGCACCGATATCCATGGCGTCAAATATCGCGAGCGCGACCGGCTCGCGATCCACTATCACCAGTCCTATCAGGTCAGGCGGTTCCGCAAGCGCATTCCCTCCGCCTTCCTGGCGCCTTCGCCGACCCGGACGCCGCTGGTTCACCTGTTCGATGAACCGCAGTTCAATCTGCAGGACGGCTATATCGGCTTCATGCTCGATTTCTTCCGCAAGCTGCGCGACGAGGGGCGGCTGGTCGTTCTCTGCATGCATCCGACAGCGGCCTGGCACCTCGACATCCTTGCCGAGATCGCCGGGCGATTCCTCTTTGTGGCCGGCGGCGGCGTGACGCGCATGGCCGATTTCGGCGCGCTCGTCGCAGATCCGCGCTGTCGCGCTTATCTCGGACCGGAAATGACGAAGGCGGCGGACGCGATTTGTCACCGAGCCATTCCCATCCCGACCTAAGGCAGAAAACGACTACAGGAGAATCCGTTGGCCTATTCGAACACCCAGCTTTTCATTGGCGGCAAATGGCGACCGGCCCATTCGGGCAAGGTGATCGAGGTGCGCAATCCCGCGACCGAAGAAGTGATCGGCACCGTCGCCCATGCCGGACGGTCCGACCTCGACGAGGCACTCGCCGCAGCCGGCGCGGGCTTCAAGATCTGGCGAAACGTCGCTCCCTTCGAGCGCTGCCGGATCATGCGCAAGGCCGCCGCGATCATGCGCGAGCGCAATGACGAGATCGCGCCGCTGCTCACGATGGAGCAGGGCAAGACTCTTGGCGAGGCCAAGATGGAGGCGATGGCCGCCGCCGACGTGATCGAGTGGTTTGCGGAAGAAGCCAAACGCGCCTATGGCCGGTTGATCCCCGCGCGCGGTCCGGGCATCTACCAGCTCGCGATCAAGGAGCCGGTCGGCCCGGTCGCGGCGTTCACGCCCTGGAATTTTCCGATCAATCAGGTCGTGCGCAAGCTTTCCGCCGCACTCGGCGCCGGCTGTTCGATCATCGTCAAGGCCCCGGAGGAGACGCCGGCCTCGCCCGCACAACTGATCCGCGCGTTTGCGGATGCCGGCGTGCCCGATGGCGTCATCAACCTGGTCTACGGTGTACCTGCCGAGATCTCCGAATATCTCATTCCGCATCCGGTGATCCGCAAGATTTCGTTCACCGGCTCGACCCATGTCGGCAAGCAGCTCAATGCGCTCGCGGGCCTGCACATGAAGCGTGCCACCATGGAGCTCGGCGGTCATGCGCCGGCGATCGTTTTCAAGGACGCCGACGTCGCATCGGCGGCCAAGATTCTGGCGGCAGCAAAATATCGCAATGCCGGTCAGGTTTGCATCTCGCCGACGCGGATGCTGGTGCAGGATGACGTGTTCCGTGAATTCGTCGACACCTTTGTCGACAGCGCCAAGGCGTTCAAGGTCGGCAACGGCCTCGATCCTGACTCCAAAATGGGCTCGCTCGCCAACCCGCGCCGCGTCACCGCCATCGAGGGCATGGTGCAGGATGCCGTCGGCAAAGGCGCAAAGCTCGAGACCGGCGGCAAGCGCGTCGGCAACAAGGGCCATTTCTTCGAGCCGACGGTGGTGAGCGACGTGCCGAAGGATGCACGCGCCATGAACGAGGAGCCGTTCGGCCCCCTCGCGCTGATCTCGCGCTTCTCATCCTTCGACGAGGTGGTCGAGGAGGCCAATCGGCTGCCTTTTGGGCTGGCGTCCTACGCCTTCACCAGCTCGGCCAAGACGGCGGCCGCGATCGGTTCGGCGATCGAAGCCGGCATGATGTCGATCAACAGTTTTGGTCTCGCGCTGCCCGAAGTGCCGTTCGGCGGCATCAAGGATTCCGGCTACGGCTCGGAAGGCGGCACCGAGGCGATGGAGGGCTATTTCAACACCAAGTTCATCAGCCAGACCGGCGTGTGAACGCTGGACGATTCACGATCAGCGTTTGACGAAGACCAGCCCGCAGGCGCGTGCCTCGTTGCGCTTGCCGGTGCCGCGGGTGCGATCGAACTGCGCATCCACCGTAAAGGCGTAGGGCGAGCCGGGCGCGAGGTTGTTGAGAGTGTAGGTGCTCGCCCCCGTCGTTCCGCGCGCGCTCAAAGTCGTCTTGCCGTCCGCGGGGATCTGGCCATCGATCTCCAGGCGGTTGACGGCGCCCTGGCTCTGGGCGTCAGCGTGGAACACGCCGTTCGCAACCGTGGCCGACAGGGCCCGGGTGAAGCCCTGCGCCTTGCCGGTCGGCGGGCAGTTCAACGTCACGTCCCAATTGCCGTCGAAGTCCTTGGTGCTACGGGGATTGCCGGTTGCCGGCGCGAGCGCCACCTTCTGCTTCAGGCCTTCAATTCGGGCCTTGGCAAGCGTGGCGAAGATGCAATTCGGAAATCTCGTGAGATGGTCCTCGTAGGCACCAAGCGTGCCGATGCCGTCCGCGGCCTTCCAGTGCGCTTCTGCCGCCGCGCAAGGGTCGGCCCGGGGGGCGGCTTGCGGCGCCGCTGGTGTCACCGTGACCGACACCGGTCCGTTCAGATAGAACTTGCCGATGATCGACAGCGACAGCTCCGGCAACTGGGTCTTGCCGCTACTGTCGTAGACGTCGCTGCTGATGTCGCGAAAGACCTCGCCGATCTCCTGCGGCTCCTCGATGTGCTTCAGGAACGCCGTCGTATAGGGGCTGTTGCGGCCGTTGCCATCAGCCGCCGTCTGCCCGGACTGGGTTGAGAACGACACGATCGTGCCGCGCGGTGCTTCGACTTTGGACAGGCCCCGCCCGATCGAGGCGGCGCGCGTCATGCCGGCGGAGCGTTTCAAGGTTTCGGCCAGCGGATTGTCGCGGCAGGAATCGAGAATGAGGATGCGCAGGTTCTTGGCCTGCTGCAGATCGTTCACGATGTCGTCGACACGCACGAAGCGCTTCAGGTCGGCTTCGTCGCTCAGCACGGCGTCGACGGGCATCAGATAGTTCACGCCGTTGTACTGCATCGCATGGCCGCTGTAGTAAAACATGGCGACGTCGGCTTTGCTCGCGGCGCGCGCGAAGCGGATGGTCAGGTCTTGCATGTCGGCCTGGCGCAGGTCGATGCCCTGGAGCACCTCGAAGCCGCTGCGCTTGAGCGAGGTGGCGACGTCTTCGGCGTCGTGAGACGGATTGGGAAGCTGCGCCGTACTGGCATAGGCGCCGTTGCCGATCACCAGCGCGACGCGCGTTTCCGCCGATGCAGGCGCAAGGGAAAGCCAGCAGGCCAGGAGGGCGAGGCAAAGTCCGGCCGGGCAAAATCTGGAAAGAGCACGCATGAATGCCTTCCAAGGAAATGTCGAAAAATATCCCTCCAGATTAGCGCATGCCGCGCCGACATCAATGCCCTGCCAGAGAAAACACTCGGGTTTCGCGGCCGTGACATCCTGTCACGCTGGGCTCGCCGCCATCGTCTTGCGCACGGCCATTTCGGTCGCAATCGCGTCCCGCACGGCCGGTCGCGCCTGCATGCGCGCGAGATAGGCCGACAACGACGGCCATTGGCCGATGTCGACGCCCGCGGGACGGAGCAGCAGCAAAGCCCAGGTGAGGTGGGCATCCGCCACGGTGAAGCCGTTGCCGACGAGGAATTCGCGGTCCGCCAGATGCGTGGCAGGCAGCGACAATGTCTGCGCGATCCTTGCACGCGGCTTGGCGAGCGAGGCGTCGTCCTTGTACCAGAAGGTTGGAAACAGGAACGCCTTGTGGATCTCGGCCCCGATGAAGCTCAGCCATTCCTGGAGCCGATAGCGGTCGGGATCTCCGAACGCGGGTGCAAGGCCTGTCCCGGGCTTCAGATCGGCGATGTATTGCAGCACCGCCGCGCTTTCGGTCAACCGTTCGCCATTCTCCAGCACCAGGACCGGCACCGCACCCTTCGGCGAAATTCCGCGAAAATCGCTGTGGTCGTCGACGACCTGCTTGGTCTGGAGATGGACTGGATGATAGCGCGCGTCGAGGCCCGCTTCCATCAGCCCGATGCGGCTCGCAAGCGAGCAGGCCATCGGGGAGAAATAGAGTTGCAGCATCGCCCACGCTCCTTCAGGTCAGCGCCTCGGTTTGCGCGATGATCGCAAACCGGTCCGACAATTCGGCCAGGGCGACCTCGTGAATGGTCCCTGCCGAGAGCGCTCCGCCGCGGCCGTCGGGAAGATCGCGTGTGGCACAGGCATCGGCTGCGATCGTCGTGCGCAGGCCGAGGTCGAGCGCGGCGCGGGCGGTCGAGCTGATGCACATATGGGTCATGAAACCGGCCAACACGATGTTCGTGCGTCCGGTTGCGGCCAGCCGAACCTGCAGGTCGGTGCCGGCAAAAGCGTTCGGCAGCGCCTTTTCGATCACGGCTTCGCCGGCGAGCGGCGCCACGTTCCTGACGATCGCGCCGCGCGCGGCCTCGCGGTCGAACAGGCTGCCGGCACGTCCCTTGTGCGCGATATGGAAGATCGCCGCGCCGCTCGCCCTCGCGCGGGCGAGCAGGCGCGCGGCGGCGGCAATCGCGGGCTCCGCATCCGGCAAGGCGAGCGGGCCGGCGCAATATTCGTTCTGGATGTCGATCAGGACGAGGCAGCAATCGGCGAGCCTGGGCGGATTGAGATCGGCGCCGGACAATTCAAGCAGGGTTTTTGGGGCGGTCATGCGGGGCAGGCCTTCCTGGGGAATATCGGATGGCGCGACAGTAGCGCGGCGATGGCCTGCCAATGTGCAGGACTATTGCAGCATATGGCTGCAAATTTGCAGGAGCCCGCCGTGCCTGCTAGGCTCATCGCCATGAACTGGGACGATCTGCGCATCATCGCCGCGGTGAGGGACGAGGGCACCTATGCCGGCGCCAGCGCCCGGCTGCGCATCGACGAGACCACCGTCGGCCGCAGGCTCGCGCGCATCCAGCGTGATCTCGGCGTGCCGCTGTTCGATGCGGTGGACGGCCAGCGCCGGCCGACGCGGAGTTGCGAGGCGGTGCTGGCGCATGTCGAGGCGATGGCCGCACATGCCGCCGAGATCGGTCGCGTCGGCGAGAGTCTGGCAGGCCCGGTGGGACGTCTGCGTATCGCCTCCACCAACACGGTCGCCGAGGAGGTTCTGTCGCCGCGCGCGAGCGACTTCCTGCGCGCCAATCCCGGCCTGACGCTGCAATTCCTCACCTCGAGCGAGAACGTCAAGTTCTCGCGCTGGGAAGCCGATCTCGCTATCCGTCTGCGCAAACCCGACAAGGGAGACTTTGCGATCTCCAGGCTCGGTGACGTCAAGCTCTATTATTTCGAGCCTGTTGCGACCGAGGGCGAGCCGGTGCTGTGCGCCTATCCGGACGAACTCGGTGCCATTCCCGAGATGCAATTCCTGCGCACGAAGAAAGCCCGCGCGCGTTGCGTCACTGACAACGTTCGCGTCATCCATAACCTGATCCGGGCGCATCAGGCCGCCGGCGTGTTGCCGGAGCAGGTCTGCGCGGACTTGCTCGGCGATCGCCGCCTGCGCGCCACACTGCTGCCTGGGCGCCGCGACGTCTGGCTGCTGGTGCAGAACCATCTCAAGCGGGATCCGGCGACGCGGCTCACCATCGAGTGGATCCGCCGCTGCTTCAGCGATCTCGCGCGCGGCTGATTGCGGCGTGAACGCGATCCGTGCGCGGCGCGACCAAGTTATGGGATTGCGCGCCCGCGAAGGTTGCGTAATCTCGCAGCGACGACGGGCTTGATCAGGGCAGGCGCATGACCACTCTTCAGGAAACCATCCACCCGCAGGCCAAAGTGCGGGAATGGAAGGCGATCGTCATCCTGATCCTTCTGATCCCGGTGCTGTGGTCACCGCCGTTCCTGTTTCGCATCTTCCTGTTCCAGCCGTTCAACATCCCGTCCGGCTCGATGACGCCGACGCTGGTCGTCGGCGACTACGTCTTCGCCGCAAAATATGCCTATGGCTATGGCCGCTATTCGCTTCCTTTCGCGCCGTCATGGATCTCCGGGCGTGTCCGGGCCACTGAGCCGGAGCATGGCGACGTCGTCGTGTTCCGGACGCCAAAGGACACCTCGGTCGACTACGTCAAGCGCGTGGTCGGGCTGCCCGGTGATCGCATCCAGATGCGGCAGGGCCAACTTATCCTCAACGACCGCCCGGTGACGCGCGTTGCCCTGAAGGCGGTGGTTGCCGGCTCCACCTGCGGCGCGGATGACGGCGCGAAGGCCAAGCGCTGGCGCGAGACGCTGCCGAACGGCGCTTCCTACATCACGCAAGACTGCGTCGACAACGGCTACTACGACAACACCGACGTCTACACGGTGCCGCCAGGCCATTTCTTCGTGCTCGGTGATAACAGAGACAACTCGAGCGACAGCCGCGTGATGTCGTCGATCGGATTCGTGCCGATGGACAATCTGGTCGGCAAGGTGACGCGGATATTCTGGTCGCTCGACCAAGAGGGCGAGCCGCATATGGAGCGGCTGGGGAAGGTGTGGTGAGTCCCACGGTCATTCCGGGGCGCGCCCACTTTGGCGCGAGCCCGGAATCCATTGATCCACGATCTCAGGTCGCAATTCGCGGATACAGATCAATCCACTCGGGATTTTGTTCTTCGATAAGCCGAATTTTCCACTCCCGCCGCCACTTCTTCAACTTCTTCTCGCGTTCGATGGCGGTGATGGGGTCATCATAAATCTCGAACCATACCAGCCTATCGATGGCGTACCGCTTGCTGAAGCCCGCCACGACCTTGCTCGTATGCTCGTGAATGCGGCGGACAATGTCGTTCGTCACGCCGATGTAGAGCGTGCCGTATTTCTGGCTGGCGAGGAGGTAGACGTAGTAGGTCATGAGCAAGTGGCGAAATGGATTCCGGGCTCGGCGCTTTGCGCCGCCCCGGAAAGACCAATCTACCATTTTGACGTGTAACATCAAAAAACAAAAACCCCGGCATCGCTGCCGGGGTTTCGCATTTTGTCGTTTGCCGGAATGGCTGGATCAGAAGTCCATGCCGCCCATGCCGCCGCCCGGGGGCATCGCCGGACCGGCGCCGCCCTTCTTGGGCAGCTCGGCGACCATGGCTTCCGTGGTGATCAAGAGAGCCGCAACCGAGGCTGCGTTCTGGATCGCGGTACGGACCACCTTGGTCGGGTCGATGATACCCTTCTTGACGAGGTCGACATATTCGCCGGTTTGGGAGTCGAAGCCGTAGGCGTACGACTTGTTCTCGAGGACCTTGCCGACGATCACGGAGCCGTCTTCACCGGCGTTGATCGCGATCTGGCGAGCGGGCGCGGAGAGCGCCTTGCGCACGATCTCGACGCCGGTCTTCTGGTCGTCGTTCTTGGTGCGCAGGCCCTTGAGCTGCTCGGAGGCACGGAGCAGGGCGACGCCGCCGCCCGGGACGATGCCTTCTTCCACAGCCGCGCGGGTCGCATGCATCGCGTCATCAACGCGATCCTTGCGCTCCTTCACCTCGACCTCGGTCGCGCCGCCGACGCGGATCACCGCGACGCCGCCAGCGAGCTTGGCAAGACGCTCCTGGAGCTTCTCACGGTCGTAGTCCGAGGTGGTCTCCTCGATCTGCGCCTTGATCTGCGCCACGCGCGCTTCGATGTCGGCCTTCTTGCCGGCGCCGTTGACGATCGTGGTGTTCTCCTTGTCGATCATCACCTTCTTGGCGCGACCGAGCATGTTGAGCGTGACGTTCTCGAGCTTGATGCCGAGATCTTCCGAGATCGCCTGGCCGCCGGTCAGGATCGCGATGTCCTGCAGCATGGCCTTGCGGCGATCGCCGAAGCCCGGAGCCTTGACGGCCGCGACCTTCAGGCCGCCACGGAGACGGTTCACGACCAAGGTCGCAAGCGCTTCGCCTTCGACGTCCTCGGCGACGATGACCAGCGGCTTGCCGGTCTGCACCACGGCCTCGAGCAGCGGCAGCAGCTCGTTCAGCGAGGAGAGCTTCTTCTCGTTGATCAGGATGTAGGCGTCGTCCATCTCAACGCGCATCTTGTCGGCGTTGGTGACGAAGTAGGGCGAGATGTAGCCGCGGTCGAACTGCATGCCCTCGACGACGTCGAGCTCGGTCTCGAGCGACTTGGCTTCCTCGACGGTGATGACACCCTCGTTGCCGACCTTCTTCATGGCGTCGGCGAGGAACTTGCCGATCTCCGCGTCACCGTTGGCCGAGATGGTGCCGACCTGGGCAATCTCGTCATTCGAGGTGACCTTCTTGGAGTTCTTGACGAGGTCCGCAACGACGGCTTCGACCGCGAGGTCGATACCGCGCTTCAGATCCATCGGGTTCATGCCGGCGGCAACCGACTTGGCGCCTTCGCGCACGATCGCCTGGGCCAGCACGGTGGCGGTGGTGGTGCCGTCGCCGGCCGCGTCAGCGGACTTGGAAGCGACTTCGCGCACCATCTGCGCGCCCATGTTCTCGAACTTGTCCTCGAGCTCGATCTCCTTGGCGACGGTGACGCCGTCCTTGGTGATGCGGGGAGCGCCGAACGACTTGTCGAGCACGACGTTGCGGCCCTTCGGACCGAGCGTGACCTTCACCGCGTTGGCGAGGATGTCGACGCCGCGAAGCATCTTGTCGCGCGCATCGACGGAGAATTTGACTTCTTTAGCTGCCATCTGGATTTTTTCCTTAGGTGTTTAACTGGATAAGAGAGGGGCTCTTAGGCCGCCTTCTTCTTGGAAGCGGGGACGTCGAGGACGCCCATGATGTCGCTTTCCTTCATGATCAGCAGGTCGACGTTGTCGATCTTGACCTCGGTGCCGGACCACTTGCCGAACAGCACGCGGTCGCCGACCTTCAGGTCGATCGGGATCAGCTTGCCAGCTTCGTCGCGGCCACCCGGGCCGACAGCGACGATCTCCCCCTGCGAGGGCTTTTCCTTCGCCGTGTCGGGAATGATGATGCCGCCAGCGGTCTTCTCTTCTGCGTCGATGCGCTTGACCACGACGCGGTCGTGAAGCGGACGGAAATTCATGCAGTTCTCCTAAGCTTTTGCACGAGTTGGGAATTTTGGATTGTTAGCAGTCTGTGCCGGCGAGTGCTAGCACAGGCACAGCTGAGATAAGGCAGGATTTTGGCGGGAGCAAGGGCTTGTAGCAGAAAAATAGCACTCGGAGGCGCCGCCTGCCAAAATCTCTTTCCATCGTTAATCGCCGCCAGCGCCCGTATTAGCACGGAGCCGCATCTGCTGCTAACGCATTGAATTTCAACAGCTTGTTAAACTTTTAGGCTTGAGATGGATTGTCAGTTTGCGTCACATTTCACTCATGTGAGCGCATCTCCACCGGGTGGCTCGTAGGGCGCGTACCGGAAAGCCATCCCTTGAATATGCGCTCCTGCAAAGGAGGTTGGCATGGTCTCGCGAGTTGGGGTTGTTTCCGACGACTTCCGGAAACAGGTGCTGGGTTACGGGCTGACGACGGCCGAAATTCTCTACCGGATGCCGGATCATCGCTCGCTGCTCCAGACCTATGTCTGGCAGAACTACGACATGTTTCCGAAATTTCCCGCGCTGACGGATTTCCTGGCGTTCTGGCAGAAGAAGCTCGACGGTCCGCTATTCTCGGTCACGGTCGCGCATTCCAAGCTGATCAAGCCGGCCGAGCTGCGCGCGGTGGACGGCGTGTTCCGGCTGCATTGAAGGCGAGCGCGGTGCTGTAGGGTGGGTTAGCGTCAGCGTAACCCTGCATGCTGCAACGGTTGCGGAAAGAAGTGGGTACGTTAGCGCTAACCCACCCTGCGATTTCGCATTCTGTGCTAGCCTCTCCCCATAACGACAGGGGAGACCGCCCATGGCCAAGAAAGCAAAATCGCGTAGCGCATCGCAGGCGGCGGTGAAGAAGCGAAGCGGGGCCAAACCCGCCGCACGGTCCTCGGCGCGCAAGGCGGTGAAGGCGAAAGCCCCCACGACAACGGCAAAGTCATCCGTCAAGAAACCGGCGCGTCCCAAGCAGCGCATCGCCATCAGCCATCACCGCGAGGAAGACTTCAAGGCCGACGGCCTGCGCACCTACGCGAAGTATCGCGATCTCGGCATCGCCGCCGCGAGCCACGGGCTCGCGCAGGCGCACGTGATCCGGCTGCAAGGCCCCTGCAATCCGGACGAGGTGTCGAAGCTGCACTTCCACGACGTCGAATTCCAGATGGTGTACGTGCTCAAGGGCTGGGTGAAGACCTATATGGACGGAGAGGGCGAGACGCTGATGAAAGAAGGCAGCGCCTGGACCCAACCGCCGAAGATCAAGCACATGATCCTGGACTATTCGGACGACGTCGAGCTGCTGGAGGTGATCCTGCCGGCGGAGTTCAGGACAGTAGAGTTGAAGGCTTAGGCGAAGCGGAGATCAGCCACCGCCGTGGCAATAGCGTTTCCACATCGCGCGATAGGCATCGTCAACCGCTTGCGCGTATGAGACGGGATTGCCGGCGGCCGCAGCCCTGATCTGTCCGGGCAGTTCGCCGCGCAACTTATCGAGGTCGCCGATCTGGGCCCCACGGCTGGCTGCGATCTCGACATAGGCCTCATCGCTTTCCGCGATCCAGTCCGGCAGGCCCAGCGCGGCGAGGATGGAGCCGGCAGCACGGCTCGGCAGGCTGTGACCGAGCTTCGCCACTACCGGCACGCCCATCTGCAAGGCTTCCCAAGTGCTGACGCCGCCATTCTGCGGGAATGGGTCGAGGCCAATATCGACGCGATTGAACGCTGCCAGATGTTCGTCTCGCGACGTGGCTCCGAGCAGATCGACGCGTTCGGCCGGCAACCGGCAAGCCGCAAACCGCGCCAGCAGATTGTCGCGGACCAGCTGAGCGTCCAGCGCAGTATCCTTGATCAGCAGTCGCGAACCCGGCACCCGCTCGAGAATCCTTGACCAGACTCCCACCGCCTCGTTCGAAATCTTGCTGATGCGGTTGAAGACACCGAATGTGATGAAGCCGTTCGCAATCGCCGGCGTCGGCGCCCGCGCAATCCCGGCCGGCAGCGGCGCCAGCGTCACAAAGCACGGCAGGTCGACGATGGTCTCTGCAAACAGATGCCGAACCGCGACAGGAATCGCGACCGGGTCCGAGAACAGACAATCGATCGTTGGCAGCCCGGTGCCGGTGCCGTGGCCCCAGCCATGCACCTGAACTGGTGCCGGCTTGCGCGCAAACACACCGAGGCGGTTTCCGCTGGTATGGCCGGACAGATCGATCAGGATATCGACGCCATCGGCGCGGATCTGGGCGGCGAGGCGATCATCGGACCATTGCGAGGCGTCGCGCCAGCGATCGGCGATCCCCTGAAATTCGCGGGTCGTCGCATCCGTTTTCGGTGAACACGCGTAACACACGATCTCGAACTGTGCCCGATCATGGTGCTGCAGGACCGGCTTGAAAATGAACGCCGCCGAATGTGTGTGAAAATCCGAAGAGACATAACCCAGCACCAGACGGCGATCCGGATCGCGGCTGTTCTCATGCGGCCCCGCCGTTGCTGAAGCGATCTTCGCACCGATCTGCTCCCACCATAGACGCCGCGCTTGCTGATGCTGCGCGACGCTGGCGTCGGCCATGAAATCGAGGGTGAATATCTTGCTGGAGATCGTGCTCTGATCAGGCTCGATGTCGAGAGCTCTGTCGAAACTGGCGAGGGCTTCGTCGACCCGGCCAAGTGCCGCGAGACATTGGCCGAGCAGGCTGTGGGCCTGAGAGAAGCCGGGATCGATCGCGAGAGCCTTCTCGCAATCGGACAATGCTTCGGCAACTTGCCGGGTCAGGAGCAAGATACTGGCCCGCCACAGCCACCCATTCGCGTCGCCGGGTGCAAGCTCGATTGCTCGATTGCAATCCGCCATGGCTTCGTCGAATCGCTGAAGCTCCCGCAAAGCAACGGCGCGGGTCGACAGCGCCGAGGCATAGTCGGGCTTGATCGATAGCGCGCGGTTTAAGCTTGCGATGGCCTCGTCATAGGCGCGCAGACGGCAGAGCGCCCAACCCCGGCCGTTATGGGCTTCGGAAAGTCCTCCGTCGATTGCGAGCGCCTTGTCGTAGCTATCGAGGGCGTCCTGGTAAAGTTCAAGAGCCGCGCTCGCGTTGCCGAGATTGGACAGGGCCAAGGCGTAGTTGGGTCGCAAGGCGAGGGCTTTTCGATAGCTCTCGCGGGCCTCATTGTGACGTTTTAGCCCGTTGAGCGCGACACCCAGGCTCATATGAGCTTCGGCAGATCGCGGATCCACGGCGACCGCTCGGCTCAGCAGAACCTGGGCTTGCTGATAGTTTTTGGCTTCAGACTCCAAGGCGCCCAGCAAATGCAGCGCGATGAATTGATTGGGCGCGAGCTCCAGGAGTTCGCGATAGGCCGTCTTGGCCTCGGGGAGAAGTCCCGCCTTGTGCAGCTGGAGGGCGCGCGCGAGCAACGGCCCGACCTCGGCTTTCTGCCGTTTCTGAAGCCGGGCATTTTGAAATGCCCGCTGGCCTGCGCTGTTGCTCATGAATCAAGTCCACCCGAATCTCCTGACGAGATTAACATGGAAGGATTGTCCGGATTGCGCTGCGCCCCATCGGAGCGCCGAGGACGCCAGCCTCACACAAGCTTCACGTCAGCACCCCCACCACTGCTCCCATCAGACACGTCGTCAGCGTCCCCGACACGATCGACTTCAGGCCCAGCGCGTTGATTTCCTCGAGGCGGATCGACCCGTTACCGCTCGAGATAGCCCAGTTCCGCGCTCATGACCTTGCGAGCATATTCGCTGAAGGCATCGATCAACCGGGCGCGCGCGGCGTAAGGTGGATAGAGCAATGCGATCGTAATGGGGACAGCCGGGTTGAACGGGCGCGTGATCAGAGCCGCGCCAGAGCTTTCGTCATGCGCGGCAATCGGGTTGATAATGCTGATGCCGAGGCCCGCGGCGACCAGGGCACAGACCGATGCGCCGAGATCGGTCTCAGCAACGATGCGGCGCGTGACGCTGGCCTGCGCGAAGATCGTATCGATGCGATCGTAGAGTGGACTCCCCGTGGCGAAGGAGATGAAGGCCTCGTCGGCGAAATCGGCAGGGCGTAGCGTTTTCTTCTGCGCAAGACGATGCGCCTTCGGCATGATCGCGACGCAACGGGTCTTGAGCACCGGCTCGACATGCACCCCCGCAACCTCGCCGTAGAGCATTGCCAATCCGGTGTCGCAAAGCCCGGAACTGACCCAGTCGTGCACGGCGCTCGCCGTGCCGGATCGGATCGAGATCATCACGTGTGGATAGTCCACTTTGAAGCGTGCCGCGATGCGTGTCAGCAGGCCGCCGGCCAGGCGCGGCATCGCCGCAACGCTTAACCGGCCCATACCGAACGAGCGGATGCTGTCTGCGCTGGCCTCCAGCCCCGCCAAGCCGATGAAAGTCTTCTCGACCTCCTGGAAAAAGCGCGATCCGTCCACCGTCGGGCGGAGGCGGCCGCCACTGCGGTCGAACAGCGGGAATTGTGTGATCGCTTCCAGCTGTCCGATCAGGCGGCTGATCTGGGGCTGCGAGGTATGCATGCGCTGAGCCGCCTGCGTCATCGATCCCGTCACGAAGACCGCCCGAAAAGCCTCCACATGCTTCAGGCCCATGCGTCTGGTGGCCATATCAAATCCGTATAGGAGAGTATGAAACTGGAATTTCATCAGATCGAGCTTTTGGACGATAGTCCAGAGCACGGAGCTGTTCGCACGGAGCTGTCCTGGGGTTGCTCACCCGCCCCGTGGACGGCGTCACAGGCATTCGCGACAAGAGGGGACATATGAAAGCGACGATGATCAAGGCACTGGCCGCGGCGACCGTCGCTGGTGTTCTTCTTTCCAGCGAGGCCATGGCCCAGGGTGCGGGCAGGCTGGACAAGATCCGTGAGAGCGGTTCGATCACATTGGGGTACCCCGAGACCTCGGTGCCCTTCGCCTATCTCGACGGTAACCAGAAGCCGATCGGTTACACCGTGGAAATCTGTGAACGGGTGGTGCAGGCGATCAAGACGGCCCTCAAGCTCCCCAAGCTCGAGATTCGCTACAACCCCATAACCTCGGCGACACGTATTCAGCTGCTCGCCAACGGCACGATCGATCTCGAATGCGGCAACACGACCAATAATGTCGAGCGGCATAAACTCGTTGCCTTCGCTCCCACCACCTTCGTTGCGCAGGTCGTCCTTGTCGCGCGCAAGGATGGCGGGGTCGATGTCAACGACCCGGCTTCGTTTCGCGGCAAGGCCATCGCCGCCCAGGCCGGCGGCCAGACTTTCAAGGTGATTACGCTGATCAACGCCAAGGACAATCTCGGCATCACGGTGGTGCCGGCGAAGGACACCGCCGAAACCTTCTTGTTGGTGTCGACGGGCCGGGTGGCCGGTACTGCCAACGATGACGGTCTCGCCTTTGCCACGGTCGCCTCGTCCAGAACGCCCGATGAATTCCTGATCGGCAGCAAGAGTCTCGAGACGGCGCCCTATGGTATCGTCCAACCCAAGGATGATCCTGCTTTCAAGAAGATGGTCGACGATGCCGTGATCGACCTGATGAAGAGCGGGCAGGTTGCGGCGCTCTACGACAAATATTTCAATTCACCGATCCCGCCGCATGGCCTCAACCTGAAATTCCCGATGAGCGCCGCCCTCAAGCGAGCGCTGGCCAACCCGACCGATTCCGGCGACCCGGCAGTCTACGAATGACGCGACAAGCGCTCTAGAGGTCTCGCAATGGCACATCAACACGGTTCAAGTCCGGCGGGCGCCGGGTTGCCACCCATCGACCTGCGCAGCGATACCGTCACCAAGCCGACCGAGGCGATGTATGCCCGCATGGCCTCGGCGCCGCTCGGCGATGACGGGCTGGACGGTGACCCCACGGTGCAGGAGCTGGAGGCCGTCGCAGCTGCGGCGTTGGGCAAGGACGCCGGCCTGTTTGTGCCGAGCTGTACCATGGCCAATCTGCTGGCGACGCTGGCGCAGTCGCAACGCAGCGAACAGATCGTGCTGGAATCGAACGCCCATATGTACACCTCGGAACGAGGGGCGGCGACGTTTACGGGGCAGTTCTACCTCGCAATTTCAGGCACCGCCGGCGCAATGGACCTGAACTTGCTGGAGGATGCCCTGCAGGGCGAAGGGCTCAAGCTCGGGACCGCTCTTGTCGCAATGGAAACCTCACACAACAACGCGAGCGGCGCCGTATTGCCGCTGGATCATATGCAGGCCGTGCACGCCATGGCCTCGGCCCGCGGTGTCCCGGTGCATCTCGACGGCGCGCGGCTGTTCAACGCCGCCGTCGCCCTTGAAACGGCGCCGGCCGAAATTGCGAGACATTGCGACACGGTTTCTCTGTGTTTTTCGAAGGGCCTGAGCGCACCCGCCGGTGCCGTGCTCGCCGGGCCACGCGCAGTGATCGACAGCAGCCGCAGGTTTCGCCGCATGCTGGGAGGCACGCAGCGCCAGATCGGCGTCCTGGCCGCGGCCGGCCTGGAGGCGGTTCAGGTCATGGGGCCGCGTCTGGCGGAGGATCACCGGCGCGCGCGAGTCCTGAGTGATGCGCTGAACGGGATGCATCCAAAGCTCAGCGCGACAATCCCGCAGACGAATATCGTGCAGGTCGATGTTTCTCTGTCGGGGCGCGACAGCGCCGCCTGGTCGGAGGCTCTGGAGAGAGCGGGCCTGAGGGCGAGGCCTTGGGGCAGGCATCGCTTGCGCTGTGTGACCCATCGCCATATCGATGATGCGGATATTGATCGCGCGGTCAGGGCATTTCGCACAGTGGCTGCGGCTTTGGTTTAGAGCAACCGCCGATGTGAATCGGGTCTCTTGTAGCCCGGATGGAGCGAAGCGAAATCCGGGGCTGCGGCTTGCGAGGGGATACACCTTCCCGGATTGCGCAGCGCTCCATCCGGGCTACGAGATCGTTACTACGTCAGCACCCCCACCACCGCCCCCATCAGGCACGTCGTCAGCGTGCCTGATACGATCGACTTCAGCCCGAGCGCATTGATTTCCTCGCGCCGTTCCGGTGCCATCACGCCGAGACCGCCGATCATGATGCCGAGGCTGGCGAAGTTGGCGAAGCCGCACATCGCGTAGAGCATGATCAGGCGCGACCGCGGATCGAGCGTGCCCGGCGGCAGCTTTGAGAAGTCGACATAGGCGATCAATTCGTTGAGCACGGTCTTGGTGCCCATCAAGCTGCCTGCGGTGACGGCCTGATCCCAGGGCAATCCCATCAGCCAGCACACCGGCGCCATCACGAGGCCGAGCAGGCGCTGCAATGAGATCGCGGCGCCGCCGATATCAGGCAGCAGGCCGAAGATCGCATTGACGAGGTAGACCAGCGCCACCAGCACCAGCAGCATTGCGACGATGTTGATCAGCAGCTCGATCCCCGCGCCGGTCCCTTTCACGATCGCGTCCATCATGCCGGAGACTTCCGTCTCGGGCTCTTCCAGTGCGCCGCCGGTGCGCTTGTCGGATGTTTCGGGCACCATGATGAGGCTGACCAGGATCGCTGCCGGCGCGCCCAGCACCGAGGCGATGACGAAATGCGCGGCTGCGTCAGGAATGAGGGGAGCAAGCAGCGTCGCATACAGCACCAGCACCGTGCCGGCGATGCCGGCCATGCCGCCGGTCATCACCAGGAACAACTCGCTGCGGGTCATCTGCACGAGATAAGGCCGCACGAACAGCGGCGCCTCGACCATGCCGAGAAAGATATTGGCGGCGGTCGAGAGCCCGACCGCGCCGCCGACGCCGAGCGTCCGCTCCAGCAGCCAGGCCATGCCGCGCACGATCGGCGGCAGCACGCGCCAATAGAACAAGAGCGTCGTCAGCACGCTCATGACCAGCACGATCGGCAGCGCCTGGAACGCCAGGACGAAATCGGCACCCGGTGCTTTCAGGTCGAAGGGCAGGGGACCGCCGCCGACATAGCCGAACACGAAGGAGGAGCCGGCGCGCGAGGCCGCCGAAATCGCGCCCACGGCGTCGTTGATGGCACCGAAGGCGCGCGCGACGACCGGCACCTTCAGGAGAACGATCGCGGTGACGAAGGTGGCGACGAGGCCGATCGCCGCCTGGCGCAGCGAGGCCGCGCGGCGGTTCTCGCTCAGGACCAAGGCGATCAACAGCAATGCGAAAACGCCGAGTGCCGATTGCAGCCGCAGCATGATGTCCCCAAACCCCGATGATTATGGCCACCCCTGCGTTGCAAACGCAATGCCGGGAGATTGTCGGAGCGTCCCGCTGTTGACAAGCAGGTCCGCGTCAGCCACGCGGAGCACGTCGACATCAGGAGCCGGATAGGCCGAGCGTGACCGAACAGGCGATGCCAGACCAGCCAATGTCGGGAAACCCGCCGGTCAGTGCCCGCGCGCTCCTCTCCCATCGCGCCTTCCTGTTCTTTCTGCTCTCGCGCAGCCTGTCGCGTTTCTCCAGCCAGATCGCCGCGGTCGCGATCGGCTGGCAGATCTACGATCTCACCGGCTCGGCCTTCGACCTCGGCATGGTCGGCCTCGTGCAATTCCTGCCCACGGCGCTGCTGGTGTTCGTCGCCGGCCATGCCGCCGACCGCTACGAGCGCAAGCGCGTGGTCCAGCTCTGCCAGTTCGTGGAAGCGGCGACGGCGCTCTATCTCGGAATCATCACCTATCTCGGCTTGGTCAGCGAAGTTCAGATTTTCGTGGCGACCTTCGTGCTCGGCATTGCCGGCGCCTTCGAAAGTCCGACCACTGCCGCGCTGCTGCCGGCGATCGCGCCGCAGGGCTCGCTCCAGCGCGCCACCGCCGTCTCCAGCGGCGCGGCGCAGGTCGCGACGATTACCGGTCCGGCCCTCGGCGGTTTCGCCTATGCGGTCGCACCGCATCTCGCCTACACCGTGATGGTGCTGTTCTGGATCTTCGGGATGATTTTGACCGGATTCATCCGGCCGCGCCCGCAGGCGATCGCCAAGGATATCGCGGGCGCCGACAATATCTTCGCCGGCGTCCGCTTCATCCGCAGCAATCCAGCGATCCTCGGCACCATCTCGCTCGATCTGTTCGCGGTGCTGTTCGGCGGCGTCACCGCGCTTCTGCCGATCTATGCCCGAGATATCCTCCAGACCGGTCCGATGGGGCTCGGAATCCTGCGCGCCGCGCCCGCGGTCGGCGCGCTGCTGATGACCATGGTGCTGGCACGTCACGCCGTCTCGCGGCATGTGGGCCTGCGCATGTTCCAGGCGGTGATCGTGTTCGGCATCGCAACGATCGTGTTCGCTTTGTCGTCCTGGATGTGGCTGTCGGTGCTCGCGCTCGCCGTTCTTGGCGCGGCCGACACGATCAGCGTCGTGATCCGCTTCTCGCTGGTGCAGCTCGCGACCCCCGACGAGATGCGCGGCCGGGTCGGTGCGGTGAACTTCCTCTTCATCAACGCCTCCAACCAGCTCGGCCAGTTCGAGAGCGGGGTTGCCGCCGCACTGTTCGGCGCCATGCCGGCAGCCGTGCTGGGCGGCGTCTGCACGGTCGCGGTGGCGCTGTTGTGGATGAAGCTGTTTCCCAGCCTGAGGCGGGTGGAGAGCTTGGAGTAGGGACTCTTCGCCTCTCCCCGCTTGCGGGGAGAGGCCGAAATTCGCGCGTAGCGTGGATTCCGGGTGAGGGGGACTCTCCGCGAGTCTAGTTGCTACCGTGATTGCTGAAACAGCCCCTCACCCCAACCCTCTCCCCGTAGGAGAACGGGGAGAGGGAGAGAGCTTTGCGCGCAATGACCACTGCGGAAATACCGTAGATGAATCAATAGGGCGCCTACTGTGCATGGGGTTGTTTTCGCGTTTTTTATTCAGCCCCGTCCCACGAACGGCATCTTGGTTGCCATGACCGTCATGGTCAGCACGTTGGCATCGAGCGGCAGGCCGGCCATGTAGGCGACGGCATCGCCAACCGCTTTCGCATCCATGCGCGGCTCCTGCTTCGACGTGCCATCGGGCTGCAGCACGCCGGGGCCGTTGACCATGCGGTCGGTCATGGGCGTTGCGGCGTTGCCGATGTCGACCTGGCCGACCGCGATGTCGTACATGCGCCCGTCGAGGTTGGACGCCTTGGTGAGGCCGGTGATGGCGTGCTTGGTCGAGGTATAGGCCGCCGAGAACGGCCGCGGCGCATGCGCCGAGATCGAGCCGTTGTTGATGATGCGGCCGCCGCGGGGGCTCTGGTCCTTCATGATGCGGAAGGCGTGCTGGGTGCACAGGAACGGGCCGGTGAGGTTGGTGTTCACCACCGCCTGCCACTGCTCGAGGCTGAGATCCTCGAAATTCACCGGCGGTGCGCCCATGCCGGCATTGTTGAAGAGCACGTCGAGCCGGCCATAGGTGGCCTTCACCTTGTCGAACAGCGCGGCGATCGAGTCCGGCTTGGTCATGTCGGCGGTGACGCAGAGGCTCTTTCCGGCGGGGCCGAGCTTGGCCGTCTCCTCGAGCATGTCCGGCCGGCGCCCGACCAGCACCACGGTGAAGCCTGTGTTCATCAGCGCCAGCGAAGCCGCGCGCCCGACTCCGGTGCCGGCGCCCGTCACCACTGCGATCTTTTTCGCTTCACTCATCGTTTCCTGCCTTTTCTCTTGAGCTGTCAGGTTTTGGATTCTTTTTCGTTCTTGTAGGGCGGCCGCGGAATGTTCTGATGCGCGGCGCGCAAGGCCGCCGACCAGCGCGAGCGCAAATCGTGGAAATAGGGCTCCCCCGCCTCGATGCGGTGGTTGAGATCGGCCTCGCAGGCGTCGGCGCGCACCACCAGCACGTCGATCGGCAGGCCGACGCCGAGATTCGAGCGCATGGTCGAATCCATCGAGATCAGCCCGGTCTTCAGCGCCTCGTAGAGCTCGACGTCGTAGTGCATGGCGCGGTCGAGCACCGGCTTGCCGTATTTGTGCTCGCCGATCTGCAAATAGGGTGTGTCGGTGGTGCATTCGATGAAATTGCCGGCGGTATAGACCATGAACAGGCGCATGCGCGCGCCATTGATCTGGCCGCCGAACAGGAAGGAGACGTCGAACGACACGTCCTCGGAGCTCAGCGCCGGGCCCTCGGTCGCGTGCACGGCCCTGATCGCCCGGCCGATGCGCTGGGCGGCCTGGAACATGGTCGGCGCGTTCATCAGCGTCTCGATCTCACCCGTGTTGGGGTCTTCGAGGCCCTCGGTCAGCGTCGAGAGCACCGACTGGCTGACGGCGAGGTTGCCGGCGCTGGCGATCGCCATGATGCGGTCGCCGGGCTTGGAGAAGATGTGGAGCTTGCGGAAGGTCGAGACGTTGTCGAGGCCGGCATTGGTGCGGGTGTCGGCGATCATCACCAGACCGTCCCGAACCAGAATTCCGCAACAATAGGTCATTTCCAGTCCCCGAACGCGTTTGCGCGGAATTACTAGCCAATTTCAAGGGCCGCTCCAACCCCCGATTGCCGCGGGGCGGCAGGGTGAAGCTAGTGCGCGGGCGAGGGGCTTGCGTGGCGCGGTTCAGCTCTGCCGCTGGGACTGCGATTGCGACTGGCCGCCGCGGCCGGCCTGCTCGACCTTGACCGCCACTGACAGCGTCTCCGCTCCGCCGCCATAGCGCGTGCCGCGCACGGGGGCTGCGCCGAGATAATCGAGCCCGATCGCGACGCGGACGTGGGCGTCGGTGGCGCAGATGCTGTTGGCGGGATCGAAGCCGACCCAGCCGAGACCGTCGACATGGGCCTCCGCCCAGGCATGGCCCGCGTCCTGCTGCACCGTACCGTCGGAGCGCAGGAAGTGGCCGGAGACGAAGCGCGCCGGCACGCCCCCGCTGCGGGCGCAGGCGATGAAGATGTGCGCGTAGTCCTGGCAGACGCCGCGCTTGAGCGTGAACGCTTCCGCCGCCGACGTGCCGCTGTTGGTCGGGTCCTCGTCGAACGTCATGTGATCGCTGATTTGCGTCATCAGCGTATGCAGGAAGCCCAGCGTGTCGCTCTCGGCCTCGCTGCGCAGCTGGCGCGCGACCGCATGCATCGCCGGATTGACCGTGGTGAGGTCGGTGGCGCGCAAGAACATCCCTGCCGGAAAGCGTTCATCGGCGCCACGCAGAACGCCGCCGGTGTCGTGGGTCTCGATCAGCCCCTCGGCGGTGATCTTGATATCGCCGACCGGTCCGCAGGACAGCACGTGGGTGACGTTGCCGAACGCGTCCTCGTGGGTGTCGAGCTTGGTGTCGGTGGACACGTCGATCTGCCACTCCGCCACATATTGCCCGTCATGGCTGCCGGGCGTCATGCGCAGGATTTGGATCACGCTCGTGGCCTGCGGCTCGTAGCGATAGGTCGTGGTGTGCAGGATTCGCAGGCGCATGGTGGACCGTGAAGTTAGTGGTTAGACCCGACTGCCTACTGCGAAGAAGCTCGTCATGCCCGGGCTTGTCCCGGGCATCCACGATCTTCTTCGCACGCGAAAGCAAGAACGTGGATGGCCGGGACAAGCCCGGCCACGACGATATCCCGTTTTCATCAGCCGGGGGACATCAGATCAAATACTGCTTCGTGATGATTTCGCCCAGCCTGGAATTGTCCGAGATGAATTCCTGAATGAATTCATGCACGCCATGCTGGAAAATGTCGTTCATATTGCTGTGTTCCAGCCGGTTGCGGATGCCGCGGGCATGGCGCTGGGCCGGACCCTGGCGGCCATAGGCGACGCCGATCTGATCGAGATTGCGCACCAGATTGCCGTAGCAGCTTGCGAGCGAACGCGGCAGCGAATCGTTGAGGATGAGCAAATCCGCGATCAGCCAGGGTTTCAGCGTCTCGCGATAGACCCAGTGATAGGCTGTCAGCGCCGAAACCGAGCGCAGGATCGAGGTCCACTGGTAGAAATCCAGCGGGCCGCCGACGTGCTCCTCTTCGGGCAGCAGCACATGGTATTTCACGTCGAGAATGCGCGCGGTGTTGTCGGCGCGTTCGAGATGCAGGCCCATCCGCGAGAACCAGTAGGCGTCGTTGCGCAACATGGTCCGGTAGGCCGAGCCGTCGAAGCGCAGCGAGGTCTCCTGCACGAAGCGCAGGAATTTTGCGAGGTCCTCGCGCGTGGAGGTCCCTCTGCTCCAGACCTCCTGCAATTCGATCCAGGCCGAGTTGATGGTGTCCCACATCTCGCTCGTCAGCGCTGTGCGCACCGAGCGCGAATTCAGCCGCGCGGCCTCGATGCAGTTCCTGATCGACGACGGATTGTCAGCCGAGAACGAGAGATAATCGACGACGTTGTGCTCGTTGGCTTCTTCATACTGCTGATAGAAGCTCGCGGCGACGCCGGCGGTCAAAAGCGCCGAGTCCCATTCGTTGGTCTTGCCGATATAGGCGGCGGGAAGCGCGGTGACGCGCAGCGTCGCATCGATGGTGCGCGCGAGATACTCGGCCCGTTCGACGTAGCGGGCGAGCCAATAGAGGTTTTCGGCGGTACGCGACAGCATCTCTCTACTCGTCCAGGATCCAGGTATCTTTGGTGCCGCCGCCCTGGCTCGAATTCACCACCAGAGAGCCTTCCTTCAGGGCAACGCGTGTCAACCCGCCGGGCACGATCGTGGTGCTCTTGCTTCCTGTGAGCACGAACGGCCGCAGGTCCACGTGGCGCGGCGCAAGGCCGGATGCCGTGCAGGTCGGGCAGGTCGAGAGCGCCAGCGTCGGCTGCGCAATGAAGCCTTCGGGCTCGCGCTTGAGCTTTTCGCGGAAGGCCTCGATCGTCGCCTTGGTCGCGGCAGGTCCGATCAGCATGCCGTAGCCGCCGGAGCCGTGAACCTCCTTCACGACGAGTTCGCTCAAATTATCCAGCACATAGGCGAGATCCTTCGGCTCGCGGCAGCGCCAGGTCTGCACGTTCTTCAGAATCGGCTCCTCGCCGAGGTAGAATTTTACGATATCTGGCATGTACGAGTAGATCGCCTTGTCGTCGGCGATGCCGGTGCCGACGGCGTTGGCGAGCGTGATGTTGCCGGCGGCATAGGCCGACATCAGCCCGGGCACGCCGAGCGCGGAATCGGGGCGGAAGGTGAGGGGATCGAGGTAGTCGTCGTCGACGCGGCGATAGATCACGTCGACTCGTTTCACGCCCTCGGTCGTCCGCATGAACACTTCGTTGTTCTTGACGATGAGGTCGCGGCCCTCGACCAGCTCGATACCGAGCTTGTCGGCGAGGAAGGAGTGCTCGTAATAGGCCGAGTTGTAGACGCCCGGCGTGAGCAATGCGACGGTCGGCTCTCCGGAGGCGCTTTGCGGCGCCACCGAGCGCAAGGCCGATAGCAGCTCGTCCGGATAGCGTTCGACCGGCGCCACCCTGTGACGGGCGAACAGGTCCGGAAACAGCCGCATCATGATCTCGCGGTTTTCCAGCATGTAGGACACGCCCGAGGGCGTGCGCGCATTGTCCTCCAGCACGATGAAGTCCTCGGAATCGACCCTGACGATGTCGATACCGGCGATGTGCACGTAGACGTCGTGCGGCACCTGCTGTCCGTTCATCTCGGGACGGAAGACCGGGTTCTGGAAGATCAGGTCGTCGGGCACGATCTCGGCGCGGAGGATGTCGCGGCCGTGATAGATGTCGCGCAGGAACATGTTGAGCGCGCGCACGCGCTGCTTGAGGCCCTTCTCCAGCAGCGACCATTCCTTGCCGGACATGATCCGCGGGATCACGTCGAAGGGGATCAGGCGCTCGGTGGACTCGGCCTCGCCATAGACGGCGAAGGTGATGCCGATCCGGCGGAACAGGAGCTCGGCCTCCTGGCGGCGATATTCGAGCGCCTCGGGAGGCGTCTCCTTGAGCCAGCGCGCCAGCTCCTGATAGGCGGGGCGAAGGTCCCCACCGGGAATGTTCATTTCATCAAACGCGACTGCCATAGATCCCGACTTGTCTCCGCAAGGCGTTGCGCCATTCGACAGGCCGCCAAGCCTTGGTGAAGACCGCAACGTCCTGGCCATGCGGCAAGAGTGCATGACTTTCATGCGGTAGCAAGGGCCGGGCCAGCGCGATAAGCATGGGGAGAGGACATTTGCCGGGGATGGCCGGCGGCTTGCCTGAAAAAATGGCTGAGGAGTGCTTATTTCGGCAGCAAAACCGCGTGACTTCAACGCGTTACCTCGGCAAAGTCGGGCCGATAGGTGAGGGACTTGAGGTATGAGCGAGATCGTCACGGCGGGTATTCTGGTCATTGGGGACGAAATCCTGTCCGGCCGGACCAAGGACAAGAACATCGGCTTCATCGCCGAATACCTGACCAATATCGGCATCGACCTGAAGGAGGTCCGGGTCGTCTCCGACGACGAGCCCGACATCATTGCCGCGCTGGACGCGCTGCGGCATCGCTACACCTATGTCTTCACCACAGGTGGCATCGGGCCGACCCATGACGACATCACCGCTGATAGCGTCGCCAAGGCGTTCGGCGTCGGCATTGACCATCACCCGGAGGTGGTCGCCCGTTTCCGCGAGCGCTGGAGCGAGCAGGACCTCAACGAGGCCCGCCTGCGCATGGCCCGCATTCCCGATGGTGCCGAGCTGATCCAGAGCGCGACCATTCTCGCCCCCGGCTTCAAGATCGGCAATGTCATCGTGATGGCGGGCGTGCCCTCGATCATGCAGGCGATGATGGACATCGTCTCGCCCAAGCTGAAATCGGGCGTCCGCATGCTCTCCGAATCGGTCCGCGCCGACGCGCGGGAGGGCGACATCGGCAGCCCGCTGCGGGCGATTGCCGCCCAACATCCCGACACCATCATCGGCAGCTATCCTTTCATGGACGAGGAGCAGAAGCCGAATACCAATTTGGTGGTGCGCTCGCGCGATGCGGACAAGCTCGCAGCCGCAATGGCGGCAGTAAAGGAAATGCTGGCGGGATTGAACATCACCCGTTAGCAACCGAGCTGCCGGCAGACGAAGCAGGAGACGACCATGGCTGGTGAAGCACCGGAACTAAGTGCGGAAGAACGGGCGGGCCGCCCCTTTCCGGTCTCGTGGGACCAGTTCCACCGGGATTGCCGGGCACTGACCTGGCGGCTCAATGAGGTTGGTCCGTTTCATGCGGTGATCGCGATCACCCGCGGCGGCCTTGTGCCGGCGGCGATCGTGGCGCGCGAGCTCGGCGTGCGCGTGATCGATACGGTCTGCATCGCCAGCTACGACCACGACAAGCAGGGCGACCTCAAAGTGCTGAAGGGCATTTCCGAAGACGTGATGAAGCTTGGCGGCGGCACCGGCAAGGGGCTTTTGATCGTCGACGACCTCGTCGACACCGGCAAGACCGGCAAGCTGGTGCGCGCGATGCTGCCCGACGCGCATTTCGCCACCGTCTACGCCAAGCCGAAGGGACGTCCGCTGGTTGACACCTTCATCACGGAAGTCTCGCAGGACACCTGGATCTTCTTCCCCTGGGACACCGCGCTGTCCTATCACCCTCCGCTGCGCGACGGGGCGGCGTGATCATCGCCGTCATTGCGAGCGCAGCGAAGCAATCCAGAAATGTGTCCGCGGAAATAATCTGGATTGCTTCGTCGCTTCGCTCCGCGCAATGACGGGCGGAGGCGACCATGCCCCTGCAAAACCGCGTCACGCCGACCGGCGAGATCGTTGCCACGCCGCACCGCGGCCTGTTCACCGGCAACCGCGGCATCATCCATGATCCCGCGACCAAGACGCTGTTGAAAAAGCGCTGGTCGTCGCCGGCCTGGATCGTTTGCCTGTGCGAATTCCGCGGTTGGCGCCGGCCGGTGATGGCGCGGCGGAGCTGGACCGAGCTCTTCTTCCTCGACGAGGCCACGGCCTTTGCCGCAGGCCACCGTCCCTGCTTCTTCTGCCGTCGCGACGATGCCAAGCGCTTCCGCGTTGCATGGGAGACGGGCAACGGTGCCCGCGGCATCAGCGCCAAGGCAATGGACGCCGTACTGCATCGGGAACGGCTCGATCGTGGCAAGAAACGGCTGCATGCGTTGCCGATGCCACTCGCGGAATTGCCGGATGGCGCGATGGTGCAACAGGGCGATGACTGCTTCGTCGTCGCGCAGGGCAAGGCGCTGCCGTGGTCACCCGCGGGCTACGCCCCGCATCCGAGCGCTCTCGATCATCCGATGTTGCTGACGCCGCTTTCCACGCTGCGCGCGATCATCGCTGGATATCAACCTGTGCTGCATCCGACCGCGCGCAGCTAGCGCAGCGGCTTGCCGTCTTCATCCACTGTCGTGCGCGCATCGCGCAGCGCCCATTCGCGGATCACTTGGCGGCAGCGTGTCAGCTCGGCTCCGCTCGCGGCATTCGCATCCTTCGACGCACGCTCCATGATTGCTTTGCAATTGAGAAGCACGGAACGATCCTCTGCATGCGCAGGCAGCGCGAAAGCTGCAAGCGCTGCAATGGTGAACGCCAGACGGACCACCGCCTTAACCCAGCTTCTCGCGTGCCAGCGCGGCACCGGCCCCAAGCGCCATCAGCTTGGCTTCGGCGATCTCGCGCCGCATCGGCGCCATGCCGCAATTGGTGGTGGCGATGATGTTGCTCTTGGGTACGAATTTCGACACCGCGTCGATCACCTGCACGACATCCTCGGCGGTCTCGACCGTGTCGCTGGCGACGTCGATCACGCCGGCCTGCACGATCTTGGACTTGAGCAGCGCGAGCAGGTCGAGCGGCACCTTCGAGTTGCGGCACTCGATCGCGACCTGCTGGATCGGGCTGGCGTCGATCGCGGGAAAGATCTGCTCGTACTGCCGCCATTGCGCGCCGAGCGTTTCCTTCCAGTCGGTGTTGGCCTTGATGCCGTAGCCGTAGCAGATATGCACGGCGGTGGCGCAGGTCAGGCCGTGCGCGGCGCGCTCCAGCGCCTTGATACCCCAGTCGTTGACCTCGTCCATGTAGACGTTGAACGCGGGCTCGTCGAATTGCACGAGATCGACGCCGTCGGCCTGGAGCGCCTTGGCTTCCTCGTTCAGGAGTTCGGCGAACGCAAAGGCCATCTTGACGCGGTCGCCATAGTAGCGATCCGCAATCGTGTCGATGATGGTCATCGGACCGGGCAGGGTGAATTTCAGCTTCTTCTTGGTGTGCGCGCGGGCGACGCGCGCCTCGTCGGCGTGGACGCGGCTCTTCAGCCGGAGCGGGGCGACGACCTGCGGCACCATCGCCTTGTAGCGGTCCTTGCGGATGCCCATCTCGACCTTGTGGGCGAAATCGATGCCCTCGATCTTCTCCAGGAAACCGTGGACGAAATGTTGCCGGGCCTGCTCGCCCTCGGTGACGATGTCGATCCCGGCATCCTCCTGGACTTTGACGGCAAGCATCGTCGCATCGCGCTTGGCGCGGACGAGCTCGTCGCCTTGCGACTTCCAGGGCGCCCAGAGCATGTTGGGTTCGGCGAGCCATTCCGGCTTCGGCAAGGAGCCGGCGATCGTGGTTGGAAACAGCATGGCGGCCCTCTCGGCGGGTTGTGATTGCGCCCCTTCCTGCCATGTCTTAACGTCGAGGTACAGAACAACAAAAGTCGCCTTGAAACCGGCGGCGCCGGACCGGAAACGCCATGATCGAATTCTTCTTCGACTGTTCCAGCCCCTGGACCTATCTCGCCTTCCACAACATCCAGCCGCTGGCCCGGGAGGTTGGCGCGGAGATCATCTGGCGGCCGATCCTGGTGGGCGGCATCTTCAATACGGCCAACCCAAGTGTCTATGCTCAGCGTGAGACACCGGTGCCGCTGAAGGCGCGCTACATGAAAAAGGACCTTGCCGACTGGTCGCGCTCGGCCGGTCTCGCGATCAAGATGCCGCCGACGGTATTTCCGGTGAACAGCGTCAAAGCGATGCGCGGCTGCATCTGGCTCGGACAGGAAACGGTGCCTTTCGCCACGGCGGTGTTCGAGGCCTATTGGGGCGAGGACAAGGACATCTCGCGGGATTCAGTGCTCGCCGAGATCTGCAGGAAGGTCGGCGTCGACGAGCAGAAATTCTTCGCCGGCATTTCCGGGCAGGGGATCAAGGACCAACTCAAGGCCAACACCGAAGAGGTCGTCGCTCGCGGCGGCTTTGGCTCGCCGACGATCTTTGTCGGCAAGACCGACATGTATTTCGGCAATGACCGCCTGCCGTTGATCCGCGAGGCGCTGCTGCGCGACAAGGCGAGCGCGGCCTGATGGTGCGGGCTGTCGTCTGCCGCGCGCTCGGCGCGCCCGAAAAATTGCAGCTCGAAGAGTTTCCGTCGCGCGAGCTGAAGCCGGGCGAAGTGCGCGTCGCGATCCGTGCCGCCGGCCTGAATTTTCCAGACATGCTGATGGCGGCCGGCGAGTACCAGCTCAAGCCGGAGCTGCCGTTCACGCCGGGAATGGAGGCGGCCGGCGACGTGACCGAGGTCAGCGCAGGGGCGAGCGGCGTCGCAGCCGGCGACAAGGTCATCGTCAAGATGCGGCACGGCGCCTTCGCCGATGAAGCACTGGTGATGCCGTCGCAGCTCACGCCGATGCCATCGACGTTCGACTATGCGGAAGCCGCGACCTATCTCGCCGGGCACGGCACCGCCTATCACGCGCTGATCGACCGCGGCCGGGTCGAGCCGGGGGAGGTGCTGCTGGTGCATGGTGCCGGTGGGGGTGTGGGCCTTGCCGCCGTGGAGATTGGCAAGATGCTGGGCGCGACCGTGATCGCGACCGCGTCCAGCGACGAAAAGCTCGCGATTGCCAAGGCGCGCGGCGCCGATCATCTCGTGCGCTACGACCGCGAGCCGTTTCGTGATGCTGTCAAGCGCATCACCGACGGTCGCGGTGCCGACGTCGTGTTCGATCCCGTCGGCGGCGAAGTGTTCGAGAATTCGATGCGTTGCATCGCCTGGGGCGCGCGGCTGCTGGTGATCGGCTTCACGGGCGGCATCGGCTCGGCGAAAACCAATCTCCTGCTGATCAAGGGTGCCAGCGTGCTCGGCGTGCGCGCCGGTGAGGCGGTACGGAAAAATCCCGCGCTCGGCGAGGTCAGGCTGAAGGCACTGCTCCAATGGGCCGAGGAGGGCAAGCTGCGGCCCCACGTCTCGCACCGCCTGCCGCTGGAGGAGGTTGCGAAGGCGATGCGGTTGCTGATCGACCGCAAGGCGATCGGGCGTGTGGCGTTGATGATGGACTAAGTGCCTACAAGGTCACTTGTACTCCCGCTCCGTCCACCACGGGAAATAGTCGGGCATATCGCTCGACACCTTGTTCTTGAACTGCGCAGGGCGCTTTTCCAGGAAAGACACCACGCCCTCTTTGACATCTTCAGAGCGGCCGCGGGCGTAGATGCCGCGGCTGTCGACCTTGTGCGCTTCCATCGGATCGTCGGCCCCCATCATGCGCCACATCATCTGGCGGATCAGTGCCACCGACACCGGCGCCGTCTTCGCCGCGAATTCCTTGGCGAGCGCGCGGGCCGTCGGCAGCAGATCATCAGGGGCTACGACCTTGCCGACGAGGCGACCGGCGAGGGCTTCCTGCGCCGGGAAGACGCGGCCCGAATAGCACCATTCCAGCGCCTGCGAGATGCCGACGATGCGCGGCAGGAACCAGCTCGAGGCGGCCTCCGGCACGATGCCGCGCTGGGAGAACACGAAGCCAAAGCGCGCGGCCTCCGACGCGATGCGGATGTCCATCGCGAGCTGCATGGTGACGCCGATGCCGACCGCGGGACCGTTGACCGCGGCAATCACCGGCTTCAGGCATTTGAAGATGCGCAACGTCACCTGGCCGCCGCCGTCGCGCACCTGGGAATCGCTGTAGTCGACCTTGCCGTCGGCGAAGCGCTTCACCGGCCCGCGACGCGCGTCGCGGTCAAAGGTGTCGGCGCCAGACGAAAGATCTGCGCCCGCGCAAAAACCGCGGCCAGCGCCTGTGACGATGATGGCGCGGACGTTGTCGTCCTTGTCGGCGGCATCGAACGCGTCGATCAGCTCTCCCTGCATCTGCGCGTTGAAGGCGTTGAGCTTGTCAGGCCGGTTCAGCGTGATGGTGAGGATCTGCTCGGCGACCTCGTATTTGATGGTCTCATACGCCATGGTGGTTTCCTTCCTTTTCTTTGTTATTGGTGTTGCTACGCAGCCTGCCGTCATGCCCGGGCTTGTCCCGGGCATCCACGTACTTGCTTCAGTGCAAGCGTATAGACGTGGATGGCCGGGACAAGCCCGGCCATGACGGAGTATGTAGATTACTTCGCCGGCGGGCTTGGCCAGGGCTTCTGCGGCCCGCGCAGGCTCTCGAACGCCTTGGCCATGCCAAGCACGCCGATATCGTCGAAGCGGCGGCCGACGATCTGCACGCCGATGGGAAAACCCTTGGCGTCGAAGCCGCCGTTGATGGAGATCGCCGGATTCTCCGACATATTCCACGGCACGGTATAGGCGATATGCTCGAACGGCTTCATGGGATCGTTGGTCGGCGAGGCCCACTCCGCCGGATAGTTCACGTTCGGCGCGGTCGGCGAGATCACATAGTCGAGCTCGCAGAACAGCTTTGATGCCGCCGCGCGGATCGCCATGGTCTGGTTGAAGCCCCTGATGACGTCGACACCGGAGAGCTTCGCGCCGGACTCGCCCCACTTGAAAATGTAGGGCAGCACCTTGGCCTGTTCGGCGGGCGTCAGCTTCGACAGGTCATTCCACATCCGTGCGCGCCAAAAGTTGTCGAGGCCGTCGAGCATCTCGCGCGTGAGGATGCCGTCGACTTCGGTGACGACGGCCCCTGCGGACTCGAATGCCTTTGCCGCCTTCACGGCGACATCGCGCACCGGTTTCTCCAGCGCCAGACCAACGCCGGGATCGAGCATCACTCCGATGCGGAGTTTGCGCGGGGATTTCTCCAGCCCCTTCCAGTTGAGGGGTTCCGCGGGCAGGCTCGTGCCGTCGCGCCGGTCGGGTTTTGCGATCGCGCTCATCATCAGCGCGCAATCGTCGACGGTGCGGGTCATGGGACCGGCGACGCGGCCGACATAGGCGGGATCGATCGGCACGCGGCCAAAGTTCGGCTTGAATCCGACGAGGCCGCACCAGCCCGCGGGCAGGCGGACCGAGCCGCCGATATCGGTCCCGAGATGCAGCGGACCATAGCCAGCCGCCGCAGCGGCGCCCGCGCCGGCACTGGAGCCGCCGGGATTCTTGGAGAGGTCCCAGGGATTACGCGCGAGCGCATGGAAAGAGGATAGCCCCGAAGACAGCATGCCGTAATCGGGCATGGTGGTCTTGGCGAAGATGATCGCACCGGCCTCGCGCAGCCGCGCGGCGGGCGGCGCGTCCTTCTCGGCCGGCACCAGCTTGACGCTGGCCGCGCCCAGCGGCACCGGCACGCCCTTGGTCGCGATGTTGTCCTTCACGGTCACCGGCACGCCGTCGAGCGCGCCGGACGGCTCGCCCCCGGACCATCGTGCGGTCGAGGCCTTCGCGGCCTCGCGCGCGCCGTCGGGATCGAATGCATAAAGCGCCTTGAGGTGCGGCTCCCAAGCTGCGACGTGCGCGAGCACGTCTTCCAGCACCTCGCTCGGCGAGAACTGCTTGGCGCGATAGCCCGCGATCAGATCGACTGCGGAGAGATCGTGCAACGAGGTGACTTCCTCTTCGACGCTCTTTTTATGCATGGGCACCCACCGGCATACGGGTCTCGATGATCCGGGCGAACATGCTGGCACCGATCGGCAGGATCTTGTCGTCGAGCACGAAGCCGGGATTGTGCACGGGCACCGAGCCGTCGTGGCCGACCCAGAAATAGGCGCCGGGAATGGTTTGCAGCATGTCGGCGAAATCCTCGCTGCCCATCTTCGGCTGGGCGCGGGTGATCACGTTGGCGGGGTCGACGATGGTGCGCGCGACCTCCTCGACCACCTTGGACTGCTCGACCTGGTTGACCAGTACGTCGAAGGTGTCGCGGATGTCGACGTCGATCACGCATTGATAGGCGCTCGCGATGCCGGCGCAGATCGTGCGAATGCGTTCGCTGATCAGGGTGCGGACTTCTTTCGAGAAAGTGCGGATGGTGCCGCAGAGATGCGCGTCACCGGGGATGACGTTGTACGCCGAACCGGCGTGAATCTGCGTGATCGAGACGACGGCGGCTTGCAGCGGCTCGACATTGCGGCTGACGATGGTCTGGATCGCCTGCGCCAGCGTGGTCGCGATGATCACAGCGTCCTTGGAGCGCTCCGGCATCGCACCGTGCGCGCCATAGCCGGTGATGCGGAGGTCGAAGAAGTCGGCGCTGGCCATCGCGGGGCCGGGCAGGATCGCGATCTCGCCGTGGTTGAGGTCGGGCGCGTTGTGCAGTCCGTAGAGTTCGTCGCACGGAAATTTCTCGAACAGCCCGTCCTTGATCATCGCGCGGGCGCCGCCGAGGCCTTCCTCGGCCGGCTGGAAGATCAGGTGTACTGTGCCGTCGAAATTCTTGGTTTCGGCGAGGTAACGCGCGGTGCCGAGCAGCATGGTGGTGTGGCCGTCATGGCCACAGCCGTGGAAGCGGCCGGGAATCTTCGAACTCCACTTCAGATTGGTGTTCTCCTCCATCGGCAGCGCGTCCATGTCGGCGCGAAGCCCGATACGCTTGCCGCTCGAACCCTTGCCCTTGATGATTCCGATCACGCCGGTGCCGCCGAGACCGCGATGCACCTCGATGCCCCAGCTCTTCAGCTTGTCCGCGACGATTCCGGAGGTGCGCACTTCCTCGAAGCCGATTTCCGGATGGGCGTGAAGGTCGCGCCTGATAGCGGTGAGTTCGTCGGCATAGCCGTCGATGCGCTCGATCGTGGGCATGTGTTCTGTCCAGTTAGCGTGAGGAGGGAGTGAAAACCGGGCCGTTCGGCTTGATGCGGATGCCCGGCCGCAGGCGTGTCCATGGCAGCGTGGCTGTGTCGGCCGGCATCGCGCCAGGGGCGGCGCAGATCATCAGCTTTTCCGCGATCGGCTCGAAATCGGCGCGGAAGTGCACCGAGCTCTTGTTGACCAAAATCTTCTGTTCGGTCGGCTCGATGCCGACATAGCGGTACATGGCCTGGTCGGCGAGCTGCGCCTTGTGCGAGGAGACGACGATTCGGACGTCGCCGATGCGAAGGCAGGCGGACGGGCCCATCTCCATCTCGCGGCCGCCATAGTAGGGACCGGGCGCGATGAAGCGGCCGTCGGAGAGTTTTTCGACGACGAAGGCCTCACGATAGGGCTCGTCGCCGGGAATGCCGGACTTGCCGCCGAGCGACAGCGTCACGGTGGCACCGGCGCCGGCTGCATGCGCGGCCTTGGCCGATTCCGGATCGTAGATCGCGCCGGTCGCGGCACTGGCCTTGTTGCGGACCAGCGCGCGCAGCATGCCGGTGGTGTCGGAATCGCCGCCGGCGCCCGGATTGTCCTGGGTATCGGCGATGATGATGGGCTTGCTGGCGCCCTTCGAGAGTTCCATCGCGTGGCGCACGCCGTCATCGGGTGACCAGATCTTGCCGTCGAAATCGTCCTCATGGCTTTCGATCAGCTTCACGATCGCATCCGCAGCGCGGTCGGCATCGGCTTGCGTCTTGCCATAGGCGAACACGCTCGGCCCGCAATCGCGGAAATCGGCGGCGGGGAAGCCGGGCGAGAAGGACAGCGTCGGAACGGCGTCGCTCTCGAGCGCGGCAAGCTTTTCGTAGATGCCCTTGGTCGGCTGGTCGTTGGTGCACTGCCAGCTGATCGGGATCAGGAACGGCAATTGCCGGAAGGATTTTGCAAAACGCTGCCTGGTGTTCAGGAGGAGCGCGAGATGTTTGGCCGAGGCGCGGCCGGTCTCGGCCATGTCGACATGGGGATAGGTGCGGTAGGCGATCAGCGCGTCCGCGTGCTCCATCATCTCGGGGGTGACGTTGGCGTGGAGGTCGAGGCTGGTGACCAGCGGAATGTCCTTGCCGATGACGCGGCGCACGCGCGCGAGAATCTCGCCTTCGCCGTCGTCGAGATGTTCCGTGACCATCGCGCCGTGCAGATCGAGAAAGACGGCGTCGATCGGGCCGGCGGCAGCGATGCCATCGACCATGACCTTCACGATGCGCTCGAAGGCGTCCTTGGTGACATGCGCCGAAGGGCTCGCGCCGCAGGCAATCGTTGGAATGAGTTCCCAGCCGTTAGCCTCGGCGCTGTCGACGAAACCGGCGAGGCCGACATTGATGCGGCGCATCACCTCCAGCACATCGGGACCTTGCGTCATCGCCGGCCAGCCGCCGCCGTGCTGGAAATCCGCGAAAGTCGCCTTCGTCGGAGCGAAGGTGTTGGTCTCGTGCAGGAAGCCGCCGACGGCGATACGTGTCATCAACTCAAGTCCAGCAATTGAAAGTGCGCGACGTTAGCCCTGTGCTTGCGGCGAGAGCAAGCCGGGAAGCAATCGCGGCGCGCATGGCGTCAGATCGTTTTGGGAATGCTGCTCCGCCGTCATTCCGGGGCGCGCCACTTCGGCGCGAGCCCGGAATCCATCGTGGACGGAGTCTGCTGCCCGATGGATTCCGGGCTCATCGCTTCGCGACGCCCGGAATGACGAGGCGAGAGACTAGGCGCTAGCCGCCACGCCCTCGGCCACTGGCCGGAAGTTCGCAAAATCCCAGCCGCGGCCTGGCGCGGCCTCGAGCAAGGCTCTGGTGTACGCCTCCTTCGGATGCGTCAGCACTTCGGCGGCCGGGCCCTGCTCGACAACGCGGCCGTGCTGCATCACCACGACCTCGTCGCAGATCTGTGCTGCGACGCGCAGATCGTGAGTGATGAACAGGATGGCGATGCCGAGCCGCTTCTGGATCTCGTCGAATAGGTCCAGCACCTGCGCCTGCACGGAGACGTCGAGGGCGGAGACCGCCTCGTCCGCGACCAGCACGTCGGGATCGAGCGCGAGCGCGCGGGCGATCGCAATGCGCTGACGCTGGCCGCCGGAAAACTGGTGCGGATAGCGTGCGGCCGCATCGGCGGGCAGGCCGACCAGCTCCAGCAATTCGCGGGCACGCTTCATTGCGTCGGCATGCGACACGCCGTAATTGATCGGGCCTTCCGCAATGCTTTCGCCGACGGTGACGCGCGGGTTGAGCGAGCGGTAGGGGTCCTGGAACACGATCTGGATCTTCTTGCGATGCGGCTGCAACAGCCGCCGCGAGATGTCCGAGATCTCGCGGCCGGAGAGGCGCACGCCGCCGGAGGTCGGGTCGATCAGGCGGACGATGCAGCGCGCCACGGTCGATTTGCCTGAGCCGCTCTCGCCGACGATGCCGAGCGTGCGACCCTTGCGTAGCGTCAGCGTGACCCTGTCGGCAGCGACGACTTCGCGGCCTTTACCGAAGAACGCGCGCTCGCGGTAGACCTTGCCGAGCTCGTTGGCCTCCAGCACCACCGGTTCCTTGGTCTCAGGCCGTGCCGCGCGCGGCACCAGGCTCGGCACTGCAGAGAGCAGGTTGCGGGTGTATTCCATGGTCGGATTGCGCAGGATGGAATCCAGCGTTCCGGTCTCGACCAGTCGGCCCTGCCGCATCACCGCGACGCGGTCGGCGATCTCGGCGACCACGCCCATGTCGTGGGTGATGAACAGCACGGCGGTTCCGTGATCGCGCTGGAGGTCGCGGATCAGGGTCAAGATCTGCTTCTGCGTGGTGACGTCGAGCGCGGTGGTCGGTTCGTCCGCGATGAGCAGCTTCGGTTCGAGCACGAGTGCCATCGCAATCATGATGCGCTGGCGCTGACCGCCGGAGAGTCGGTGAGGATAGGAGGCAAAGATACGCTCGACCTGGGGCAGGCGCACCTGCTCCATCATGTCGAGGATGCGCTTCTTGCGCGCCTTCGCGTCGAGTTTGGTGTGCGCGCGCAGGACTTCGTCGATCTGGCGGCCGACCGGCATCACCGGATTGAGTGCCGTCATCGGCTCCTGGAAGATCATCGCCATCCGCGTCGCGCGGAGCTGCCGCAGGCGGCGGTCGGTCGCGGTGAGAATCTCCTCGCCGACCAGCTTGACGCTGCCGCCGGTGGGAATCAGCGTGCCCTTCGGCAGCAGACCCATCGTGGTCAGCGAGGTCACCGACTTGCCCGAGCCGCTTTCGCCGACGAGGCACAGCGTCTCGCGCTCGTGCACCTGGATCGAGATGCCGTCGAGGATGTTTGCGGCATTCGGCTTCTTGCCGACGGAGACGACGAGATTGTTGATGTCGAGAATGGGGCTGGTCATCACTTGATCGGTCATCATTTGCCTTCCCGCTGCTTCATGCGCGGATCGAGTGCGTCGCGGGCGGCATCGCCGATCAAATTGATGCTGAGGATCGCGATCGAGAGCAGCAGGCCCGGCCAGAAGATCAGCGTCGGCTTGAGCTGGAAGTACTGACGGCCCTCGGCCATGATGTTGCCCCAGGTCGGCGTTTCCGGCGAGATGCCGGCGCCGAGGAAGGAGAGGATGGCCTCGGTGAGGATCGCGGACGCGCAGACGTAGCTGCCCTGCACGATCAGAGGTGCGATCGTGTTCGGCATCAAATGCCGCCACATGATCTTCGGCAGGGATGTGCCGACGGAGATCGCCGCTTCGACATAGGGCTCTTCGCGCGCCGAGAGCACGACCGAGCGCACCAGGCGTGCCACGCGCGGAACTTCGGGGATCGTGATCGCGATCAAGACGGTCCAAAGGCTGGCGCCGGACAGCGACACCACGGCGATTGCCAGCAGGATGCTCGGCATTGCCATCAGGCCGTCCATGATCCGCATCATGACCGAATCGACCAGCTTGAAGAAGCCGGAGACGAGGCCGATCGCCAACCCAATGACGATCGACATGATCGCCGAACCGATGCCGATCAGAAGCGAAATGCGTCCGCCATACATGACGCGCGACAGCAGGTCGCGGCCATAGGCGTCGGTGCCGAGCAGGAATTGCGCCGAAGAGGGCTTCAGCCGCTGCGAGGGCGCAAGCTGGATCGGATCATACGGCGCGATCAACGGCGCCAGGATCGAGATCAGCACAACCAACGCCAGGCAGATGGTCGCTGCGGCGATAATCGGCGTCGAGGTCAGGAATCCGAAGCGCGGCCGCAGCGGCGACGTGATCGGGATGGACGACTGGGGAAGGGTATCGACCGACATTTTTCGTTGTTATCCTTAGCCCTAGTACCGGATCCGGGGATCGAGCAGCGTGTAGGCGACGTCGATCAGGAGATTGACGACGACATAGATCAACGACGTCAGCAAGATCATCGCCTGGATCACCGGATAGTCGCGCGCCAGCACCGCATCCACCGTGAGGCGGCCGATGCCGGGAATGTTGAACACGCTCTCGGTGACGACGACCCCGGAGATCAAAAGCGCAAAGCCGGTACCGATCACCGTGATCACGGGCACGGCGGCGTTGCGCAGCGCATGGCGCATCATCACGGCGACTTCGTTGATGCCTTTTGCGCGCGCGGTGCGGACGTAATCCTCGCCGAGCACGTCGAGCATCGCCGCGCGCGTCATGCGCGCGATCAACGCGATGTAGATGAAGGACAGCGCACAGGTCGGCAGGATGATGCGTTCGAAGAACGGCCCGAAACCGTTCGAGATGCTGCGGAAGCCCTGCACCGGCACCCACCGCAGGTCGATCGCGAAGACCTCGATCAGGATGTAGCCGACCACGAACACCGGCACCGAGAAGCCGAGCACAGACAGGCCCATCACGAAGCGGTCGATCCAGGTGCCGTGCTTCCAGGCCGCGATCACACCCAGGGGAACGGCGACGATGACGGCGAGGATGATGGTCGACAGCGCAATCGAGATCGACGGCTCGACCCGCTGGCCGATCATCTTCATCACCGGAAGGTTAGAGATGAGTGAAGTTCCGAGATCGCCATGCAGCAGCTTGTTCAGCCAGGTGATGAACTGCACGATCAGCGGCTCGTTGAGGCCGAGCGAGGTGCGGATGCGCTCGAGCCGCTCCGGCGTGGCGTTGTCGCCGGCAAGAATCGCGGCGGGATCGCCCGGGGTGAGGCGGAGCAGGAGGAAGACGAATAGCGCCACCACGCCCATCACGGGCACGGCGGCGAGAATTCGGCGAAGGAGATATCCGAGCAAGTTGGATCCCGTCAGATTAGAGTCAGATCAGAGACAGCGGCTGAAGGCTGCGTTCTGCCACCAGCCTAACATTTCAGCAATTCCCATGCCATCCGGGCCACGGTTTTTGCAGTGCGGTCAACTTGTTTTGGTGACCTGGCCCGGTTTTGGTGACCTGGCTTGCGCCATTACTCGAGAGTCGCGAGCAGCCCCGCCATCAGCCGGCCGCGTTCGACGAGACTTTCGACCTCGATATACTCTTCGAGCGTGTGGCCGTTGCCGCCACGCACGCCCAGGCCGTCGAGAGTCGGAATGCCCATTGCGCCGGTGAAATTGCCGTCGGAGCCGCCGCCGGCGCTCGCATGCGGCAGTTCTGCGCCAAGCGACTTGGCGATCACGCGCGCCTTTTCGTAAAGCGCCATCGTACCGGCATCGGGCTCCCAGACCGGACGTGTCACGCCGCGCGTCACGTTGAAGGTGACATCATTGGTTGTACCGGAGAGCGCCAGCATCCTCTCGACGCCGCGATCGAGGTCGGCCTGGCGCTTGGCCATCGAAAGCGCTTCGCCGGTGGTGGTCGTGGCAACGCAATTGACCCATTGACCCCCATGCACGACGCCGACCGAAAACGTGCAGTCCTCGCCCGTCATCGCGTCAATGGCGAGGATTTGCCGCGCCATCTCGCGGATAGCAGAGCGGCCCGCCGACAAGGTCGCGCCGGCGTGGCTGGGCCGGCCGGTCGCCTCGAGATTGAATCGCGCGATGGCGTAACGTCCGGTGGTGACGCCGTTGTCAGCGCGGCCGGGCTCCGGCACCAGCACGTATTTGTTGCGCGCGGCCTCCGCCTCGATGATATCGCGCGTGGAGGGTGTGCCGACTTCCTCGTCGGGCGTGAACAGCACGGTGATCGGCAGTGGCGTCGTGAACGAGGCGCGGGCAAGTTGCCGGATCGCTTCCAGCGAAAGATAATTGCCGCCCTTCATGTCGTAGATGCCGGGTCCGTAGCACTTGCTGCCCTCGCGGCGCCATTTCAGCTTCTCGATGGTGCCCGTGGGGTGGACGGTATCCATGTGTCCGGCAATCAGGATGCCGGGCTCGCCTTGCTTCGGATGCGGAAAGCGGGCGCGGATCACGCCGCCAAAGCCCTGGCGACCGGCGATGCGCTCGATCGTCGCACCCATGATCGCCATCTCCCGCGCCGCGATATCGAGCATGCGATTCACGGCATTCGCGTCCCAGGTCGGGCTTTCGCATTCCACCCAGTCGCGCAGACCCTGGAGCATCGCTTCGGAATCGAAGGGAAGATTGGCTGGATTCATCTCAATGTCTCTCCAATGTCTCTTGGGCTTCGGAACATGGAACGCGCATTGCATCGGCGCGGGGCAGGACGGGCGGAGAGCGTTGTAGAGCCAAACCGATCCTTGTGGAGCCCGTGCGCGCGCCGCTTGGGCTTGCAGCGAAACCGGATTGACGCGCTCGGCACTGTCTGCAAGTCTCGAAAAGATAAAGGCATTGCATGAGGTTAGTTCGCCTAAAGAACGAACCGGATGCTCAATCGATAACCTGCCTTTGAACAGTTTCACGTCAGGAGAACTTTTTATGTTTAAGTTGATGCGCCGGGGGCCTCGCGCGTTCGCCTCCAAACTTGCGCTGTCGGTCGTCGCGCTTTCGACCGCACTGGCCTCGCCGGTGCTTGCGGCCGGCAAGACCATCACGGCGGTGATGCATTCGGATCTGCGCATCATCGATCCGATCTTCACCACGGCCTACATCACGCGTGACCATGGCTACATGATCTACGACACGCTCGTGGCGCCCGATTCGAACTTCAAGATCCAGCCGCAGATGGCGGACTGGAAGATCTCCGACGACAAGCTCACCTACACGTTCACGCTGCGCGACGGCCTGAAGTGGCATGACGGTGCGCCGGTGACGGCGGAGGACTGCGTTGCCTCGCTCAAGCGCTGGGGCGCAGTCGACGGCATGGGCCAGAAACTGTTCGACTTCACCGCGAGCATCGAGGCGACCGATGCCAAGACCATCACGCTGAAACTGAAGGAGCCCTACGGCCTCGTGCTCGACTCGATCGGCAAGCCGTCCTCCCGCGTTGCCTTCATGATGCCGAAGCGCCTCGCCGAGACGCCGCCGGACAAGCAGATCCCCGAGCAGATCGGTTCGGGTCCTTTCAAGTTCGTGCAGTCGGAATTCCAGCCAGGCGTGAAGGCGGTCTACGTCAAGAACACCGACTACGTGCCGCGCAAGGAGCCGTCGAGCTGGACCTCCGGCGGCAAGGTGGTGAAGGTCGACCGCGTCGAGTGGATCACCATGCCGGACTCGCAGACCGCGGTGAACGCGTTGCAGTCGGGCGACATCGACTTCGTGGAAAATCTGCCTTACGACATGCTTCCGTTGCTGGAGGCGAACAAGGAGATCACGATCGAGGTCTCGAACAAGTTCGGTTTCCAGACTCTCGGCCGGATGAACTTCCTCTATCCGCCGTTCGATAACGTCAAAGTGCGCCGTGCTGCCTTGCTGGCGATCAACCAGAAGGATGTTCTCGACGCACTCGTCGGCAACGCCAAATATCAGAAGATCTGTGGCGCTTTCTTCGTGTGCGATACGCCGTTCGCGACCGAAGTCGGCGGGGAGACGCTGGTGAAGGGCAACGGCATGGCCGAAGCCAAGAAGGCGCTCGCCGAATCCGGCTATGACGGCACCCCGATCGTGATCATGGCCCCCGGCGATGTCACGACGCTGAAGGCGCAGCCGATCGTTGCGGCTCAGTTGCTGCGCGAGGCCGGCTTCAAGGTCGACCTGCAAGCGACCGATTGGCAGACGGTGGTGAGCCGCCGCGCCAGCCAGAAGCCTCCGAAGGAGGGCGGCTGGAACATGTTCTTCACCAACTGGGTCGCGGCCGACGTCTCCAACCCGATCGCCAATCTCTCGATCGGCGGCCAGGGCAAGAAGGGCTGGTTTGGTTGGGCCGAGAACGCCAAGATCGAAAAGCTCAAGGATGACTTCGTTCGCGCCGCCTCGCTCGACGATCAGAAGAAGATCGCCGCTGAGATCCAGAAGGAAGCCTATGAGCAGGTGATCTACATCCCGCTGGGACAGTATCTCCTGCCGAGCGGCTGGCGTAAATCGCTGACCGGCGTGCTCGACGGTCCCGCGACCCCGTTGTTCTGGAACGTCGACAAGTCGGAGTAGGGCGAACTCTTCCTTTCCTCCGGCTCACCATGCGGCGCCGCTGTCATCAGCGGCGCCGTTGTCGTTTGTCGATCTTAGTCGTTTGTCGACCTTGCGCCGGCTGAGAAGGCGGACGTTTTCAATCTTTTCCAGTTTCCAATCATTGCTATTTGTTTCCGTACTGAACTAGATGTGCCGTTCTTGCGCATCACCTTCCTTCCTCCATTTGATTCCAGTGCCGATCGATTTTGCATTCCAGGCGATGGCCGAACGGTCCGATCGCGCGCCGGCGCGATGGCGCCGGCCATTCCTGCGTTGGCTCGATGGCGTCGAGACGGGCTGGGCCGCGCCGCTTCTCATCGCCTGCTTCGTCGCGATCTGGACACTCTATCTGGCGGTCGCCTATGCCGGCGGCGGTCTGCACCCCGATACGCTGGAAGCCTGGACGCTGGGGCGGCATTTCGCCTGGGGCTATCACAAGCATCCGCCATTGACCGGCTGGGTTGCCGCGAGCTGGAGCGCCATCTTTCCGCTCAGCGAGTGGTCGCTGCAATTGATGGCGATGGCCAATGCCGGGCTTGCGCTGGTCTTCGTCGACCGGATCGCGCGGCAATTCGTGACGGGGCACAAGCGGGTGCTGTTGCTGTTGCTCCTGATGCTGACACCGGCCTATCAGTTTCATGCCCAGCGCTTCAACGCCAATGCGGTGCTGCTGGCCGTCTGGCCGCTGGCGACCTGGTGCTTCTTGCGCGCATTCGAGACCCGAGCGGCGTCGTGGGCGATCGCCGTGGGATGCACGACGGCGCTGGCCATGGTCGGCAAATATTATTCGATCTTCCTCGTCGCGAGCTTCACGCTTGCCGCGCTGGCACATCCGGCGCGACGCGCCTATTTCACTTCTGCTTCGCCCTGGATCTCGGTGGTCGTCGGGCTTGCAGCGCTGTCACCGCATGTTCATTGGCTCGCGACGACGGGGGCACCGACCTTCACCTACGCGCTGAACCATGCCAACGGCACTGCGGTGAGCTCGCTCGGTGAGGCCAGGAACTTCCTGCTGGGGCTGTTGGCCGCCATCAGCGTGTCAGCCGTCGCCTGGGTGTTGATCGCCGGCAGGCGGCTGAAGCAGTTTCCGGACGATTTCGCGGCGATGCATCCGGGCCTGCGGCTTCTCTTTTACGTTGCCGTCGGCACGATTGCGCAGCCGGTCCTGATCTCGCTCGTGATGGGCACCGATCTGCCGTCGCTGTGGGCTTTGCAAGGGTTGTTTCTGTTCGCCATTCTCGTGGTCTGCGGCACAAATTATCCAATCGAGCGCTTTTACACCGTCAACCTCACCGTGGTCGTGGCCAGCGTCGCGCTTACGGCCGTCCTCGTCGCCGCGCCGATCCACGCGGTTTATCGCAACGATCACGGTTACGAGGAGGGGCGCAATTTCTACGCGCAGGCGGCGAGCCGATTGACACGCGAGTGGCGCGAACTGACGGACGAGCCGCTCGCCGGCGTCAGCGGCGACGATTCGCTGGCGTTCGCGACAGCGTTCTACAGCCCGGACCATCCGCACTACGTGCGGCCGTTCGAGGATCAATATCCCGGGGGTTTGCCGCGCAAGGTGACGCTGGACCGCGGCTGGGCCGCGCTCTGTTTCCGCGATCAGGATGATTGCAGCCGGTGGATGGACTGGGTGGCCGGGCGTGCCGGGCACTTCATGAGGCGGGAATTGATTGTACAGGCGCAGCTATGGGGCCGGCCCGGTCTCACACGGGAAGTGGTTGTGCTGATGGTGCCGCCCCGTGGAAGTGGTGCGGCACCCGAAGGCATTGCGGACGATTTCAGCGCCAGCAGGCGCGCAACGCAATAGGCGTCTTCGTCAGCAGTGGCTGTCGCGGACCCGCTCGAGCCCTTCACTCGCGAATGGCACGGTGACGGCGGTCTTTTCGGCGCCCGACGGCGTGCGTTCCGTCTTCGCCCGCTCCGCGGCGTCGTTGTCTTTACGGGTTTTCGGTTCCATTGAAGCGCCTTTTCAAATTGTTGCAGTACAACATCGAGAGCGCCGCGAAGTTCCTCACCCGATGGCGCGATGATGCGGCTTGAACAACCGTCCTCTCTCCACCACCAGCACGATCCCGAGCGCGGCGAGTGACGACACGAAGAACCCGACCGAGAACGGCAGCAACGTGCCGTCGAAGCTTTGCCCGATCGCCATGCCGACGGCGATGCCGATCAGCGTGGTGATCGAGCCGTAGAGCGAGGACGCCGTGCCGGCGATGTGGCCCTGCGGCTCCATCGCGAGTGCGGTGAAGTTGGCAACCATCATGCCGAACGAGAACATCATCAGCGCCGAAAGCACCATGAACAGGGGAAGCGGTAACGCGCCGAGGCTTTCCGTCAGCAGCATCACACCCGCCACCGCGGTGTAGAGCGTCAGCGCGCCGTGCGAGATCACGCGCATGCCGAGGGTCCCGACGAATCTCGCGTTGAGGAAGCCGGCAATCGCGGTGCCGGCCGCGATCGCGGCGAAGGCGAGCGGAAAATAATGGCCAAGATGATAGATGCCGACAAAAACTTGCTGGGCCGAAAATACGTAGGCGAACAGCGCACCCATGACGCTGCCAGCTGCGAGCGCGTAGCCGAGAGTTTGGCGATGGGTCACGGTCTGCCAGTAGGCCGTGAGCACGTCGGCCGGCGCGAGCGACCTGCGTTCGCTCTCAGGCAGGGTCTCCGGAAGCCGCAGCACCGACCATGCAAGCGCGAGCAGACCGTAGAGCATCAGCACGACGAAGATGCCGCGCCACGCCGTCACCAGCAGCACCGCCTGTCCGAACGAGGGGGCGATTACGGGGACCGCGATGAAGATCATCATCGCGAGCGACATCACGCTCGCCATGCGGCGGCCGACGTAACAGTCGCGCACGATCGAGGTCGCGATCACCCGCGTCGCCGAGGTGCCGAAGCCCTGCAATGCGCGCGCCAGCAGCAGCGTCTCGAACGACGGCGCGGCAATCGCCAGCACGCTTGCCACCGCATAGACCGCCATCCCGCCGAGCAGCACCGGGCGGCGGCCGAAGCGGTCCGACAGCGGGCCCATGACGAACTGCCCCGCGCCAAAGCCGATCAGGAAGGTCGACAGCACCAGCTGAAGATGGTTAGCGACGGGGATATTGAAGGCCGACCCGATGTTGGGCAGCGCCGGGAGCATCATGTCCATCGCAAGCGGATTGAGCGCCATGATCGACGCGATCACGATGATGAATTCGGGAAAACCCATGGGGCGGTGTCCCGAGGACACCCAATCGTCGGCATTGACGTCGGACAAGTAGCTCACCTCTGATTTGAGGTCCTTGTCTAACCCCGATGCTGCGTTGCACAAGCGATGATTCGGGATGGCTGGCAGGCGGTGCAGGAGCAGGCAGGAATTGATGAGGTATCAGCGCTTGCGGCCGCGGCGGTCGGTGGGATCGTCCGCGCAGCTTTCGTGGTGCGGGCAGCCGGGGTCGAACCGGCACAGCGCTTGCGCGCCGAGGGATTTTAAGTCCCTTGCGTCTACCAATTCCGCCATGCCCGCTTGATCCAACGAGATCAGCCACTTAAGTCCCTTACCGGCGGTCTGGAATTGGCATTTGCAGGCCGGAGGGGCGGTTCTTCCTTAGGCGAGCCGGCGGCACAAGGCAAAGCCTCAATCCGGACATCTGTTGTTGCTTTAGGCATTCTCAATCGACGGGGACTATTCATCCGACATGTCTGCTTTGGTCCAATCTCGCCTGCGCACGTGCTGCGTGGCCGCCGCGCTGCTCGCGGCCGGCTTCGCGCTGTCCGGCTGCGCCGGCATGAGCGAGACGGTCGCTCCGGCCTTTGCCGATCCCGCCAAGTACGAATTGTACGATTGCAAGCAGCTCGAAGGCGAGCGCAAGTCGCTCGCCAGCCGCACCGCTGATTTGCAGAGGCTGATGGACAAGGCACAAACCGGCGCGGGCGGCGCCGTGGTGTCGGAGCTTGCCTACCGCAACGATTACGTCGCGGTACGCGGGCAGGCGCAGATGGCCGATGACGCTTGGCGCCGCAACAGGTGCCGGGAAACGCCGCCCGAGGCGCCCGCGGCCAATCCTGGTCTGAACCAGCCTGGCCCGAAATCGACAAGAGCAGTGCGCTGAAACGTCCTGCCATCAGCGTCTCGCGTCAGGGCCGCCAGCCGTAGATCCAGTCCTGCCGTGCCAGCATGCGTTCCGGGCCGAGCGCCCGGACCGCAAGATCGCGCGCGAACGCGAGCGGCCCAGTGAAATGATAGATGCGGCCCTGCTGCCGCGCAGTCCGCTGCACCCGCCGCACGCGCGCCTGACGCGTCCGGCCGTATTGTTTCAGCGCAGCCGTGATTCCCGCGGTGCTCTCGGCGATCTCAGGGCTCAAATGCTGCGCGAGCACCGCGGCGTCCTCGATTGCCATGCCGGCGCCCTGCGCCGCAAACGGCAGCATCGCATGCACGGCGTCGCCGAGCAGCGCGACCGACCCTTTGCTCCAGGGGCAGTCGTCGGGGACGCCGAACAGCGCCCATTTCCGCCAGCTGTCGATCGTGGCGAGCATCATGCGCGCCGCTGGCGGCCAGCGCGGCGCGGCGAAGGCGTCCATCACCTCGCGGGGATCGCCGGGCGTGCTCCAGCCCGGTCTGTTCCAGGTGCCCGGCAGCACCGCGACCACGTTGATCTGGCGTCCGCCCGCGATCGGGTAGGCGACGAGATGGGCATTCGGGCCCATCCAGAGCTGGACCCGGCGCGTGGTGTAGTCCTTCGGCAGTTGCGTGGCATCGAGCGTGCCGCGCCAGGCGATCAGCCCGGAGAAGCGCGGCTGCACCTCGGGAAACAGATGCTGGCGCACCGTCGACCAGATGCCGTCGGCGCCGATCAGCGCACTGGCGAGATCGCTGCGCCGGATCGTGCCGCTGCGATGGACGACCGTCAGCCCCTTGGCGTGAGGCGCGACGTCTTCGAAGGTCGCGCCGAGTTTCAAGTCGATATCGGGATGGTCGGAGACTGCGCCGGCGAGGGCGGATTGCAGGTCGGCGCGGTGCACCACCCAATAGGGGGCGCCGGCGCGCGCGGCGGCGGCTTCTCCCAGCGGCATCCGCAACAGTTCGCCGCCGGCCCGCGCGCTCATGATCGAGACCGCCTCCGGGATCACGGCGCGCAGCTTGAGGTGCTCGGCAAGGCCGAGCTCGACCAGCACGCGGCTGGCATTGGGGGAGAGTTGCAGACCGGCGCCGACTTCCTCGAGCCGCTCGGCCTTTTCCAGGACGACGATGCGGAAGCCGCGGGCCGCGAGCGCAAGCGCAGCCGTTAGTCCACCTATGCCGGCACCGGCGATGACAATCGTTCGGGAGAGCGCCACCCCTGGCCGATGGAAGCGGTCAGGCCACCTTGTCCTTCAGGACGCATTCCGGCGGACGGGCTTCGCCCGCCTTCAGGTCGGCGGCGAAACGGTACAACGTCGAGCAGTAGGGGCAGATGATCTCGTTGTCATTGCCGAGGTCGAGGAAGACGTGCGGATGATCGAACGGAGGGTTGGCGCCCACGCACATGAACTCTTGCGAGCCGATCTCGATGACGGGGACACCGGCATCGTTGTGGAAGTGCGGGACGACATGGTCGGACATCGTACTCATCCTGGAGTGGCAATGGCGGCAGACAACAATCATGACTGACGCGGCATTATTAAGGCGCCGCGGACCATACTGTTGGGTGTAGATGATTGCTAGTCCAGCGGAACCGAAAGCTCCGCAATGCCCCATGCTCATTTGCTCATGCAAATTCGACACAATCTTGCGGCCTGAGAGAAGCCCTTCTTTCGTCGGGGACGTTGTGTCGCAATTTTGGCATACTATCTCGGTGGACGAGCGTAATTGCGACGAAAGACGAACCGTCAGGCGTCAACGATCTCAGGACCGTCCAGGCTCTCCGCATGAAGTGGTTGCGAATCAGCACAGCGTTGACCGGTATCGCGGCATGCGGCTTCTTGCTCGCGCAGGTAGCACCGCACGCCCGAGAGGCCGGCGCGATTCTGGCCGCCCGGGACGATCCCGCCGCGCTGTCCGAGATCAAGCTCGACGCACTGCTGCGGCACAACGACCGCCTGATTCAGGACAACATCGAGGCCGCGCTTGCATCGGGCGATGCCGATCTCGCCGACAGTTTTGTCGCGCTGGCGCGCGACCGGAACATCGCGCTGCCTGACAACCTCCTGAGCCGTGTCAGCGACGCGGTCAAAGCCGAAGATTCCACCTCGCATTTCGCAAAACGGTTTGCCACGGGTCTCGTCACCGGCAACGCGGACGATGTTGCGAGCTTGTCGGGGACCGTGGCCGGCGATCTCTTCGTCATCGGCGACATCAGGGATGTCGTGCGCGAGGGCAAGCACCTCGCCATGGGCGAGGAGACCGATCGCCTCGTGCTGGGCCTTGCGGCCGCGGGTCTCGCGGTCACGGCCGTGACCTACGTGTCTGTCGGCGGTGCCGCGCCGGTTCGCGCCGGGCTGACGCTGGTGAAGGACGCGCGCAAGGTGGGCCGGCTCGGCGAGGGATTGGCGGCATGGGCCGGCCGGTCCGCACGCGAGGTCGTCGATACCCCGATGCTCCAGAACGCGGTTGCCTCCGGCTCCGTGTTGCGGCCGGGCCAGACCTTGAGCGCGATCAAGGCTGCGTTCCGCGCCGAGAAAGCCGGCGCGCTGGTTCGGCTCGGCAAGGATGTCACGCGAGTCGTCGAGAAGACCGGCACGCGCGGCGCGATGGATAGCCTGCGCATCGCTGAAGGTCCCAAGGACGTCGCACGCGCGGCGCGGCTCGCGGAAGCCCAGGGCGGCAAGACGCGCGCGATCCTGAAGCTGCTCGGCCGCGGCGCGCTGCTGCTGATCGGCGGGGCGTTCAATCTTGCACTCTGGCTGTTCGGCGCGGCCTTGACGCTGTTCGGTCTGTTGTCCTCGATCAAGGCGACGACGGAGCGCCTGACCCAGGCCTGGTGCGATCGCAGGCGGGCGCGGCGACTTCGCCAGGCCCGGATCGCCGAGGCCGTCCTGACAAGCGCTGCCGTCACGGCCTAAGATACCTCTTCCCCTCAAGATTGCGGAACTGATGATGCCGAGCTTTCACAACGGCGCCGTTGAAATTGCCTATCTCGACGAAGGCGAGGGCGATCCGATCATCCTGGTGCACGGCTTTGCCTCCAGCAAGAACGTGAACTGGGTCTATCCGACCTGGGTCTCGGAGCTGCGCAAGAACGGCCGTCGCGTCATTGCCCTCGACAATCGCGGCCATGGCGAAAGCGCAAAGCTCTACGAGCCCGCGCAGTACTCGATCCCGACCATGGCCGGCGACGTGCTCGCGCTGATGGATCACCTCGCCATCCCGCAGGCCGATCTCATGGGTTATTCGATGGGCGGACGGATGACGGCCTGGCTCTCCCTCAACGAGCCGCAGCGCCTGCGTTCGGCAATCCTCGGCGGCATCGGCATAGGAGGCCTGATCGAGGGCACCGGGCCCGGCGAGAACGTCGCCAAGGCGCTGGAAGCGCCCTCGCTCGACGACGTCTCCGATCCCGTCGGCCGCACGTTTCGTGCTTTTGCAGACCAGACCCGTTCCGACCGCAAGGCGCTCGCCGCCTGCCTGCGCGGCACGCGCGATCTCATGACCAAGGACGAAGCCGCGCGCATCGACGTGCCCGTGCTGATCGCGGTCGGCTCGATCGACGACGTCGCGGGCTCGGCCAGCGCACTCGGCGCCATCATCCCGGGTTCGGAAGTGCTCGACATTCCGAACCGCGATCACATGCGGGCGGTCGGCGACAAGGTCTACAAGACTGGCGTGCTCGATTTCCTGTCACGCCGCGGCTGAGGTCTCGTCCGCGGCCTCATCGCCGAACGAGCGAAACAGCGCCATCAGCACCACGAAGGTCGCAACCCACACCATCCGCGCGCCGTAGCGATCATGGGGGCCGGAGATGACGGCGCAGATGAAGGCGTTGCCGAGCAGCGCCAGGGTCACGGTCGCCGCCAGCAGCGTCAGATCGTCCAGCCGGCGATGTGCGAGCGCGTGGCCGAGCAGCACGAGGAGCGCCAGCATCGAGGCCAGCGCGACGGGCACGTGCAGCCAGTTAACGTAGTCGAAGTCGAGGGCCCAGTTCTGCTGGCGCGCCGCCCGCATCGGCGCGACCTGGGAGGGGATGTAGCGCTCGATGATGCCGTAGGTGTGCGGGATCCAGACACTTGCGCCTTCGCCGGTCGCCACATGCAGCAGTTGCTGGCCCATCGCCCGCAACGCCGCGCCGACCTGCCAGGCGGGATAGTCGGCGAGCGAACCCACGACGATGGCGCCCATCTCGTCGTTCATGCCCTCGAACCGGCCGAGCGTGTTGAACATGCTCTTGCCCCACAGGAATTCGTCGGCGGTCGCCGGCAATTGGTCGCGATAGGGGCAGAGCTTGAGTTTTTCGCGCGGGCAATGGTCGTTGAGATAACGCGCGACGATGCCGTCCTGCATCATGCGGCCGAAGGCGACCCCCGTGCCGCCGGGGGTCCAGGCCCATTTGCCTGACAGCGCATGGTTGGCTGACACCAGCATCAGCCCGCCCACGATGATGGTCAGGCTCGCCTGCGCCAGTCCTGCGACGGGCAGACGCGCGCGCAGGAATGGCCGCAGCATCCAGCCTGCAACGCAGAGACCGAGCAGCACGCCGAGCGTGGCGCTGTGGGTCGCAGCGGCAAAGGCGGTGAAGACGAACAGCGTGATCTTTTCGAGCCCGGAGGTCCGCTGTCCACCGATGACCAGCAGGAATAGCGACAGCACCGACAGGCCTGCAAAGATGTCGGTGAGCAACATGCTGGCCAGCCAGGGCAGCGCAGTCGACAGGATCAGAAGCAGGCTGATCGCGATGAAGCGGAACGTCTGCATCATCGAGAGCACGCGCAAGGTGAGCTGCAACAGCCACAGCGTCGCCAGCGACTGGACCGCGAGGTTGATCCAGAAACCAGAACTCTCGCCATAGTGCAGATAGATGCCGAACACCGTGGAGCGGCTCGGGACGAGATAGCCCTCGTACCAGCGCGCCAGATAGCCTCCGGTATCCCATTGCAACAGCGGATAGCCGTTCCAGAACGCCGGCGCGATCAACAGCAGCGGCAGGGCGATCCCGGCCAGCCGCAGCCAGAGTGAGCCCGCGGCGCCCGCGCGCGCATGATCAGTGGTGATGGTCAAATCCGCTCCGTCCTCACTCGGACCATGCCCGCAATCACGGTTGAGGCGGAATTCACCAATAGTTTGACGCCGCCCGGCTTGAATTTGGCGAAACCCTGACCATTTTGAGCCGACCTTGCCGCCCGGGGTGTCGGAAGAAACTGTTGTGATTCAACGTGTTGGCATACCCTCGCTGGGCAACACACTGTTCACTCTCAGGCAAGCCCGTCAGGACTTTGTCGCCTAGACTGTGTTATAGAACCAGTGAAACGAGCCAATTCGAAAGAGCAGATCTCATGGCAGTGCATCAGGTCAATCCGGGAGGAAAGCTCGCAACGCTCGATCCGATCTGGGATCGGATCCGCGGCGAAGCGGAGGACATCGTCCATCGCGAGCCGGAGCTTGCGACCTTCATCTATTCGACCGTGCTGCATCACAGCCGCCTGGAAGATGCGGTGATTCATCGTGTCGCCGACCGGCTCGATCACTCCGCGCTGTCGGGCGATCTCGTGCGCCAGACCTATGACGAGGCGTTGCGCGACGATCCCGATCTCGGCAACGCCTTCCGCGCCGATCTCGTCGCCGTCTACGACCGCGACCCCGCGACCTCGCGCTTCATCGATCCCTTGCTCTATTTTAAGGGCTTTCACGCCATCCAGACCCACCGCCTCGCACATTGGCTCTATCTGAAGGGCCGCAAGGATTTTGCGTATTATCTGCAGAGCCGGGCATCTGCGGTATTCCAGACCGACATCAATCCCGCCGCGCGTATCGGCCGCGGCATCTTCCTCGACCACGCCACCGGCTTCGTCTGCGGTGAGACGGCGCTGATCGAGGACGACGTTTCGATCCTGCACGGCGTCACGCTCGGCGGCACCGGCAAGGAGAACGAGGACCGCCATCCGAAAATCCGTCACGGCGTCCTGATCGGCGCCGGCGCGAAGATCCTCGGCAACATCGAGATCGGTCATTGCGCCCGCATCGCGGCGGGCTCGGTCGTGGTCAAACCGGTGCCGCACAACGTGACGGTCGCGGGCGTGCCCGCCAAGGTCGTCGGCGAAGCCGGCTGCGCCGAGCCGTCGCGCACCATGGATCAGATGATCAACGCCATGGGACTTTAACGCCACGGGACTTTGAGGTGGGTCTCTGAGAGCGGACTCTGAGGCGGGACTTCGAGCTTGTCGGAAGGGGCGGATTTTCCGCCCCTTTCGTCCCCAAAATTCTTTGGCAATTCATGCTGGCGGTTGGTCGCGTCTCGTCCTAAAACCCGCGCCAACCCAGATTTCGATTGGAGACTTGCCGTGGACGTCAAGGAAGTTAGGAAGCTCGACGCGTATCTGAAGCGCGTATTCGGCAATCCCAAGATCCGCGTCGTGCCGCGGCCGAAGAAGGATGATTCCGCCGAGGTCTATATCGGCGAGGAATTCATCGGTGTGCTCTTCGTCGATGACGAGGACGACGATCGCTCGTTCCAGTTCCAGATGGCGATCCTCGAGGACGACCTGGTCGACCAGGAATAGTTTTCTTTTCGTCATTGCGAGCGAAGCAATCCAAAGTCTCTCCGTGGACGCGGTCTGGATTGCTTCGCTTTGCTCGCAATGACGGATCCTATTCCCGCAGCTCATACGCTATTTCTTTGCAAGAACACGCAGCCGCGCCGTGGCATCGGCGACAGTGATGCCGGCTTCATCGACGAGCTTGGCTTGCACGACCATGTCGCGATCGGTCTGCTCGACAACACGCGCCCGGGCCGTGATGGGGCCGACCGCTGCCGGCTTCAGGAAGCGGGTATCAAGACTCTTTGTGACGACGGTCAACTCGGACGAGAGCGCGGCCAGCGCACAGATGCCGGTGGCGGAGTCAAGCATCGCCGCCAGAAATCCGCCCTGGATCGTCCCGTGCCTGTTGGTGAAAGCCGGCTGAGCCTGGAAGCGGATTAGCGCATCCCCGTTGTCGTCGAAGCCAAGCCATTCCCGTCCCAGCAACTGGGCTCCGGGCGGGAGATCTGCTGCCGCATCGTTCAAGTCGATCGCCCCATGATGGCATCATGCTCCTGTTTTGCCCGACGGGTCAAGTTCGATTGCGAAAAACCGAAGTATCAAAAATACGAAGTGATTACAGACGCCTGGCTACTGTGCATGGGGTTGTTTTCGAGATTATTGTTGGGACGGCTCCAGGCTTGTCCCCGCATGCCTGTCGCGCGGCACGGCAGAGACGCCGCGCTCAGCCCCGCGGCCCGCGCAATTGCGCCGTGAGGCGGTCCATCGCTTCCGCCGCATCGCGCCATTGCGACAGCCAGCTGCGCGGAAAGCGGAAGGTGAGGTCGGCGCCGCCGACGCGGCGTTCGGCGAGGCACATGCCGGGCGTCGCTCCATCGCGGGTGCAGCGCGCGGTCAGCGCGGGACTTGCGGCAGAATAGAGATCCTCGCTGCCATAGGGCGTGTCGACACGGAATATCCGCATCGTCAGCCCGTCCTGAGGCATTGCCGCGGCCTGGTCGAGATAGCGCGGATAGATCGTGGCTGCGCGCTGCTCGGGCGACAGCGCATCGCGATGCGCGGCGATCGACAGGAAGATGCGGTCGATCGGCTGCATCGCCGCATCCACGCTATCGGCGGTGACGTGCTTCGGCGCGCCCGGCGGCTCCAGCGAAGGGTACAGGAAATCGAGATCGATCCGCTCCTGCGGCCCGGAGTGGCGCTGGATCTTCATGCGGATCGCGTTGGTCGGCAGGTTGAACAGCGTGCCGCCGACGCTCACCGGCAGCTTGTTCGGGGCGCTCGCGCCGCTCGGGCCCCAGGTCGGCCACAACAAATAGGCGACGAGCGCGACGGCACACACCGCGGCAATGCCGCCGAGCACGATCGGGATGACGTAGGCCCGGGTGCGCGCCCGGGGAGACTGGGGGGAGGTTGCCGAAAACACCGTCATGAGCCGCAATGAGCCGGAAGTCGGCCGATGGCCGACGAATCAGCGGCGAATATGCCACGCGGCTGCGATTTCGCGGAGCGTTCACCGGCTGCACGAAATGGAGAGGGGCCTGCGTGGGTCGGCCGGCGGCGTTAACCTTCCCTTAAGGATAATGTAGCGTTAACCGGCACTATTTGTCACAGGAAGGCACCTCGCGTTGCGTAAGGGCGGACCGTTCCGATGACACCTGAAGCTCTCAATACCTTCTTCTCGATCGGCATCGGTTTCGCGCTCGCGGGAGCGCTCGTGAGCGGATACCAGACGATCGCACAGCGGCCCGCCGGCTTCGGTCTGTTGCAGGACGGCGTGGCGCCGAAGACCTTCGCGGCGGTTCCGTTCCTGGTGTTCGCGGCGCCTTTCATCATCATGCGCAACACCCTGCGCGGCAGGCAGCTGGAGAGCCGCCGCGTCGAATTCGTGATGATGGCGACCGTCATCGCCGGCTTCTGGAGCATGATGAGCGGCACCTTCTTCCTGATGACGCTCCGCGCGGCCGGCGTTCTGGTCTGATGCCCGCCCTGTAGGGCTGCCTGCGCGGCGGCCCTTTGCGTCGAGGCTGCCGTTTCGCTATGGCTGGGGTTGACGCGACAGGAGACCCTCATGGCGATCTACGAGCTCGACGGGCAAGCGCCCGATCTTCCCGCCGACGGCAATTACTTCATCGCGGAGACCGCCACCGTGATCGGCCGCGTGCGCCTGAAGCCCGGCGCGAGCGTCTGGTTCGGTGCGGTGCTGCGCGGCGACAATGAGTGGATCGAGATCGGCGAGGGCGCCAACGTGCAGGACGGCTCGACCTGCCACACCGATCTCGGCTTTCCGCTTCACATCGGCAGGAACTGCACGGTCGGCCATAACGTCATCCTGCACGGCTGCACCATCGAGGAGGGCGCGCTCGTCGGCATGGGCTCCATCGTGATGAACGGCGCCAGGATCGGCCGCAACAGCATCGTCGGCGCCGGCTCCGTCATCACCGAGGGCAAGGAATTCCCCGAACGGTCCCTGATCATCGGTTCGCCGGCGCGGGTGATCCGCACGCTCGACGACGCCCAGGTGCAGAAGATGGGTAGCGCGGCGAAGTTCTACGTCGCCAACGGCCCGCGCTTCACGAAGGGCCTCAAGCGGATCGGGTGAGCTCAGCTTCCTTCGGACTCGCGCGCTTCTAGTGCGCTTGCGACCTTCTCGTGCCCCGCGGACCACAGGGCATGCTCGTCGCTGCCGTCTTGGTACGGATTGGCTTCCGCCGGAATGTTTTGACGCGCCGCGCGTTCGCCTTCTGCAAAAGCATCGCGATCGTTCATCGTGACTGCGCCTTTCTGTTTTCGGAGCCTTCCCGGTTTCAAGCTGATGCGACGGCATTTGTTCCGGAACCGGTCATTGCTGCGGCGGTTGATCGGCGAAGGAGAATTAGAATGGCCAGATTGCCCACAACCTGTTCAATCAAGACCGTGATCGTGATCTTCGCCCTTGCCGCGATGCCGGCCGTATCGTTCGCGCAAGCCACCGGCGGCTCGGCGGGATCGGCTGGAGGTGTGGCCAATTCTCCGGCGACTGCGCCCGGCACCAACAGTCTGGGTACTGCTCAATCATCGGGAGCGAATGCCACCTCCGGAACCACCACCGGGACCGGTGGAGGTGGATCCACCGACGCCGCCGTCAACGCCGAGAACCGGCTGCTCGACAAGAAGCTCAAGAGCATCTGCCGCGGCTGCTGATGCTCGCGGGGAAGTGAGACAGTGAGGCTGTCAGGAACGCCGCAAGCCAATTAGCTTGATCCTGCTTTTGAAGCGTGGAGCGTCTCCACGCGGAGGATCGAGTGATGTTACGGAAGATGATGTTGACGGCGCTGGCTGTGGCGGCGGTTGGGCTGTCGATACCGCAGGCGGCACAAGCGGGCGGTCACGGTGGCTGGGGCCATGGTGGCGGCTGGGGTCATGGCGGCCACTGGCATGGCGGTGGCTTCTGGCCAGGCGTCGCCATCGGGGCGGGTATCGCCGGCGCCGGTTACTACGGCAGCTATTACGGCTACGGTTACCCCTCCTACGGCAGCTCCTATTACTATGGTACCGGATACGACGACGGCGGTTATGGTGGCTGTTACGTCGTCCGGAAGCGCGTGATGACGCCTGCGGGATGGCGATACCGTCGCGTCGACGTCTGCGAATGAGGCGGGTGGGCCACTAAAAAACAAGGCCGTTGACGCAATATACCGTCAACGGCCTTGCCAGCCCCGGACATTGAAATCGGCTCACGCCATCCGGTAACGGCGAGCATCGCTTGGAATCATACGGGCGAATGTGATCCAGTTCACAAGTCCAAAAATTTAGCGGCGCCGACTGCTCAGCCGCGCGAGCGCTTGCGTGCACTGGCCTGGACACGATGCCGTGCAGGTTTCCTGCGGGTAACCGAAGGAGTCTCGGCCTCGGTCGCCCGGGCGCTGGCAAAGGATTGCCGCAGGCCGTCGATGGACTCATTGAGTGCCGTGACCTGCTCGGACAGACGCTTGGTGTCGGCCTGCTGGAATGCGAGCAACCGCTTCACACTCTGAAGCTGGTCCTGCACGACCTGGAGCTGGTCAATCGATTCCTGCTGGGTTGCTTCCAACCCCTTGGTCTTCTCGACCAGCTGCTCGGACGCCTGTGCGGTACGTGCCTGAAGCTGCCGCGAGGCCACCACCCGGTCGGTCTCGGGGGCTGAGCCGGTATAGGCGCGCCAGATCGCGATCGAGGTCACACCGGCGATCAGCAGCAGGAGCGCGGCGGCCGTCAGCGCGATGGGCTGGGCGCCAAGGCGAAGGAGGGGATGGGACCGTGTGTCCTCTGCGAGATCGATCATCGCTGACAAAACCCAAATTGAAACTTGAGTGGCGAAGACCGGCAACCCTGAGGTCACCGGGGGTCCCGAAAGCGTTACGTTTCGGCAAGGAATGGGACCAAAAAGAGGCCAAGAGCAAAAAAACCAACAATCAGGATGCCTTAGGGCCTCCGAACGTCCGTCAGAGGCAGAGATCAGGGCTGAAACGGCGAAAACGGACCTGAATAGGTCTTCGAGCGCGGCGTCGCATAGGGTCCGAGCCGGGAGGTCTTCAGCCCCAGTCGCACCAATGATTCCGCCAAGGTCACCGCGGCGGCGACACCGTCGATCACGGGCAGGCCGTGCGTGGCGGCGAATTCATTGGCGAGATCGGCCATGCCGGCGCAACCGAGCACGATGGCCTCTGCGCGATCGTCGCGGATCGCGGCCGTAATTTCCGTAGAGATTTTTGCGAGCGAATCGGTGTTGCGCTCCTCCAGCGCGAGCACCGGCACCTCGGCAGCGCGGACGCGGACGCAGCGATCGGCGAGGCCGTATTTCCGCAAATTGTGTTCGATCGGCACGATAGAGACACCGAGCGTCGTCACCACGGCGAAGCGCGCCGCGATCAGGCTCGCCATGTGGAAGCCCGCCTCGCCAATGCCGATCACGGGTGCCTTTGCCGCGGCGCGCGCGGCGTCGAGGCCGGTGTCGTCGAAGCAGGCGATGATGTGCGCATCCGCGCCGTCGCGGTCGGCCTCGCGGATGCAGCCGAGCATGCCCGGCACCGCGAACGCCTCGTCGTAAAATCCCTCGATCGAGACCGGGCCCATCGTGGGCTGGCGCGCATCGATCACGGTGTCGGGCAGGGCGACGCTTCGCGCGGCAGCAGCAATCTTCGCCGTCATGGTCGCAGTGGTGTTGGGATTGACGACGTGAAGCCGCATCAGATCAGACAAGCCCTTTGCCGGCGTCCGAGCCTTTGGCCGCCTGCCGCTTGTTGAGCATGTGGATGGTGCCGAGCGCAAGCGCGATCACCGTGAACGAGACGGCCGAGATCACGGTGCCGAGCGCATAGATATCGGGGTTCGTCACGGTGGTGGTGAGGCCCTGGAGATCGAGAGGCAGCGTGTTCACCGCCCCGATCGCCTGGCTGGAACGTGCGAGCTCGTCCCAGGAGAGCGTGAAGCCGAACAGTCCAATGCCGATCACAGAAGGCAGGATGATCGGCAGCACGACATGACGGAAGGCCTGCCACGGCGTTGCACCGAGATCGCGCGCGGCTTCCTCGAGCCTGGGATCGAAGCGGTTGAAGATCGCAAACATGATGAGCAGGCCGAACGGCAGCGTCCAGGTCAGATGTGCACCGAGGCCCGAGGTGAGCAGACCCATCGAGGTCTCGAAATTCTCGTTGAAGGTGCCCTTGATCAGGTCGTCGATGATGCGGAATTCAAGCGAGATGCCGAGCGAGGTGATAATCGAGGGCACGATCAGGCTCGCGATCGCCGAGTAGAACAGGATGCTTTGCGCCTTGAACTTGCGGCGAAACGCCATGCCGGCGGCGACCGACAGCACGACGGTGACGATCATCACGATAACGCCGAGCAGCAGCGAGCGGCGAAAGGCCGCGCCGAGATCGACGATGCCGGTGCCCTGGAATAGTTTTGCGATCCAGAAAGTCGACACACCGTTCATCGGGAAGGTGAGGCCGCCCTGCGGCCCCTGGAACGACAGCACATAGATCGCGATCATCGGGCCGTAGAGAAACAGCGTGTAGGCCGCGAAGAAGATCGCGAGCACGTAGAAAGAGCGCGGCCGTCCTTCCTTCATGCTCTAGAGCTCCTTCTTGATGTCGACGATGCGCGACATCATGGTGATGATCAGGAACGTGATGACGAGCAGGATCACGGCGTTCGCAGCGGCCGCCGGGAATTGCAGCGCGTTCACCCGCGTCTCGATGATCTTGCCGGCGGCCGCGATCTGCTGCCCGCCCATCACGCCGATGGTGATGAAGTCGCCCATCACAATGGTAATGACGAAGATCGAGCCGATCACGATGCCGGGCTTGGCGAGCGGGATGATGACGTTGACGAGCGTCTGAAAGCCGGTGGCGCCGGCGTCATAGGCGGCCTCGATCAACGATTTGTCGATGCGCACCATCGAGTTGAAGATCGGCACCACCATGAAGAAGGTGAAGAGGTGCACCAGTGCCAGCACCACGGAGAATTCGGAGAACAGCAGCCATTCAACGGGATGGTTGATCAGCCCCGTCTTGACCAAGCCTGAGTTGACAAGGCCATTGCGCCCGAGCAGCGGGATCCAGGCGATCATGCGGATCACGTTGGAGGTCCAGAACGGGATCGTACAGAGTAGCGACAGTCCCATCTGCCAGGTCTTCGACTTGACGTGAAAGGCGAGGAAGTAGGCGACCCAGAAGCCGATGAAGAGGGTGATGACCCACACGAGGAAGCAGAGCTTCAGCGTCTTCAGATAAGTCTTGGCGATCGTGCAGAGGTCGGGGAGCTGCGCGATGCAGCCTTCGAACGTGTCGGTGTAACCGCGGCCCGAGAAGGCCGGCAGCAACTGGTATTCGTTGTAGTCCCAGAACGAGACGATGACGACGAAGACCAGCGGGATCAGGAAGAAGGCGAGGAACACCAGCATCATCGGCCCGGCCTGGAGCCAGGAGATGAAGGAGGGCGACAGGCGCGCCCCGGGGGGGGGGGCCCCCCCCCCCCCCACCCCCCCCCCCCGGGGGGGGGGGGGGGGGGGGGTGAGGGGGGGGGGGGGGGGAAAAAAAAAACCCCCCGGAAAAAATGGAAAAAATGCGC
>NZ_JBVVPS010000002.1:0-194636 GCF_055811355.1 Bradyrhizobium sp. WSM4873 | reverse complement strand
TTATCTTCACCACAAACACCGGGGTTATCTTCACCACGCCTCCAAACCCCCCAACCCCGGCCCGGCGGGGCCCCCTGTTTTTTTGGGGGGGCCCCGGGCGCGCGGTTTTGCGGGGGCGCGCCGTCTCCGATCCCCGGACCAGGTCCGGGGATGCCTGTTGCAGGATGTCCTCTGACGTGTCCATCAAATTACGCCGCGATGAACTCGTTCCACTTGCGGACCATGTAGTCGTTCTCGTCCATCACGGCGTTCCAGCACGCGACGCCGCCCATGCGGTCCTCGTAGGAGCCGCCGTCGCGCACGGCGCCGGCCTTCTCGAGCAGCGAGCCGTCGGGCGCCTTGATGTCCTTCTCGGCCGCCTTGCCTTCCATCCAGTAGGCCCACTCGTAAGGCTCCATATGCGCCTTCGCGGTGGAGAGCACGGCTGAGTAGTAGCCCTGGCGGTTGAGATAGGCGCCGGCATAGCCGGACAGGAACCAGTTGACGAACTCATAGGCCCATTCGAGCTTCGCACCCGAGACGCCCTTCGAGACGCAGAAGCCCGAGGCCCAGGAGCGATAGCCTTCCTTGAGCGGCTGGAAGGTGCAGGCAATCCCCATCGAGCGGACCTTCGTCACCGCCGGCGACCACATCGACTGGATGACGGTCTCGCCCGAGGCCATCAGGTTGACGCTCTCGTTGAAGTCCTTCCAGAATGCGCGGAACTGGCCGGCCTTCTTAGCCTCGGTCATCACCTTCATGGTGAGATCGATCTCTTCCTTGGTCATGTTGCCCTTGTCGGCATATTTGTACTTGCCGGTGGCTTCCACGACCATCGCGGCATCCATGATGCCGATCGAGGGGATGTTGAGGATCGAGGCCTTGCCCTTGAACTCAGGGTTGAGCAGCTCGGCCCACGAGCTGATCGGACGCTTGATGATGTCGGGACGGATGCCGAGCGTGTCGGCGTTGTAGACGGTCGGGATCAGCGTGACGAATTCGGTGGCCGACGTCGCGAACTTCTTGGAGTCCTTGCCTTCGAGATAGAGCACCTTCCAGGGCGCGGTGCCCTGGCCGCCGATCTTCTTGCCGCCGGGGGTGACGCCCTTGGTGAAGACGGGCGTGATGTTGTCGAATTCCTTGATCTTCTTGGCATCGAGGGCAAGGATGTTGCCCGAGGGCACGATCTTCTTCAGCGCGAAATATTCGGTGTCCAGCACGTCGAAGGAGTTCGGCTGGGTCATCACGCGCTTGGTGACGTCGTCGGTGGTCGCGGTGATGTATTCGATCTTGATGCCCGTGTCCTTCAGGCACTGCTTGGAGATCTCGTCGCCCTCGTTCACCGCGGTGCCGAGATAGCGCAGCACCTTCGGCTCGGCCGACATGACGTAGGGAAAGCCGGTGATGGCGCCGGAGCCTGCGGCAAGTCCGGCGAGACCCGCGGTGCTCTTCAGTAGCGTGCGGCGGCTAAGGCCCTTCTTCCTGGTCGTTTCGGTCATATCACTCACTCCTCTGTTGCGCATTCCGGTGATTGATCGGCGCTATTGCAGACGTTGCGCCTTGGCGGGATCCCATGTGGCCAGCACGCGATCGCCCGGCCGGAACTGGTGGACGTCGAAGGCAGCCTCGGGAAGGTGGGAGAACAGGGCGGTCCCGTCTTCGAGCGTGAGCGAGACGGCGATGTAGGAGCCCTGGTACTCGGTCTGGGTCAGCAGCGCCGGCGCGCCGACCGCGCCGTCGGCGATCGGCACGATGCCGAGCTGATCGGCGCGCACGGCGATGAGTTTGCCTGCGTCGCTGAGGACGTTGTGACCGCCGATGAAGCGCGCCACGAATTCGGTGCGGGGATGATGGAAGATGTCGCGGGCGCTTCCCTGCTGTTCGATCCTGCCCTGGTTCATCACGACGATGTGGTCGGCCAGCGCCATCGCCTCTTCCTGGCCGTGCGTGACCTGAACGAAGCTGATGCCGAGCTCGCGCTGCAGCCGCTTCAGTTCACCCCGCATCTTCACCCGCAGGAACGGATCGAGCGCAGAGAGCGGCTCGTCGAGCAACAGGATCTGCGGCTCGGTGATCAGCGCGCGGGCGAGCGCGACGCGCTGCTGCTGGCCGCCGGACAGCTGTGCGGGGAGGCGGGCTGCGTAGGGCGTCATCGCGACCAGCTCGAGCAACTCGCCGGCGCGCTTGTGCCGCGTCGCCCGGTCGATGCCGCGCATTTTCAGGGCAAACGCCACGTTGTCGATCACGGTGAGGTGCGGAAACAGCGCGTAGGACTGAAACATCATCGCTGTGCCGCGCTTGGCGGGTTCGAGATCGGTGACGTTCTGCGGACCCAGGATGATGTCGCCTTCGCTGACCGCCTCGTGACCGGCGATCATGCGCAAGGTCGAGGTCTTGCCGCAGCCGGAGGGGCCGAGCAGGCAGCAATAGGTGCCGGCCGGGATCTTCAAATTGACGGTGTCGACCGCCAGCGTCGTGTCGTAGCGCTTGCTGACGGCGACCAGTTCGAGGGCGGCGGGAGTGGCCATGGCGTGTCCGGGGCGAGGGCGATGCTGCGCCTCTCTCCGCAAGGTCCATGCCAATCGCGCTTGAATCGTTCTCGGTGGGCCGAATTCCAAAACAGTGCAGCGGAGTCAGATCGTTAGATTGAATCGCATGGTCTGGGTGGCTCGCCGCCTTCGCAGCTGCGTGCACACAAAACAGGCGTGGATTGTATAAAGTTTCGCCTGTGATTGGATACAGCTGGTCGATTAGGATTCGACGCCATCTTCGACGATCGAGTCCTCACTCCCATGGCCGCCAAATCCCGACCGAAATCCGACGCGCCAGATGCGAGCGATCGCGTCAGCCGCATCCGGGAAGGTGTAACTGCGGCGATCCTCGAGCATCGCCTGCTGCCCGGCACGAAACTCGGCGAGGACGAGATCGGCGAGATCTACGGCGCAAGCCGAACGTTGGTTCGCACCGCGCTGCAACAGCTCGCCCATGAGGGCATCGTCGATATCGAGAAGAACCGCGGCGCCTTCGTCGCGCGGCCGACGCCTGCGGACGCACGCGAAGTGTTCGAGGCGCGCCGCCTGATCGAGCCGACGATCGTCGATCACGCCGTTGACGCGGTGTCGCCGGCGTGGATCGGGCGTCTCCAGCGGCATCTTGCCGAGGAACGCGAGGCGGAACTGCGTGGCGATGCGCGTGCTTCGGTCCGCCTCTCCGGCGACTTCCATCGACTCGTTGCGGAGATGAGTGGCCACAGCATCTATCTCGGTTTTCTCAAGGAGCTGATTGCCCGCTCCTCGCTGATCATCCTGCTTTATCGCCGGCACGACACGCCGGCCTGCGGCACCGATCATCACGCCGGAATTGTCGCCGCGATCCGCAAATGCGACAGGGACGCCGCGCGCGCGCAGATGTTGTCGCATCTGAACGAGATCGAGGCTGAGCTGTTCCTGAAGGATCCCGCCGCCGACGAGTTGCGTCTCGCGGACGTACTTGGTGCGTGAGGGTAACGAGGCGTCCGCACCCGAATAGGCGCGGGCGCGACTATTGCGGCTCCAATCCCAGAGTCTTGATCGACTCGAGCCAGACCGGCCCTTCCTTTTCATAGAGCGCAATCGAGGATGCACGATCCATGGCCGGCTGGTCGACGCCGAAGGCATCGAGCAGCTTCTGCACGCGCTCCGTCTTGCCGCCTTCGACCATCAGCTTGGCGAGCATGTCGATCCGGTCTGCCGGCATCGCAGCGGGCGCCACCAGCGCGGTAAAACTGATGAGCTGGAAGACATTGCCGGTGACCCCTTGCTCGGCAAATGTCTTGGTCTCGGGCAGCTTCTTCATGCGCACCGGTGTCGGCACGGCAATCGGGCGGCCGATGCCGGTATCGAGTACCGGCAGCGCGGCCTGATAGCTGCCGACCGCCGCCTGGATCACTCCGGCGGCCAGATCCTGCCACATCGGCGCTTCGCCGCGGTAATGCACGATGGAAATGTCGAGACCGAATTGGCGGTTGAGCTCGGCGATCGCAATGTGCGCGAACGAGCCGATCCCGTACGAGCCGGCCGTGACCTTGCTGCCGCGTGCGTACGCGACGAACTCTTCGATCGTCTTTGCATTGGTGGCGGAATGGACCACCAGCGGCAGATGCCCCGAAGGCGTCACCGCGACGATCGTGAAATCCTTGTCCGGATCATAGGCCAGCGATTTCAGCAGCAGGCGGTTACCGAGCAAGGTGGACGAGATCGTGTACATCAGCGTGTAACCGTCGGCCGGGGAATCCTTCACCGACTGTGCCGCCAGCGCACCGCTGGCTCCGGTTTTGTTTTCGACGATGACCGGCTGCCCAAGCTTCTGCGAGATATAGTCGCCATAGGCACGGGCGAAGGCATCGGTGATGCCGCCTGCCGGCGTGGAGACGACGATCTTGATGGCCCGAGTCGGCCAGGCTTCGGCCCAAGCCGTTTCAGAAGCGGCCAGCGTCAGGCATGCAATCGCGGCAGCCCAAATTCTCGCGGATGTCCGCACTTCGGCCTCCCTTTTCCCTATGTCATTGGGCAGCCGGAAGCCACCGCAACGAGGTGTCACATGGGCAAGGAGGAGGGTCAAGAAATCAAAATATCGTTTCACTGTGTGAAATGGTCACGGCCGACCTGCAGAAGAGCCTGGCGCGGCAAGCTTGGCGCCGAGCGCCTCGGCAAGTGCGGAAGCGACTTTCTTCATCGGAGGTACGAAGCGGCGTATGCCTTCCTCCGGACTGACCGCTTCGCGGAGCATCATCACGTTCATGCTGCCGAACAGCCGGTTCTGAAGCGCGACGGGAACGCCAAGCGCCCAGACCGCGCCGCCGAAGATACTGCGGCTGTAGCTGTCGTCCATCACCGCGAACCCGGCTTTACGGATCGTGCGCAGAGCCTTGCTGAGCTTGTCGGGATTGCGCGCCAGATCGTTCCAAGGCTCTGGACCGAGGGCAAGCCGCGCGGCAATGCGCTCCTGCTCGGCGGGCTCGCAGAAGGCGAGATAGGCGCGTCCCATCGAGGTGCCGAGGACGGGAAAGCGAAAACCCGGCGGGCGGCTGAACAGCAGCGATCCATCCACGCGCGTCGTGTGGGCGATGACCATGGACTCCTGATCGAGCACCGCGATGTCTGACGGCCAATGGATCTGCTTGCGGAATTTGTTGAGGATGGGTTCGGCGATGCCGCCAATCCAGGTCGGCTCGTCATAGCCTGCGCTGAGCAACAGCGCGCGCCCCGTCGGCGCGTAGCTGGCCGGCTCGGTACGGCGCACCACATAACCTTCATGCTCCAGCGTCTCGAGCATGCGGACGATCGTCGCCTTGTTGAGTCCCGTCGCCTTGTGCAGCGACCCGACGGTCGACTGCCGTTCCTGATTGATCGCTCGCAGGACTTCGAGACCCCTGGACAACGCAATGACCGGACGGAACGACGTCATGCCAACTCCTTGTGATTGCCTGTGCCGTGAGCCGATGAAGCAACCGCCGGAGGGACAGGGCAGCGCGCTCGACGCCATCGCCACCGATTGCGGGAAGGCTGGCATGAGTCAAGCTCGCTGACGCGTTCATCTCGGTTTCGAGAAGGGCGGGATTCGCAGCCCAGTCGATCGCACGCTGCGCCCGCCGGCAATTTAGTTCCTGTGGTCGAGCTGGATTGTGCGCTCCCAGCCTCGTGTGGACGGTCGGGCGCTGCGACGTCACGTGACTATTCCTCGCGAGCCGCAACGGCTATAGGATGGCGCTCTGTCATCGAACTGTCATGTTACCGTAAATGCTGAAGTCAGACGCAACGCCGGTTCGCAAGGCTCCGAGCGCGCGGGATGGGAATCCTGTTGCGAGGGACAACAAGAGAACGCAAGTCACCGCCGGCTTCTTCAGGCAACGTGAACCTGTCGAACTCGTCGCGGAACCTGTGATCGATCAGACGCCATCGCAAGACGGGGAACCGGCAACGGAACCACTCCGGTCGAGTGCTGCCGCGCATGGTGCCGGTGAGATCGAGCTCAAGCTTTTCGTCGATGCCGATCGCATGGCGCATTTCAACGCCGCGCCTGTGATCGCGGTCAACGCGCGCAACAAGGGCACGCGCAAGCGGCTCAAGTCGGTCTATTATGACACGCCGGAGCGGACACTTCGGCGCAACGGATTGAGCCTGCGCGTTCGTCAGAGCGGCGCGCGGTTCGTGCAAACCGTGAAGACCGATGCGGTGAATGATCCGCTCCGCCGTGGTGAGTGGGAGGCGAGCGTGCCTTCGCTTGCGCCCGAGCTCGCTTTGGCGATGCCTTTCATTCCCGAGAAGATTCGCAGCCACCTGGAAGCGCAACCGCTCGAAGTGGTCTTCACCGCCGATGTCCATCGCCATGCGCGGATGATTGACCTGCCGTCAGGCACGGTCGAGATCGCCTTCGACCGGGGCGAGTTGACGGCCGGCGAGCATTCACTGCCGGTGAGCGAGATCGAGCTGGAGCTCAAGAGCGGCAGCGCGAGCGCGATCTACGAGCTCGCGTTGCGGCTCGCGGAGCACGGCGTCGTGAAGCCGTCCATCCGCACCAAATCGGCGCGCGGCTTCGATCTTGCCGCCGACAAGCCGCCCTCGGCGCGGCGTCCGCGAAAACTTCGTCTCGATCCGTCGGTGACATTGGACGAGGCGTTCGCGACAATCCTGCGTTCCTGCTTTCTCCATTTGCTTCAATCGCTGCCAGCGGCCGAGGACGGCCGCAATCCGGAGGGAATCCATCAGTTGCGCGTCTCGCTGCGCCGGCTGCGGTCCGTGCTGGATCTGATGCGTTCGGCGGGCGTGTCGAGCAACGTCGATGCGCTGCGAACCGAAGCCAAATGGCTGGCGCAGGATTTGTCCGCCGCGCGCGACTGGGATGTGTTCCGGCTCGAGACCTTGCCGATGATCGCAACAGCCTGTCCGTCGGTCGCGGGCTTCGATGCGCTGGGCCAGGTTGGGGCCGAGCGGCAGTCGGATGCCTATCGCAAGGCGCACGATGCGCTCGACGATCGCCGCTGCGCGATATTCCTGATCAGCCTCGGCGGGTGGATCGAGGCGCGCGGCTGGCGCAACGACGTCGCCGCGCAGGATCTCGGCCGGCTCGCCGAACCCGCGGCCGACTTCGCGGCACGTATCCTGTCGGCGCAGTACGCCAAGGTGCTCAGGCGCGGCCGCCGCTTCAAATCGCTTCCCGCCGAAGGTCTGCACCGCGTGCGGCTCGCGACCAAGCGGCTGCGTTATGTCAGCGAGTTTCTGCTGCCGCTGTTCGCGGACCGCAAATCCGCGCGAAAATTCGCGCGCAGGCTCGCCGGCTTGCAGGAGCAGCTTGGCGCCTTCAACGACATGGTGGTCACGGCATCATTGCTGGACGGCCTTGGTGCCGAGCCCGACTGCGCCATCGCCGCGGCGGCGATCGCCGGCTGGCAGGCGCGCGCGTCGGTCGGGGTGCAGCCCGCCCTGCAAAGCACATGGCGCGATTTCACCGCCGCGCGCGTGCCCTGGTCGCGGCAGACGCCGCAGGACTGAGCTAAGCACATCCTAAAAAAGTTGCGGCCAGCCATTGGGGGATGGCTGGCCGCGCGCGAACCGGTCTGGGACGGGGAGGGGTGGGGATGTGACCGGGTCGCGTATCTCTTTCGTTGGTCTCTACTGATCTCTCGCGCTGGCGGTGGAAACCGCCGGCTTGGTGTCGCCGAGCGAGACCCAGACGTTGGGATCGCTCTGCGACTGGCGCTTGACGAAGCGGTAGCCGGTCTCCGTCCAGGCAACGACGTTCTCGTTCTGATTGTCGAGAACGAACTCGCCCTTGTCGGTCTTCACCGTCAGCACCGCGTGTCCTTCGCCCTTCTTGTCGCGCACGACGGTGATGAGCAGGGCCTCGCGCGGCCATCCGGCATCGATCAGCATCTTGCGCTTCAACAGCACGTAGTCTTCACAGTCGCCGTAACCATCGGACGGCAGCGACCACTTTTCGATCACGCCCCAGTGCTCCTGGTCGGTCAAAGGCTTGACGGTCTCGTTGACCCAGCGATTGACCTTGACGAGGTCGCGCCATGCAGCCTGCGACATCACGATGTCACGCGGTTGCGTCGGTGCGCCCTGGCACTGAGCGGCATTATCCGCACAGAACTCGACCCAGCCGATCGGCGCACGCGTGGTGTCGCCGAGGCTTGCGTAGAGCAGACGGCCTTCGCCGGCCTGCGCTGCCGCGCTCATTCCGAAGAGCATGGCGGCGAGCGCCAATCCCTTCCCCTGTCCCCTGAAATCAAACATTGCGGCCCCCGTTTCTTGTTGGGACCACATTGCGCAGGGAGCTTTTGAGTTGCCGCTAAGTCAGCCAAGTCAAGTCGAGACGAATGCAAGTAAAACACGCGGCGAATTCGATCTATACTTGAGTCAAACTTGAATAGAATTCGATATGACTGCAATTGATTCAAATTTTATCGATTAACGCGGAAACGCTGGCGGAACTGTTGCTTGCACGCACCCGCAGCCCCCGCGTTAACCCGCGCGAGGCTCGTCACGACCCATGAAAAAGGCGGCGTCCGCATCGCGGAGGCCGCCTTCAGGGCTGGAAATGCAGTGGTTTTGGTGCCTTGGCGCTTTACCGCGCGGTAACGCTCTCTTCGAGAGTTTCAATTGGCTGCGAATGCATGAACTCGAGTGCGAAGCCGTCTTCGAGGTTTCGGACCACGCGGCCCTGCACCCGGCCGAGCAGAACCGTCGATTTCAGCGGGGGGCGGTTCTCTGCGGCGATGGCTGCGCCCGACAGCGAGAGGTCGATGATGCGGCAGGTCATCTTGGTGCCGTCCTCGAGCGTCAGCACCGCGATCGGGTTGCGCGGCACGATACGATCGTGACGGCGGTCTTCCGGCAGGTTGAGAATGTCGCGGTTGGCGAGCCAGGTCAGCTGTGCCGCGAGCTTGTCGCGCTTTCGCGGCGTCGCGCCGACCGTCATGGCGAAGCCATTGTCGATGATGCGGGTGATCTTGCCCTCGACGCGGCCGATATGGTCGAGATACGCGACCACGCGGTCGCCGACATTGCCGATGCCGGGGGCCAGCAGCGCCAGCCCGCCCGGCGACATGTTGATCACCTGGCAAGGGAATTCACGGCGGTCCGGCAGCATGTAGCGGCCGAGCAGGTGAACCTTCACCCGCTGGAAACGCCGACGTTCCTCGGCGGCCGGAAGAAATTTTTTGTGCGCCAACGCCATTTTCACAACCCGACCCCCCGCCTGGCGGAGTCCGGGACGACCCTAAGGTGCACAGGGTTAATGCCGCGTTAGGATCGGGCGCGGCGATGACGAACAGCCACAATGCGTTCGAAAAGCCACATCAGGGGCGGGCAGGCCAGCACCGTCAGCGCGCCGAGGTCGAGCGCGACCGCGGCAGTGCCGGCCGATTTGGCGAGCCGGCCCGCCACCGCCGGCCCCAGCATCATCGCGGCATAGAAGAGAGTGTAGAACACGCCCATTCCGATCGCCCGTGTCTCCGGCGCGAGTACGCGGGCGGCCAGGCTCATGATCGGGCCGGCGGGAAGGCCGCCGATCAAGCCGCCCAGGACCAGGATCGCGATCACAGCGTCGGACCGGGTCAGCCAGGCGAGCAGACCGGCCACCACGAGGCTCGCCGCGATCGCCACGACAAAGGGGCGCTTGGTGCGATCGGCGAGATATCCGCCTGATGGCACCGAGATCACCGACAGCCACATCACGAGGCTGATCGCCGAGCCCGCCGCCGCAATGCTCCAGCCGCGCTCGACGAGCAATGAGGGGCCGAACGAGAAAATCATGGCGAAGCCGATGTTATAAAGGCCCCAAATCGCACCCGCGACGATCACCGCCAGAAGCGCGAGCGGATCGAGCCGCCCGGAGCCGGCCGCGCTGGCGGTTGCTCCCGGCGGCGCTTGGTAGAAAATGATGAGCGCAATGCCGATCGCGGTCAGCGCGCCGGCCACGAGAAACACGGCGCCCGCGCCGTAAGTCGTGCCGATCGCCGGCAGCACGAGCAGCGAGATCGCAACGCCCGCCGGCCAGGAGTTGACGAAGATCGCCATCGCGGTGGCGATCTCCTTACCCGCAAACCAGTCGGTGCCCATCTTGGTGAGCTGTACGGTCAGCAGCACGCCACCGGCGCCGGAGGCGAGCCGGCCCGCCATCTGCCAGCCCCAGACGTCGGTGGTGGCCATGACGAGACTTCCCGCCGTCATCAGCAGCAGCGCCACGATCGTGGTAGGCTTGTCGCCGAGGGCGCGGCCGATCGCGCCGCCCGGCAGCGCCAGCACGATGCCCGGTGTGAAATAGAGTCCGATCAGGATGCCGATATCGGCGAGTCCGACGCCGAAGCTCTGCTGCAGCAGCGGCGCGACCGCGGCCACGCTCTGGAACTGGAACGCGATGGTGAGGCGAACGACGAACAGGATCGCAAGTATGCCCCAGCGATTGCGCAACGCTTCATCTCCCCAAGCCCTATATCGAGCGTGCGGTGGGGAGACGCCGGAGTCAACCGCAAGCTCTGAGCTTACGACTTCCTCGTCGCGCGCCCATAGAGAAAACATAGCAGTGCCAGCAGCACCGCGGCCGAGAGCCCGAGCGACCAGTGAATGCCGATCGCCGCACCGAACAGTCCGACCGTGATGCCGCTGAAGGCCCGCATCCCGAGCCCGGCCATATTGTAGAGGCCGACGACGCGGCCGCGAATGTCGGACGGCGCGTTCAACTGCACCAGCGCCTGCGCCATGGTGTTGAACGACAGCTCGAAGAAGCCTGCAAAGAACAACAGCACGATCGCGACCGGATAGATCCGCACCGAGGCGAAGCCGAGCAGCGCCACGCTCCACAGCATCGCGAGCATGATCGCGGTGCGCGGCGTACCCTTGAGCCGCCCCCAGGATTCCAGCGCGATGCCGGCGAGCAGCGCGCCGGCAGCATCTGCCGCGAGCAGCACGCTGTAGGAGATTCCGGGATCGCCATGGCCGAGATCGCCGGCAAAGCCCGGCATCTGGGCGTGATAGGCATTGCCGATCATGAAAGAGGTGAGGCCGGCGAGCCATGTCATCGCCGTCAGCACCGGCTGCGTGCCGATGGCGCCGATCGTCAGCATGATGTCGGCAAGGCCGCGCACCGCGAAGCGCCGCACGGCCACGCTGCTGTCGCGCACCGGCGCCCAGAACAGCCACAGCAGCATCGGCAGATAGAACAGCGTGTTGAAGATGATGCCATGCGAGGTGCCGAGCGTGAGCATGATGATGCCGCCGACGGCAGGTCCGACCAGAATGCCGAGATAGCGCGCCATCGCATTCAGCCGCACCGCGCTCGGAAGATCGGCGGGGCCGACGAGATCGTAGAGCAGGAGCTGGTTCGGCGTCTGCCACAACACGCCGGCGCAGCCATGGATCACCAGCAGCAGCATGGCGTGCCACATCTCAATGGTGTCGGTGATGAAGAAGAAACCCCATCCAGCCGAGGCCACGATGAACAGCAACATACCGCATTGAATGATGCGGCGCGGATCGACCCGGTCCGCGAGCCCGCCAACCGCGACCGAGAACAGCAGGAACGGCAGCCAGTGCGACAGCACGGCAAACCCCGCCAACGCCGGCGAATGGAATTTCTGGAACACCACCCAATAGCTGATCACATGCTCGATATTATCGGCCATCATCGCCAGCACGTAAGCGATGAACTGGAGTCGATACGGCACCGACTTCATCGCAGCGAACGATCCGGATGCGACGACAGGATTTTGAGGGAGGGGGTTCAAGAGGGCACCTGGGTGGGACTTTCGCGCCGTGCCTACACGTTCGCCGTCGAGCGCTCAAGACACTTGGGTGTGTGAGAACAGCGGTCCCGTAGCCTGGATGGAGCGACGCGTAATCCGGGATTCTCGCCTGCGGCTCCCCGTGTTCCGCTACGCTCCATACGGGCTACGCGCCCACGGCTTGGCACGACCGCGCATCTCACATACGCTGCTCGTCAGCTCGCACCAATCAGCCATAATAAAAGCGGGCATCGAGGACACGCCATGGACCAGATCCGCGTCTGCACCCACGCAGGGCCGGGCAGTGAGCCCGTCATTCGCACCGTGCCATGGCCGAAGGTTGGCAAAAAGGCCGCGCTGATCAAGGTCGGCGCGTGCGGCGTCTGCGGCACGGACCTGCACATCCTGAAAGGACATTGGCCGAAGCCGCTGCCCTGGCCGTTCACGCTCGGCCACGAGCTCGGCGGCATCATCGTCGAATGCGGCGACGAATTCACCGAGGACTTCATGAGCAAGTCGCTCAAGGTCGGATCAAAAGTGATGATCCCGCCGCTGATGCCGTGCGGCCGCTGCTATTACTGCATCCATTATCCCCTGAGCGCCAACAAGTGCCTGACGCCGGTTTACTACGGCCGCTATCTCGGCTTCGACAAGGCACCTCACATGTGGGGCGGCTGGGCCGAATATGTCTATGTCGATCTCGACATGCTGCCGGGCACCAAGATCTACAAATTGCCTGACGACATGTCGCTGCGGCTGGGTGCGCTGTCGGAGCCGCTGACCTCCTGCATCCGCGCCTTCAATCGCGCCAGCCGCGCCGGCGGTTTTTCCTGGGGCAACACGGTGGTGATCCAGGGCTCGGGCCCGATCGGCATTCTCGCAGTCGCCGCGGCGCAGGAGATGGGGGCAGGGCGCGTGATCTGCGTCGGTGCGCCGGAGGAGCCGCGGCTCAAGCTCGCGCGCGAGTTCGGCGCCGAGGCGACGGTGAACATCGACGAACTGAAGTCACCACGAGACCGCATCGCACGCGTACGCGACATCGTCGGCGGCTTCGGCGCCGATCTGGTGATGGATTGCTCGGGCCACCCCTCCGCCGGCCCCGAAGGCATCGAGATGCTGCGCGACGGCGGCACCTATGTCGAGATGGGCCAGTTCACAGACGCCGGCTCGATCGAGACCTCCTGGCACCGCATCTGCACCAAGGATATCAACGTGCTGGGCTCCTGGGGTTTTACCGCCAACGATCTGCCGCTCGGCGTCGACATGCTCTATCGCACGGCGGACAAATATCCCTGGCTCAAGATGCAGACGATCTATCCGTTCACGGAAGAGGGGGTCGCACAGGCGGTCAGGGATGCGATGGCGATGAAGACGGTGAAATCAACCATCGTGCCGTGGCCGGAATTGGTGGAGTAACGATGGCATCGATCCCGCACGACCTCGCAGCGTTTCTGGTCGAATCCAAGCGCAGCACCTATGCGGGGCTGGACGACGACGCCACCGTGGCCGCTCCGCTGCTCAGAGGCTCCAAGCAGCTTGAGCATCGCGCGCCGCCTTATGCCTATCGCGATATCTATTTCGGGATGGGGTTCTTCGTCGGGCAGGAGACCGTGTCCCGGGATGAGCGCGTCATCTGGTCGATGAGCTACAGCGGTGGCGTCCGCGCGGAGATCACGGGGCGAGACACCTTCCTTGCGATCTACAAATTCCTGCGCAAGGCACTACTGGCCGTATCCGTGGAGGAGCCGTACCGGGGGCCGCATCTGTTTGAGCAGGACGGCATGATCTACCGCAACGAGGTCGAAGGCTCCTTCGATCGCTTCCACGGCATCGAGACGATTGCGCAGCAGGATGGCGCGCTGCTTTACGAGCTGCGCTATGGTGGTGGCATGTTGCGCTAGATGATCCGTAGCCCGGATGGAGCGCAGCGTAATCCGGGGCCGCCAGTCCCGTATTACGCTACGCTCCATACGGGCTACGGGCCGGCGTTTGGAATGAAGGACGAGATGACAAACGAACAAACGACCGAGCCAGGCCAACGCACGCGCTCGCCCTTCCGTGCCATCCGCGCGATCGACTACACCGTCGTCTTCGTGCGCGACATGGCGGCGATGCGCCGCTTCTATGAAGACGTCCTCGCGTTTCCGCTGCTGCGGGAGCTGTCGCCGAACTGGATCGAGTACGGCTTGGGCCCCAACACGCTGGCTCTCGCTACACCGGGCCGAACTGCGACTGACGCGCCGACGCCGGCGGGCAGTGCCGCGCTGCAACTGGCCTTCAGGGTGTCCGCGGCCGAAGTCGATGCGTGTGCCGACGAACTCGCACGCCACGGCGTGGCGCTGCTGTCACCCCCAACGAACCAGTCGTTCGGGCATCGGACGCTGTTCTTTCGCGACCCCGACGGCAATCTTTTGGAAGTCTATGCGGAGATCTGAACCGCGGGAGCGGGCGGCCGTGCACGAAAAGTTCCATCGAGTTTTTCACGCCGGGGTGAAACTCAGGCCCGGGTTTCGGCTTTCAGTTCACGGGAGAGTTCATCGTGAAGCGGATCCTGAAACCCGTCACTTACATCCTGGCCGCCATCTACTTCCTGGTGGATGCGGTCTTCATGGCCGTGGCGAGGCCGATCTCGCGCTGGATCGGGCGGCATCTCCATTTGAAGCGATTGCGCGGCTGGATCAGATCGCTGTCGCCTTATTGCTCGCTCGCGCTGTTTTCCGTGCCCGTCATCATCCTGGAGCCGGTCAAGCCCGTGGCGGCCTATCTCGCCGCAACCGGTCAGGTCGTGAGCGGGGCCGTGACATTCATCATCGGCGAGCTGCTCAAGCTCGTCCTGGTCGAGCGCCTGTTCCATCTCACGCGTGACAAGCTGATGCGGATTCCGGCCTTCGCCTGGGTCTATGGGAAGTTCACCGAGATGAGAGCATGGCTGCAGGCCACCGAAGCCTGGCGCGCGGTCCGCGCCTTGGGCCACGCGGCAAGAGACACTGTTGCCCGGGCCAGAGCCAGGCTGGCTGGCGGCTTCGGCAGGCTGGTGGCCTCCAGGGATTAGGGCCCGCGCGTCGCTCTCTATGCGAGTTTGCGCACTGCGGCGGCGGCTTCGGTGGAAAATCCCGCTAGATGCAGCGAAACGGCCCGAAAACGCTGGATGTAGTGGGTCGAGCCGACCGGTAAGCTTATTCTCGGCATCACCAAAGCCATGCGTCATAGGCATGGTGATTTGCCCGCACTTGGCGTAAAGAGCGTCCAAATCAAATCACCACGCGTGCGGCTGGACCATTTGCCGCCTACGCAGCTTCAGGTCGCGCGGCTCGACGTTCCGCGCCTGGACCAACCAAGGTTTATCCCGTGTCTTTTCCGACCATGAGTGCGCCGCTCGCCCGAGCTTTGGCCGAGCGCAACTACGACCGTCCGACCCCCGTTCAGCTCGCCGTGCTCACTGACGAAGCCGCTGACCGCGACCTCTTGGTTTCGGCCCAGACCGGCTCCGGCAAGACCCTGGCCTATGGGCTGGCCATGGCCAAGGATTTGCTTGGCGACGCCGAGCGGTTCGAGCGGGCGGGTGCACCGCTTGCCCTGATCGTGGCGCCGACCCGCGAGCTTGCCTTGCAGGTCCATCGCGAGCTGGCGTGGCTGTACGAGCATGCGAGTGGGCGCGTCGTCTCCTGCGTCGGCGGCATGGACCCCAGGCGCGAGCAGCGCGAGCTTGCGGCCGGCGCTCATATCGTCGTCGGCACGCCCGGCCGGTTGTGCGATCATTTGCGCCGCGGCCGTCTCGACATTTCGGAATTGAAGGTGGTCGTTCTCGACGAGGCCGACGAGATGCTCAATCTCGGCTTTCGCGAGGACATGGAATTCATTCTCAAGACCACGCCGGACACGCGCCGCACCCTGATGTTCTCGGCGACGTTCCCGCGCGGCATCGTCGCGCTGGCCAAGCAGTATCAGCAGCGGGCGTTCCGGATTGAAGTCGCCGGCGACGAAGGCGGTCATGCCGATATCGAGTATCGCGCGATCCGGATCGCGCCCGGCGATGCCGAGCACGCCGTCGTCAACGTGTTGCGCTTCTACGAGGCACCGAGCGCGCTGGTGTTCTGCAGCACGCGCGATGGCGTCCGGCATTTGCAGGCGGCGCTGCTGGAGCGTGGCTTCTCCGTGGTCGCTCTGTCAGGCGAATTGACGCAGAACGAGCGAACCACGGCGTTGCAGTCGCTGCGGGACGGACGCTCGCGCGTCTGCGTGGCAACCGACGTCGCCGCCCGCGGCATCGATCTGCCGAGCCTCGACCTCGTCATTCATGCGGATCTGCCCAACGACGCCGAGGTCATGCAGCATCGCTCCGGCCGCACCGGACGCGCGGGCCGCAAGGGGACCAGCGTCATGCTGGTGCCGCCCGTGCGGCGGCGGCGCGCGGAAATGCTGCTGAACGTCTCGGGCATCGACGCGGTCTGGGGGACGGCGCCGCAGCCGGATGAGATCCGCAAGCTCGATCATGAGCGCATGAAGGACGTGCTGTTCACGGAGGAGACCACCGCCGACGATCGGGCGCTGGCGCAGGCGCTATTGGCCGAGCGGTCGGCCGAGGAGATCGCCGCGTCACTCGCACGGCTCTATCGCGCGCGGCTGCCATCGCCCGAAGACATCATGGATCCCGGCGAGCGAGCTGGCCGGCCGCGCGAGGATCGCGGCCGCAACGATACGCGCGCACCGCGCGACGATGTCCGCGCTTCGCGTGGCGACGATCGGCCCGAAAGGGCTCGTCCCAAAGCGGGCAAATCGTCGTCGAAACATGGCATGGCGGATGGCAGCGTCTGGTTCCGGGCCAACATCGGACGAAAAAAGAACGCGGAAGCGCGCTGGCTGTTGCCGATGATCTGCCGCCGTGGCGGCATCGACAAGGGCGATATCGGCGCGATCAAGATCATGGACACCACGACCGAGTTCGAAATTTCCCAGCGGGTCGCGGACTCCTTCGCCGTGAAGATCAAGCGTCCGGACAAGGAAGACAATATCCGCCTCGAGCCGATGGCGGATGCGCCGCAGCGGCAAGCGGCTTCGGAAGAGCGGTCCCACGTGCCGCGGCGCGAGAGCGGCGACAGCGATCATCGTGAACGTCGAGACGATCGCCCGCGCGACAAGAGCGAATTCAAACCGCGCGGCAAGACTTTCGGCGAGCGCCCGACGAAATTCGACGACGCTCCGGCGTTCGCGAAGAAAAAGAAACATAAGACCAAGCCGGGCCATTCCGAAGCTTCGGTCACGCCGTGGTCTGAAAAGGGTGCGTCGGGCAAGAAGCCGAAGAAGAAAAAGCATCGCGGTTGAACGGGCGCTGTTCAGCAGCGACAGCAACGATGCCGCCGGATTGCACCGGCGACATCATCTGAAAAGCCGGATGGGCTCAGCGGCCACCGCCGCCGCCACCACCACCACCTCCGCCGCCACCACCGCCGGCATCGCGCATCGACGAGATGTAGCGGGGATCGGTCTGCTTCATGTAGGTGGGCGAGGTGTCGTGAGTGACGCTGACGCGGCTTCTGCCGCTCGGCGTTGGCTGCTCGATCAGGATGCCGCAGCCCTCGAAGAAAGCGGAATCGCAGCCATAGGTCCGGAATTGAGCCGCGTTGGCACTGGTTGCGCTGAACGCGGCCGTCGCAGCCAAGGCAAGCAAAGCAAGTTTCGACAATGTGAGTTTCATGGAAATTCTCCAGCCTCGATTCGGCGAGACCAGAACGGTCCGCACAGTTCTTGGACGAGAGCTGATCGAACCCGGTTCGAGGGAATAGCTTCACGCCGGCGTGAGCTGCGCCGGCGGGGCAGGGACGTTACGTCGCAGCGAGGTCGCGCAGCATGTAGGTTGCGCTGTCGCCGTAGGACGCGAGCTTTGCCCGCAGCTCCGCATCCGCCGTGACCGGCCGAAAGCCGAGACGCTGCCACAGCGGCCGCGTGGCGTAGACCGACACCAATGCGAGCATCGCGATTCCTGACGCGCGCGCGAGCTGTTCGACCACGACGACATAGTCGCGCGCAACGCCGCCGCGAAAGTCGGGCAGCACCGCGACGTCGTGCAAATAGAGGCAATCCGCATGGCCGGGCAGTTGCTCGAGGAAGCCGTCGAGCGGCGGAATCCGGTGCTGCATCCAGGGATGCGCGAGACCGTAGCCGACGATCCCGTCGTCCGCGACAAGCACGCGGCAGCCGTCAGGATAGAGCCGCATCTTTTCCGCGAAGACCTCAGGCCGCTCAGGCAGATCAGGATGGATCCGCGCTGCGATCACGCTGATCGCCGGCAGATCGGAGGCGCGGGCGGGACGCCAATGCGGCTTGCTCATGTCGATCCGTCGTTCCGTCTCAATCATCCCAGTTTATTCCGATGCGACGATGCGCGCAGCGAAAAATATCTTTGCCGCGATCTCAGGAATACGACGGCTCGCGCGGCGTCCTACCCATGCAAGCCCATTGCATGACAGGAGAGACCATGACGACATCCTCGATCCGCCTCGCGCTCACGCTCGCAATATCGCTCGCGATGGTTCCCGCTGCTTTCGCGGCACCGCCGACCAAGACCGGCAAGACCGACAAGGGCAATGTGCTCACCGACGCGAAGGGCATGTCGCTCTATACTTTCGACAAGGACGCGGACGGCAAGTCGGCCTGTAATGGTGCCTGCGCGACCAACTGGCCGGTGCTGAAGGCCGAAGCGAGCGATGCCGCCGCCGACGGCTACACCGTCATCACGCGCGACGACGGCTCGAAGCAATGGGCCTACAAGGGCAAGCCGCTCTACACCTTCGCCAAGGACACCAAGCCCGGCGACGTCACCGGCGACGGCTTTCTGAACGGCGCCTGGCATTTGGCGATGCCGTGAGCGGGGTGCACTCCTAGCGCAGCCCCTCATACACCATCAGCCCGCGTGCGATCTGCAGTTTGCGGATCGCGCGCGGCAGCAGTTTTTCCGGCTGGTGCAGATAGCGCCAGGAGGTGAGGGCGAACGGGCCGAGCGCGCCGCATTCGTCGTCGAACGGCGCGAGCACGCCTGTCACGCTCACAGGTGTATGCGGGCGGGCATTGAACGGCAGCAGCAGCAGCTCGAGATGCGCCTTGCTCCCGTCGTCGCGCGCGGCGGTGATGCCGGCGATTGCGCCGAGGCTCTCGTCGGCGACGATGGTCGTGATCTCCTCGATCTCGCGGCGGCTGCCTTCGTCGAACAGCGCCGCGAAGCTCGAGTCCTTGAGGTCGCACCCTGCGAGCGCGCAGACGCGCGTGCCGGCGACGCGGAACGGGAAGCCGAGATGGGGCTCGCAGGACAGCACGAAGATATCACCGAGCAGGCCGCGCACGGCGGCCGGATCGATATCGGCCCGGTCTGGCGCCCGCGCAGTACCGCGCTTCTCGTTCCAATATTCGAAGAACTCGCGGCTCGACGGATGTTTCATGGCTGAACGCTTATCCCGGGGCGCAAGCTTGCGGGACAAACCTGTCCCGCTTCAGTGCAGCCACGATCCCTGTGTTGTTGTGCAGGAGGGACTTTGCAGCGTCCATGCCGCCGCGGCGTTTTCGGCGCCCTTGGCGCTGCCTTTGCGTCGTTAACGTTAAATTAACTATGCGCTTTCCGTGCGCCGCCCCGCTGCTATGGTGGCCGCGGTCGCAAGCTTCGCCGCTTTTCTCCAGGTTCTCGGCGAGGCCTGTACACAGGCGTCAAACAGTTTGGTCACCGGCCGCGGGGAGGGGTGGGGATATTCCCGTCTCTCTGGGTACCGGAAGTCCGACACGGATAGGCAGGGCTTTCCCAGGGCCCTGCCTTTTCCTTTTGTGCACTTGCGCAGGGCGGGCAAAGGCGACTATCTCCAAGGCCTGTCGTCAAGACTGTCGCTCCGATCGCGCCTGAAAGCGAAGCCGCCTTGGATTCCCCGCCAAATTCTCCGCCGCAAGATCCTCCGTTGCAAGATGCTTCGTTGGAGGTGCCGGCCGTTGTCGGGGAGCCTCCGCGCGAGCCGATCCTGACGCTGCCGTTCGCGCTGACCGCCTATATCCTCCTGCTCGCGGCGATCCATCTGCGGGTGCTGCTGCCGCCGGAGCTGGAGAACTGGACCATCGACGTCTTCGGCTTCATCCCGAAGCGCTACGATTCCTCGCTGCTCAATCTGGAAATTCCCGGCGGGGCCGGCGCGAAGGTCTGGACCTTCGTCACCTATTCGCTGTTGCACGCCAATCTCACCCATATCGGCTTCAACGTGTTGTGGCTGTTGCCGTTCGGCAGCGCGCTGGCGCGGCGCTTTGGCGCCATCAGGTTCTTCCTGTTCCTCGCGGTGACGGCGGCGGCCGGCGCGCTTGCCCATCTCGTCACCCATGAGCACGCGGTGGCGCCGATGATCGGCGCCTCGGCCTCGGTGTCCGGCGCGATGGCGGCGGCCATCCGCTTCGCCTTCGTTCGCGGCAGCTTCCTGTCGTTCAGCCGATCGGATGCCGATACCGCCGCAAGAGTTCCGGCGCTGCCGCTGGCGCGCGCGCTGCGCGACGGGCGAGTGCTCGGTTTCCTCGCGGTGTGGTTCGGCGTGAACATCGTCTTCGGCGTCGGCGCGATCGGCGTCGATAGCGAGACCACGAGCGTCGCATGGCAGGCGCATATCGGCGGCTTCCTTGCCGGCCTGTTGCTGTTCACGCTGTTCGATCCCGTGCCGCGCGTGCGAAGCGATGCTGCGGATGCGTCATCACAGGACATTTCAGACCGCATTTGAAGCGGCGCTTGCGGCGCCGCCCGAATTCATCCATCATTCCCGAGAAGAATGTTCCGAAGCGACAGGCCACTAGCGGCTTTGCTTCGCAAAGCGCCCGAGCGTGAAACCGGCGCTGAAACTGTTAGTTGAAGACTCGAAGAACAAGTCCGGACCGCGAACAGCGGACGGTTGCGATTCAGGGAGGCGACAATGACGGTACGTTCGATTCTCAACACCAAGGGCCACCAGATCATGAGCGTCGAGCCGGACGCGAAGCTGGCGGTCGCGGTCAAACTGCTCGGCGAGAAGAAGATCGGCGCTGTGCTGGTGATGAACCAGAGCCGGCTGGAAGGCATCCTCTCGGAGCGCGACATCGTGCGGGTGATCGGCGAGCGCGGCGCCGGCGCGCTGGAGGAGCCGGTCTCTCAGGTCATGACCCGCAAAGTGGTCACCTGCAAAGAGACCGACACGGTCGCCGAGCTCATGGAGATGATGACCACCGGCAAGTTCCGCCATCTGCCCGTGGTCGACAACGGCAAGGTGGTCGGCCTGATCTCGATCGGCGACATCGTCAAGCGTCGGGTGCAGGAATACGAGTCCGAGCAGGAAGCTCTGCGCGACTACATCAAGACCGCCTGATCAGTAAGACCGCCTGATCAGGCCTGCTGGTCGGCTTTGGGCGCGGCGCCCTCGGGCGCCGGCGCAAGTTCCTGGATTGCCTCCTGGATGGACTCCAGCGCGCGCTCGGCAGCGCGGGTGCCCAGGGCGATGAGGTCCTCGGAGCGGTGGAAATCGAACCAGCCGAATTGACCGATCCGCGGTGTGATCAGCATATCGGGCGGATCGCCGGCGAGGCGGGCACGGGTGATGCGGTCCTGCATGATGTTGAAGGCGTCGACCATCACCGAAGAGAGGCCGGGCCGGGCGCTGCCGCCGCCGAAGAACTCGCGCTTCACCGTCTTCTCAGGCGAGAAGAATCTCGGGAAGCGCCGCTTTGACGCCGGCTCTTCGGTCGGGGGGATCACCGGTTCAGGTATCGCGCCGTGCGAATACACCGTCGTCGAATAGGTGAAGATGTCGCTGGAAAGATTTGCGGCGATGACGATTTCCGCGCCGAGCGCACGGGCGGCCGAGACCGGCACCGGGTTCACCAATGCGCCGTCGACCAGCCAGCGATCGCCGATCAGGACCGGAGAGAAGATGCCCGGCAGCGCATAGGAGGCGCGCATCGCGTCGACCACGCGCCCGCGCGTCAGCCAGATCTCGTGGCCGGTACGGACCTCGGTCGCGACGGCGGCGAACTTGATCGGGAGATCCTCGATCTGGCTCTGGCCGCAGGCAGCCTCGAGCCGGGTCGCCAACTTCTCGCCGCCGATCAGGCCGGAGCCGTTGAGGCGGATGTCGAGATAGCCGAGGATGTTGCGCATCCCTTGCAGGCTGCGGCCCCATTCTTCCAGCGTATCGAGCCGGCCGGCCGCATAGAGGCCGCCGACCACCGCGCCGATCGAGGTGCCGACCACGACGTCGGGCACGATTCCGTTGGCGAGCAGGGTCCGGATAATGCCGATATGAGCGAAGCCGCGCGCCGCGCCGCCGCCAAGCGCAAGGCCGATGACCGGCCGGCGGATGCTGCCCAGGCCGACTTTCTCGGCGACCCTATCGCTGTTCGAACCCCGACCCTTCAATATGTCCAGCACCGAAACTCTCCTACGCCGGGACCCGCCATCAGACTAGGCACCGTACTCGCGCTCCGCCAGAACCGGGCCGAAGCATGGTTTATGCCGGTTTGGGAAGCGCACGGGGCAGGAGTATGGCGAGGCGCAGCTGCCTCTCGGGTAATCACGCAGGCGTCAACCAGGTTCCAAAACCGTGTCGGGCCGTATTTCTCGGGGAGTCAGAGGCTTGAATTTGCCGCGTTTTCGGTGAAAAGCAGGTGGCATGACTCTCGGGGGTGACGGCATCATCGGATGGCGGCGCAGCGCATCGCTGCTGCCGGCGCTGGTCCTTGCTGCCTGCCTCTATACTCTTGGCCAAAATGCTGCGCAGGCGCAGCTTTTCTCCGATCGTCCGCCGCCGGTGCCGCCCGCGTCGGTGCCAGATCCCGGCGGTGCCGTCAGCCTGGCGCCGCCCTCCGGCCCGGGTGCCGGACCGCCGAGCCTGCCGCCGACCCTGTTGCAGCCGACCACGCCCAGCATGCCGCCGCCCGCGGTCACGACCGTGCCGTCCGCTCCGCCGCTCAACGCGGCCGTGCCCGGACAGGGCGTGCTGTCGCTGACGGCGAAATACGGCAAGGACACCCCGCCGATCACCAGCGGTCTGGTCTGGCGCGTGTTTGCCGATCGTCCCGACGAGAACGGCACCTTCAAGCTGATCCGCGAAGACCGCAATGCCACGCCGAACATCGTGCTGCCGCCCGGCAATTACGTCGTGCACGTCGCCTTTGGTCTGGTCAGCGCGGTGCGCACCGTCGCCCTGAAGGCCGAAACCGACCGGGAATCCTTCGTGCTGCCCGCCGGCGGCTTGCGCATCGAGGGCCGCGTCGGCACCAGTCGCATTCCGCAGAACCAGATCTCGTTCGCGATCTACAAGGGCAGCCAGTTCGAATCCGGCGAGCGCGCCTCCCTGGTGCCGAACGTCGCCGCCGGTGACGTCGTGCTGCTGCCGGAGGGTACCTATTACATCATCTCGAATTACGGTGATGCCAATTCGGTGGTGCGCTCGGACATCCGCGTCCAGGCCAGCAAGCTCACCGACGTCACCATCACCCACCGCGCCGCCGTCATCACGCTCAAGCTTGTCAGCGACAGGGGCGGCGAGGCGCTCGCCAACACCGCCTGGTCGGTGCTGACCCCGGGCGGCGACGTCATCAAGGAATCGATCGGCGCCTTTCCGCGCGTCGTGCTCTCCGAAGGCGAATACCGCGCCATCGCCAAGAACGAGGGCAAGGTTTACGAGCGCGGCTTCAACGTCGTCAACGGCGTCGACGGCGAAGTAGAAGTCGTCGCGCGGTAGTGCGTGAGCGGTGATCCCGCATGCGGCCCGACGCAGGTCTTCGTGTCTGGTGAATACTTCTCATTCAGCGCACGGATCTCCCATATCGTATTACCGCCAGTCCCGCGTGCGAAAGCAGATGCTCTCCGCTGCCCGGTTTGGCGTTGCGATTTGGTTGGTGTTTCGATTTGAACAGCTCTGGCAGCGCTACCAAGAAGGACCGACCAACACCGGCACTGCCGGCTTATTCCAGCGACGCCGCGACTTCCTCACAGCCGGTGCAAGATACCTATTTCCGATAATCAATTTTAGTCGCTTTCCATCCTGCTGCGCTATATGTCGGGCATCACTCCAACGGAGGAGGCCGGAGCAGGCTCGTGCGTCTGCGAGACCGGCAAGGAGCAGGGGCCAAGCTCGTCGACATGTTCGAAGTGATCCTCACCAGGCGTAAGCGGTTCGGCTGGCGGTGGCAGGTGTGCGACCAATCCGGCAAGAAATTTGCCGATGGCTTCGAGCGCACCCGGCCGTCCGCCAAATATCATGGCGAGCGCGCATTGTTCTTTCTGTTGTCGCAGGCCCATCTGCGCAGCCGCTTGGCGACGTCCAGCGAGGACTAGTCGCGTCCGAAGGTCCGTAGCCCGGATGGAGCGCAGCGCAATCCGGGACCGCTGCGTCCGCCTTCGACAACCCCGGATTACGCTGCGCTCCATCCGGGCTACAAGGCCGTGTGTTGCCCGTCGGGCAAAACACCGAAACTGTCCGTCAACGCGCGCCACCAAAAATATTCCGCTTTACCGAAATTCGGAAATAGCATATCCACGCCTCACTCCGGCCCAAGGAAGAGGGGCGTATCGCGATCGTCACGAACGCGGGCCGGACGGCGGTGGACGTTGGTCACATCGGCGCGAAGGGTTTCGCAGGGCGGGCAACCGTGAGCGAAAGCGTCGCGCACACGACCGGTGTGACCGGCGTACGGCAAAATCGTGTGGTCCTGACGCCCGGGGTCTGTGCGTCAAGTCTTGTGGTGATGTGGTTGCCCAACCGGGCACACGCGTCAGCCATCCGCAAGGCGACGGGGGCAATAGTGCATCGCTCCCCGGGGAGATCACGACATAAGCCGTAAAGCCACTGCGCAGGGAAGGCCGTGTGTTGGGCTTCACCTGTATGCCGCTGTGCATTGTTCTTACGACAATCTCGCACAGTGGACCGCGGGTGCCAGCCGGCACCCGGTCTTCCCTGCGCCCTCCTTCAATTGAGGGTGAGGCGACGAAGCAAAGCTCGGGCGAACAAGCCGCGAGATGGCGAAGGTGTGTCTGCGAGTGAGATGCGAATTTAAAGAGCGACGCTGCCACCCGCAGATTCCGTCATTGCGAGCGCAGCGAAGCAATCCAGTCTGCCGCCGCGGAAAGATTCTGGATTGCTTCGCTGCGCTCGCAACGACACTGCTGATGCAGCGGTGCGCCAAAGCTTCGGTCTCACGCGCCGCCTCCGCAACGCCTTCGCACAACCGTCATAGTCTCTAACGCCCACTAACCAACGCCCGACTTTAAACTGTCATAATCGCCGAACGGAACCCGCGCTCGTGCGCTCTTTACACACCGTTAAGCGCGGCTGCATTGGATGCGGCGGGAAAGTGCGTTGGGGACTGCCATGAGTGCCGTGAAGAAAGTGTCGGGAAAACCGGCCGCCGAAATGTTCGACGACATCCCGGTGCTTCAGCGCAAATGGCGTGCCGCGTTGAAGCCGGGCGAACGGCTGCCGCGCTACGAGGACGTGATGCTCGGCAGCCTGGGGCGGCTCGCCGACCACATCGCGCTGCTCAAGGGCGACGGCGCGCTCGAACTGTCGCGCAGCGGACGCTACGTGCAGAAATGGCTCGGCGAAGAGCGCTGGGACATCCCGGTCGCCGCGCTCTCGCCCGATTGCGCTACCGCGCTGTCGGAAGCCGCGGCGAGCGCGCTCGCCAACGGGCGGCCACACCTGGCCAGCGCCCATTGCGTGCGCGACGGCATGGTCAGGACATTTGATGTGCTGGCGCTGCCGACCGCATCGCGCTGGGGCGCGACGCTGGTCGGCGCCTACATCAACGAACGCGGCGCGCAATACAATCTCCTGGACGCGATCTTCGCGTCGACCGACGACGCGGTGGTCTCGCTGGCGACGCTGCGCGATGCGGGGGGCAAGCCGTTCGATCTCCAGATCGTGCACCACAACAAGAGTGCGGCGCTGCTGCTGAAGGCCGAAGGCGCGAGCCTGCTGTGGCGCCGGATCGGCGAGGGCGACACGCTGCTGGCCTCGGTTGAAGTCATGGAATTCTTGCTCAAAGCCGTCTCCGGCGGTCGCGGCGAGCAGCTCGAGATCGAGAACGACGGACGCCATCTCCGGCTGAGCGCCACCGCGTTTGCCGACGTGGTCTCGCTGACGATCTCGGATGTCACTGTGTTGAAGCGGCGCGACGCCTCTTTCCGCCTGCTGTTCGACAACAACCCGATGCCGATGTGGGTGTTCGACGCCGCGAGCAAGCAGTTTCTCAGCGTCAACGATGCCGCGGTCCAGCATTACGGCTACAGCCGCGCCGCCTTCCTGCGCATGAAGTTGCACGAGATCTGGCCGCAGGACGAATGGGGCAGCCACGCCGAGGCGCTCGAACGCATCGGCGACGCCTATCACTCCTCGCGCAACTGGCGGCATCTGCGCGCCGACGGCAGCGAGATCGAGGTGTTGACCTTCGGCCGCCGCGTCGCCTTCGACGATCGCGACGGCTATCTGGTCGCGGTGGTCGACATCACCGAACGGCGCAAGGCCGAGGCGCGGATCGCCCACATGGCGCACCATGACGGGCTCACCGATCTGCCGAACCGCGAATACTTCCAGGAGCGCTTGAAGCAGGCGCTCGACCAGGCCAGCGGAAAGCGGGTCGGGGTGCTCTACCTCGATCTCGACCTGTTTAAGAACGTCAACGATTCCTTCGGCCATCCGGTGGGCGACCGCCTGTTGAAGGAGGTTGCCGCCCGTCTGAGCACCGCGGTCCGCGGCGCCAATCTCGCGGCCCGGCTCGGCGGTGACGAGTTCGCGGTGATCCTGGGGGCCGACGTCAGGCCCAACGAGGCCAGCGCCTGCGCGAGCTTGCTGATCGACCTGCTGAAGGCGCCCTACGAGATCGACGGTCAGGAGATGGTGATCGGCGCCAGCATCGGCATCGCGCTGTCGCCGGGTGATGGCGTGACGTCGGAAGAGTTGATGCGCAACGCCGACATGGCGCTGTACCGGGCGAAGTCGGACGGCGGCGGCGTGCATCATTTCTTCGAGCGCAAGATGGATTTGCAGGCGCAGAAGCGCCGTGACATGGAGCTCGATCTGCGCCGCGCGTTTGCCAATGGCGAGTTCGAGCTGCACTACCAGCCGCTGGTCTCGATCGCCTCCGACCGCATCTCCGGCTTCGAGTCGCTGCTGCGCTGGCATCACCCCGACAAGGGCATGATCTCGCCGGCGGAGTTCATTCCGGTCGCCGAGGACATCGGCCTGATCACCCAGCTCGGTGAGTGGGTGCTGCGCGTGGCTTGCTCCGAGGCGGTGAAATGGCCCGTCGACGTCAAGGTCGCGGTTAATCTGTCGCCGGCGCAGTTCCGAAGCCGCAATCTGGTTCAGGTCGTGATCTCGGCACTGGCGCAGTCCGGCCTGTCGCCGAAGCGGCTCGAGCTCGAGATCACCGAGTCGATCTTCCTGGCCGAGACCGACGCCAATCTCGCCATCCTGCATCAGTTGCGCGAGCTCGGCGTCAGCATCTCCATGGATGATTTCGGCACCGGTTATTCCAGCCTCAGCTATCTCCGCAGCTTCCCCTTCGACAAGATCAAGATCGACCGCTCCTTCGTCAAGGATTTGGCAGGGCGGCCCGATTGCGTCGCGATCGTTCGCGCGATCTCGGGGCTTGGCCGCAGCCTCAACATCACCACGACCGCGGAAGGCGTCGAGACCGAGGATCAGCTCGCGTGGTTGCGCGCCGAAGGCTGCAACGAAGTGCAGGGCTTCTTGTTCAGCGCGGCGCGGCCCGCCGCCGAGATCGCAAAGCTGCTCGCCGATTTCGGCCAGCGTGCTTCACGGGCGGCGTAACTCGGGCGGATAACAATCATAGACCAGCGCTTTGAAGGCGGGCGTGATGCGGCTGCGCTCGTTCTGAGTCTGCTGCATCAGCAGGTAGACCATGTCGAGCTTGGGATCGACGCCGAAATAGGTGCCGCTGCCACTGTCCCATTTCAACTCGCCGAGCGAGCCGGGCGGAGGCGGTCTGGCGTTGCCGGGATCGGTCCGCACCGCGAGGCCATAGCCATAGCCGAAGCCGTCGCCCGGAAAATAGAAGTAATCGCGTCCGACGCCCGAGCCCGGCCCGACGTGATCGGTCGTCATGGCCTTGAACGCGGCGGGGCTCAGATAGCGCTTGCCGTCGAACTCGCCGCCATTGAGCAGCATCTGCGAGAAACGCTGATAGTCGGTGATGGTCGAGAGCAGTCCTCCGCCGCCGGACTGCCATTCGGGATGGTCCAGGCGCTCGCGCTCGGCGGCGAGCAGGATGTTGTCGTTCGGCAGCGGCCGTGCCATCCGCGCGAGCTCGTCCTCGGTCGTCAGCGCGAATTTGGTGCTGCTCATGCCGAGCGGATCGAAGATGCGCTGCTTGAGGAATGCGTACAGCGTCTGGCCCGAGATGATCTCGATGACGCTGCCGAGCACGTCGGTGGAATGACCGTAGCGCCACAGCGTCCCCGGCTGCCGCGCCAGCGGCAGCTTCGCGATGCGTTGGGCGAATTCCCTGTTGTTGAACTGACCTTCGAAGATATTGGCGGCCTTGTAGGCCTGCTCGACCCATTTGCCACCGATATAGTCGTAGCTGATGCCGGAGGTGTGCCGCAGCAGATCCTCGATGTTGACGGGACGGATGGGGGCCACGAGATCCAGATGCAACGTGCCGTCGGGATTGGTGACCTCCAGTCCCACCTTGGTGTCGGCGAAGAGAGGAATGTATTTCGACACGGGATCGGCGAGCGCAAGCTTGCCCTCGTCGATCAGCATCATCGCGCCAAGGCACGTGATCGGCTTGGTCATCGAGTGGATGGCGAAGATCGTATCGGACGTCATCGCGAGGCCCGTCCTGGTGTCGCGCACGCCGAAAGTCTTCAGATAGACCGGCTTGCCGTGCTGCTGGACCAGCACCACTACGCCCGGCAGCCGGCCGCTCGTCACCTCGTTGTCGAAATACGCGGTGATACGGTCGAGCCCGTCGGACGACGGCGCGGGGATGTCGGCGGCGCGGCTTCGCGCCATCGTGCCGGCCAGCAGCGCGGCTCCGACCAGAAATTCACGACGCTTCATCCGGGCCTCCTCCCTTGCCGGGATCAAAGCCGCAAGACGTCGAAGGCGTCAACACGCCTTCGGTTAAAATCGCGTCACGATTTCAGAAAGGACCGGTCGCGGACGGTCTTCGCTCGGCCTGGTCGGCTTGCCGATATGGACGAAGCCGGCGAGTTTCTCGTCCGGCTTGAGGCCGAGGCCGTCCAGCACGTCGCGATCGAACGAGAACCAGCCGGTCAGCCAGCAGGCGCCGTAGCCGAGCGCGGTCGCGGCCGTGACGATGTTCATGACGCTGGCGCCGGCCGACAATTCCTGCTCGAAGGCCGGCACCTTCGGATGCGGCTTGGTGAAGCTGACGATGCCGATCACCAGCGGCGCATCCCTGAGGCGTTTGCGCTCGGTCTCGACATCGGCCGCCGCCGCGCCGGGATTCTTCCGGGCAAACACCTTCGCGATCACTTCGCCGGCGCGCTGGCGCGCATCGCCCTCGAAGACGATGAAGCGCCAGGGCGCGAGCTTGCCATGATCGGGCACGCGCGCGCCGATGGTGAGGATGGTCTCGAGCTCGGCGGGGGAGGGGCCGGGCCCGGACATCTCGCGCGGTTTGACCGAGCGGCGGGTCTTCAGGAGTTCGATGGCGTCGGGCACTGCGGTTTCCTCTTCGGCTGGTCGTCGGACGTGCAATCCCCACATAGGAATGCACGCCCGCAACCGAAAGCGAGTTTAGACCGATTTCAGATGTCAGACGGCGCCGCGCGCCCGCTTCACATCCGGCGGGGTCGCTTCGTCGACGAGGGCCGCGATCGCCTCCGCCGTCGTCGTGACATTCTGCCCGTCACTGCCGAGCCGGCGGATCGAGACCGACTGCGTCTCGGCCTCTTTCTTGCCGACCACGAGCAGTGCCGGAATCTTGGCCAGCGAATGCTCGCGGACCTTGTAGTTGATCTTTTCGTTGCGCAGGTCGATCTCGGCTCTAAGTCCCGCACGCCGGACCTGCTCCAGCACCTGCTTGGCATACTCGTCGGCTTCCGACGTGATGGTGGTGACCACCACCTGCACCGGCGACAGCCAGAGCGGGAAGTTGCCGGCATAGTGCTCGATCAGGATGCCGATGAAGCGCTCCATCGAACCGCAGATCGCGCGGTGCACCATCACCGGCGGCTTCTTGCTGCTGTCGTGGTCGATGTAGAACGCACCGAACCGTTCCGGCAGGTTGAAGTCGACCTGCGTGGTGCCGCACTGCCAGTCGCGGCCGATGGCGTCGCGCAGCACATATTCGAACTTCGGCCCGTAGAAGGCGCCTTCGCCCGGATTGATCTCGGTCTTGATGTGATTGTTCTGCGACTGGATCTCGCGCAGCACCGTCGCCATCACGCGCTCGGCGTGATCCCACATCGCGTCGGTGCCGACGCGTTTCTCCGGCCGGGTCGACAGTTTCACGGTGAGATCGCCGGTGAAGCCGAAATCGGCATAGGTCGACAGGATCAGCTCGTTGATCTTCAGGCACTCGTCGGCGAGCTGATCCTCCATGCAGAAGATGTGCGCGTCGTCCTGGGTGAAGCCGCGCACGCGCATCAATCCATGCATCGCGCCGGATGGTTCGTACCGGTGCACCACGCCGAACTCGGCGAGCCGCAGCGGCAGGTCGCGGTAGCTCTTGAGGCCATGCTTGAAGATCTGCACGTGGCCTGGGCAGTTCATCGGCTTGAGCGCGAACCAGCGCTTGTCCTCGGCCTCCTCGCCGGCCGACTGCGCCGCGAACATGTTCTCGCGGTACCAGCCCCAATGGCCGGAGGTCTCCCACAGCGACTTGTCGAGGATCTGCGGGGCATTGACCTCGCTGTAGTCGCCGGCCAGGCGCCGCCGCATATAGGCGATCAGCTGCTGGAAGATGGTCCAGCCCTTGGCGTGCCAGAACACGACGCCCGGACCTTCCTCCTGGAAGTGGAAGAGGTCGAGCTCGCGCCCGAGCTTGCGATGGTCGCGCTTTTCCGCTTCCTCGATCTGCTTCAGATAAGCGTCGAGGTCCTCCTGCTTGGAGAATGCCGTGCCGTAGATGCGGGTCAGCATCGGGTTGTTGCTGTCGCCGCGCCAATAGGCGCCGGCCACCTTCATCAGCTTGAAGGCGTTGCCGACCTTGCCGGTCGAAGTCATGTGCGGGCCGCGGCAGAGATCGAACCAGTCGCCCTGGTAATAGATCTTGATCGGCTCGTTGCCGGGAATGGCGTCGACCAGCTCGACCTTGAACGCCTCGCCCTTGTCGCGGAACACCTGTTTGGTCTTTTCGCGATCCCAAACCTCCTTGGTGAAAGGTTTGTCGCGCGCGATGAGCTCGCGCATCTTTTTCTCGATCGCGGCAAAGTCTTCCGGCGTAAACGGCTCGTTGCGGAAGAAATCGTAATAGAAGCCGTTCTCGATCACGGGGCCGATGGTGACCTGGGTGCCCGGCCACAGCGTCTGCACGGCTTCGGCCAGCACGTGGGCGCAGTCATGGCGGATCAGCTCGAGCGCGCGCGGATCGTCGCGGTTGATCAGCTCGATCCTGGCATCGGCTTCGATGGGATCGTCGAGGTCGGAGACCACGCCGTCGAGCGCCATCGCGACCGTGCGCTTGGCCAGCGACGGCGAAATGCCCTTGGCGAGATCGAGACCGGTGATGCTCTTGGCGTATTCACGCCGGGCGCCGTCCGGGAAGGTGAGGGTGATTTTTTCCGGTGGGGTCACGGGTCTCAAATTGCTGAGGCTGTACTGAAAGCCGGATTCGGATTTGGGCTGTTCGGACTTGGACTGGTCCTTGGACGGGTCCTTGGGCTGGTCGGTCATGGCATGTCTCCTGAGGCTCACTCCTGCGAACGAGCGCAGGTAAGCGGGAACGAGCGATATATCAGGCGATTCGGCCTGCGCAATCCGGCATTTCCAAGAAACCGGCGCGCAAAAGCGGGGGCGCTGCACGAACTATTCCGGGCAATGCCCTTTAACTGGTCGCAAGGCGGTTCTACATGCGCTTGCATGGAAAATGCACACGCCGGCCGTTTCGCGTCAACCGCCCTGATGCTCGGCAATCTCGTCACCGGCTGCTCGGTGTTGGCACCGGCGGGCATGCTGCCGGAATTGGCGACGGGGCTCGACGTCAGCATCCACGCGGCCGCGCTCCTGATCACCTTCGGGGCTGTCATCCTCTGCATCGGCTCGCCGCTGACGGCATGGCTCACCAGCCGGATCGAGCGCCGAACGCTGCTCACCACGACGCTGGCGGTGCTCGCCTTTGGCAATCTGGCCTCGGCCATTGCGCCCGATTATGCGAGCCTCCTCGTCATCCGCCTGGTGATGCTCGCGGTCGGCGCGCTCTATACGCCGCAGGCCGCCGGCACGGCGGCGCTGATCGTGCCGGTGGAGCGTCGCGGCAGCACGATTGCCTACATCTTTCTCGGCTGGTCGCTCGCTGCCGCCGTCGGCTTGCCGCTGATCACCTTCATCGCCAGCCGCTATGGATGGCGCGCGGCCTATGGCGGCATCGGCACGCTGGGCTGCGTCAGCTTGCTGCTGTTGCTGATGCGGCTGCCGGCGGGCTTGAAGGGGACGCCGGTGGACCTGAAGACCTGGAGCGCGGTCGGTTGCAACAGGACGATCCTGCTGCTGCTTGCGATCACGATGTTGCAGATGTCGGGGCAGTTCGTGGTGTTCACCTTCATGGGGCCGCTGCTCAACAAGCTGACCGGCGCGGGGCCGGATGCGATCGGCCTGGTGTTCGCTCTCTACGGCGTCTGCGGCTTCCTCGGCGTTGTCATCGCGACCCGCATCGTCGACACATCAGGGCCCTATCGCACCTCGCTGCTGTTTACCTGCCTGTTGCTTGCGGGGATCACGGGCTGGGCGCTCGGCGCCGGCACGCTCGCGTTGATGGCGGGTGCGGTCGCGATCTGGGGCCTCGGTTTTGCCTCGACCAATTCGATGCAGCAGGTCCGGCTAGTCTCGGCCGCACCGTCGCTGGCATCGGCGACCGTCGCACTCAACACCTCCGTCCTCTACATCGGCCAAGCGGTCGGCTCGGCCGTCGGCGGACTGCTGTTCGCCCGCGAACTCCTGCATACGCTCGGCTTCGTCTCGGTCGGTTTCGTCGTGCTGGCGCTGATCCTGGTGGTCCTGACCCGGCCCCCGCTGGCAACTGCCGCCCCGGCCTGAACGGAAGCGTGCCTGTGTGCGCAAGGTGCTTGGCAAACGGCGCGCCGGGAGGCTAGAAGGCCGGTCATGGGGACCAAAGAGGGTTGACTGAAATGAGGATGATTCTGGCGGTTGCCGCGGTGCTCTATTCAGCCTCCGCGTTTGCACAAGCCGACAAGCCACCACCAATGGTCGGGGACAAGCCGTTGGTTCAGGTCAAGCCCAAGGGCACCAAGGGGGGCACCACGGCGGGGACCAAGGAGGCCGCGGCCAAGCCGGCTGCGGCGCCCAAGGGCAAGCCACAGTCTATCGCGGCGCGGCTCCAGGCTTGCCTGGAACTCGATGACGGCACCAAAGACCGGCTCAATTGCTACGACGCCGTCATCGCGCCGACTCCGAAGCCGAAGCCCGCAAAGGCCAAAGGCTACGCCGATTGCCGTTTCTTCAAGGAAGAGGACGAGCGGCTGGCCTGCTTCAACGGCTTTGCCGAGAGCATCCCGAAGCTGCCAAAAACCTGAGGGCAAGACCTGAGGCCCATGGCCAAGGTCCAGCAGCCGGGCGGTTAGTCGCTGATCCGGCTCAGCACGGCCCTGAAGGCAACGCCCGGCAGTTGCAGTGCGGTGCCTTCGAATTCCGCCGTGTCGCCATCCTCCCGGCCGGCGAGCGTCAGCGTGATCCGGTCAAGACCGAACAACGCCTTGAAGCAAGGGTCGTCATTGTGGCGCTCGGTCGAGATCTTGACTCTGATGCTGTCGCCTTCGCCCGTGCAGGTGCCGATGAATGCGAAAGCGGAATTGCCGCCGCGCATCTTGCCCTCGGTCACATAGACGACGCCGCAACCGGTGCCGTGAACCGTGTGGAAGTCGACCTTGTAGAGTCCCTGACGCACTGCATGTCCCCGCAGAATCCAAAATACAACTTGGCCGGCAAAGTATGATTGTTGCCAGTGGAAGCAATCCGGTCGGCCCCGGGACCGTCGGCCATCAACATCACGTTTTGATCAAGGCTCGAAAGAATTGCGGGCCGTGCAGCCAAATGCCGACGGGCGCAATATCGCTACCGGCTCGATGCGGGTGGATTGGTGGAGGCCACGCGCGTGAGCGCGAGTGATGGCGTCGCTGACATCTTCACCAGGACGTCCTTGAGCGGGTCCCGCGTCCAGGCGCGGGTCACATAGTCACGATGGGTGATGCCGTCTCCGGTTTCGACGAACACCACGCTGCCCGGACGCAAGGGGCCGTCCATGTCTTCGGAGACGGTGATGCCCTTCTGCCGCAGCGTGCTCATCAGTTCGCGGTCGCGCCGCGCGGTGTAGCGGGTGTAGGAGCTGACGAAGAAGCCGGAGCGGTGGCTCTCGATCCATGAGGCGAACTTGTCCATCTCGCCATAGACCGCGTCGAGCAACACGACGCCGCGGACACGATCGCTGATGCCGCCGACCTCGAGGCTCCAGGCCGTCGGCAGGAAGCCGCCGCTGTAGCCGACGATCACGATCGGCATGTTGGCGAAGGCGCGGGCGCTGTTGGGATCGCCGGTGAGGCGGGCGAGATGGCTCGCCGACTCGTCGATGAAGCGTTTGAGGCCGCCGGCCTGCCAGAATTTTCCTGCGCTGGAATCGGCGGCATCGACCGCCATCTGCGGTGCGAGCAGGATGGCATTGGCGCCGGAATCCGTGATCTGTTGCGGCACCAGCTGGCGGTCGCGCACGTCGCGCTCCAGCGTCGCGCCATTGCCGTGGAAGAACACCACGATCACGCCTGGCTTCCGCACGTCGAAATGTTCGGGCACGTGCATCAAGACGCGGTTATCGTTGTAAGTCTCGTCCTGCCAGAACACGCGCCCGGAATAGCTGCGGTGGCCGCGGCGGTCGCCCTTGGAGATGTTGAGGAATGGCGCGTCGGAGGCAGGGTTGTTGCCGAAATAGGGGAAAGCTGACGACTTCATGCTGACGAGCGTCGTCAGGTCCTCGCGCGGCGGACGCTGGTAGGGGGCCTGCGGCGCGAGCGAAGCGACCTTGTAAGGCGCCTGCTCCGGCTGCTGCTGCTGCACGGCGCGCTTGGGTGAGAAGTCCGACATCTGCCGTTGCAGAAAACCCTCGCTCGCGGATGGAAAGCGCTCCTTGAACTGAGGGGCCGGGAAGCGATCCTCGAACGTGTCGTTGCTCGCGACCTGCTGGTTTGTCTTGGCAACGATCTGAACGTTGGCTTGGGCGTTGCCTTGGACGTTGGCCTGCGAGTTCGCCGCGAGAGCTGCCGGATTGGGCGCCTTGCCGCATTGAACCAGGGTCAGCGACAACGGCACCAAGGCTGAGATCAGAGCGATCCGAAGCGCACGACCGCGTGCGCCGGACGTGGTCCGGTCGGCGCGGATGTCAGCTCTCGGTTTCGGAACGGCCCCGACCATTCACCCATGACCCCAAGTCATGACCACAAGTCCATCGGCAATCATTAAGGCAATTGAGCCGATGGGCGTTTAGGCGACGTTAAGTGTCCGGAGAAACTTCCCTACATCCGGAACGCTCAAAAGGACCACGCAATCGTGTCGTGATTGTGGGGGACGGGAGCGGGATGTCCCGGTGTTTACGAAGCTTTATTGCCCTGATCGTGGATTAATGGTGCTAGAGTACCGAAGTGACCCCGCCTCATTTAACCCTTGTTAACCCTGCTTGAATTGACTGGACCGAGCTGCACGATGCTTCCCACGAGGCGTGACGCCTGAGGTTGAGGACGGCGATGACGGCATCAGATGCGGGTACTGCACCCTGGACCGGCCGGCTGACCGGAAGCGGGTCGGGGGTCTCCGTTTTGGTTGCGACCGCCATCGTCGTGGCCGACATGATCGGGGTCGGCGTCTTCACCAGCCTCGGCTTCCAGGTCAAGGACATCCCATCGGGCTTCTCGATCCTCCTGCTGTGGACCGTCGGCGGCATCGTCGCGCTGTGCGGGGTGTTCTCCTACAGCGAGCTCGGCGCCATGTTTCCGCGCTCGAGCGGCGAATACAATTTCCTCGGCCGTGCCTATCATCCCGCCTTCGGCTTTCTCGCCGGCTGGGTGTCGGCGACGGTTGGTTTTGCAGCACCTGTCGCGCTCGCCGCGATGGCCTTCGGCGAATACGCCAAATCGGTCGTGCCCGGTGTGCCGCCGATCCCGCTTGCCATCGCCGTGGTGTGGCTGGTCTCGGTCGTGCAACTGACCGGGGTCAGGCACTCCTCGACCTTCCAATTGATCTCGACCATTTTGAAAGTCGTGCTGATCGTTGCTTTCCTGGTTGCAGGCTTCATCGTCGGCGTGCCGCAGCCGATCGCCTTCACGCCGCAGGCGGGCGATCTCGCGCACATTGTCAGCGCGCCTTTCGCGATCGGGCTCGTCTTCGTGATGTATTCGTTCTCGGGCTGGAATGCCGCCACCTACATCATCGGCGAGATGAACATGCCGCAGCGGGACCTGCCGCGTGCGCTGCTCGCGGGCACGCTGATCGTGCTCGTGTTGTACGTCGCGCTGAATGCAGTGTTTCTCCATTCGACGCCGGTCGGCGCGCTCGCGGGTCAGCTCGACGTCGCCAGCGTCGCCGGCAGCGCGATTTTCGGCAATTTCGGCGGCCGGATCGTCGGCGCGATGATCTGTTTCGGCCTGATCTCCTCGATCAGCGCGATGATGTGGATCGGCCCGCGCGTGATGATGACGATGGGGGAGGACATTCCGGCGTTGCGCGTGTTTTCGCAGAGATCGGTGCGCGGCGCGCCGGCGTATGCCATCCTGTTTCAGCTCGCCGTCGCCAATCTGCTGCTGTTCACGCGCAGCTTCGAGGCCGTGCTCGACTTCATCCAGTTTGCGCTGCTGTTCTGCTCGTTCTTCACGGTCGCCGGCGTCATCAAGCTGCGCATCACGGATCCCGATTTGCCCCGGCCCTATCGCGCCTGGGGATACCCGTTCACGCCGCTCGTTTTCCTGCTCGTGACCGCCTTCATGATGTACTATTTGTTGATCGAGCGGCCCGTGCAATCGCTGTCGGGGATGCTCGTCATGGTCTCGGGCCTGTTGATTTATGCTGTTTTCCGCAGGCGGCCGGTCGCCGCTGGCATCTCATCACATTGCGAATAGACATGTTTCGACCCATGAGAATTGCGGCCGTCGCTCTCACCTTGCTGGCTGCGGCCGTCTCGTCCGCACGTGCCGCCGAGGCAACCTTCGATGATACCGCGCGCTTCCTCGCGGGCATGCAGCCTTCCGCGGATTCGCCGCTGGTGCCGCTCACAAAGGACCCGCGCTGGCAACGCCACGCGAGATTCTTCGACGGCGCCTTCGCCCAGCTCGAGGAGCGCCAGCTCTCGAAGATCCGCAACTGGGCCGACGTCAATCTGGCGGCGCCCAGGCCGACCATGTTTTATTTGTTCAGCGGCCCCGATTTTCTCTACGCCAACGCCTTCTATCCCAAGGCCAGCACTTACGTGCTCGGCGCGCTGGAGCCGGTCGGTGCGGTGGCTGACCTGACGCGATTGCCGCGCGGTTCTGTCGGCGCCGCGCTCTACAATGTTGAGCGCTCGCTTGGCTCGATCTTGAGTTTTTCCTTCTTCATCACCAAGCAGATGAAGGTCGACCTGCACACCAACCAGGTCAACGGCACCTTGCCGATCCTCTATGTCTTCCTCGTCCGCTCCGGCAAGACGATCCGCAATGTCGAGATGGTCGCCCTCGACGACAAGGGCGGCGTGCATGTCGGCAACGACAATCCCGGACCGAACGCGACGCGCGGCGCCCGTATCACCTTTGCAGGCCCCGACGGCGAGGCGCGCACGCTGTATTATTTCTCGACCGATCTCTCCAATTCGGGTGCACGCGCAGCAGGGTTCCTGAAGTTCTGCGAGACGCTCGGCCCCGGCAACAGCCTGATCAAGAGCGCGTCCTATCTGCTGCACTCCGGCAATTTCACCGTGGCGCGCGACTGGTTGCTCGCCAACAGCGCGACCATCGTCCAGGACGATTCCGGCATTCCGCTTTCGAGCTACAATTCGCGGCAATGGCGGTTCTTCCCGTTCGGCCGCTATCTCGGACCCATCAGCGAATTTCCCGGCCGCTACCAGGAACGCTACGCCGCGCTATTCACGCGCGCCCAGCCGATCGATTTCGGCGTCGGCTACCGGTGGCGGATGCACGAATCGAACTTGCTGCTGGCGGTGAAGGTGCCAGGAAGCGAGACGGCGCCGGGCGCGGAGACCACCTCGTCCGCCGAGCCGTCGCCGAAACCGCCGCGTCCGAAGCGGCCACGTCCGCCCGAGCCGGTCCCGCCGCCACCCGGGCGCTTTTTCTGGTCCCGTTAAGCGTGGTGCTAGGTAGGCCCGGCGTTACGCCGCGGAGCTCTGGGCGACGACGACCAGGACCTCCGCCTTCTGCCGGCCGAGGCTCCTGACCTCGTGCGGTGTCTCGCCCGAAAAATACAGGCAATCGCCCCTGCCGAGGACGAGTTCTTCGCCGTCGAGCTTGATCGCGATCTTGCCGTTGATGACAAACAGCAACTCCTCGCCCGCATGTGAGGCGCGCGTCGCCGATTTGTGCGGTGGGCTCAGGAGGAACGGCTCCATCATCTTGCGGGTGCGGCCGGTTGCCAGTGGCACCACGCCAAAAGTGTCCTGAAACAGCGGCGCGTTGCCGCCCTCACGGCGGAACAGCGTGTAGCGCGGCGCGGGCTCGGCGTTCGGGTCGAAGAAGGTCGCGACGTTGAGCTCGAGCGCGGCTGCCATCCGTAGCAGGGCGGCGAGCGAAGGGATCTTCAGGTTGCGCTCGACCAGCGAGATATAGCCGCGCGTGAGATCACTCTGCTTGGCAAGCTGGTCCAGCGTCAGGCCCTTGGCGATCCGCGCCTGGCGAATGTTGGCCCCGACAGCTGCCGCTTTGCTGACGTCAAGCACGCATGAGTCTCCCGAATTGCTGACGTCTCTTTTGCAACAGATGCCGCTCGACTGCCAGTCCGGCGGGGCGTGCTGTCCCTTCGGCCCCGTGAGGATGTTTTCCAAAAGAAAACTAATGCGCAGAAATTTAGAGCAAGGGCGCGGATATTGTAAGCAGAAACTCTGGAACATGGCGTGAATCAGCTCAAAATAAGTGCATTTAGCGTGTTTTGCCGCTCCATACGGCATTTGCCGCGTTCCGCGCCGTTGATTTCCACCAGTAAACATGATCGATTTTTACCGTCCGGGCTGCCGATGGGCTCCGCGGACAGAACCAACTGCTTTCCCTGGCGCCGGTACTTTTTGGAGACATCGATGACCGTAGCAGACGACGTAACCCTGAACGTAGCGCCGGACGAGGCGGCGAGCTTGCGGCGGATCGTGTGGTCGAGCGTGATCGGCACCGCGGTCGAATGGTACGACTTCCTCATCTACGGCACGGCGACTGCGCTGGTCTTCAACAAGGTCTTCTTCGCTGCCGGCGATCCCGCGCTCGCCACCATCGCGGCCTTCGGTACTTATGCGGTCGGCTTTCTGGCGCGACCGCTTGGCGCCGCGATCTTCGGTCACTACGGCGACCGGGTGGGCCGCAAGGCGATGCTCGCGATCACGATCATGGTGATGGGCATCGGCACCTTCCTGATCGGCCTGCTTCCGACCTATCAGCAGATCGGGATTGCCGCGCCGCTGCTCTTGATCGGCCTGCGATTCCTCCAGGGCATTGGCCTCGGCGGCGAATGGGGTGGTGCGGTGCTGATGGTGGTGGAGAATTGCCCGACGCACCGCCGCGGCCTGCTCGGCAGCATGGTGCAGGTCGGCAATCCCATCGGCAATCTCGCCGCGATCGGCATGTTTGCGCTGGTGGCGAGCCTGCCGGAAAGTGAGTTCATGTCCTATGGCTGGCGCATTCCGTTCCTGATCTCGATCCTCTTGGTCGGCGTCGGTCTCTACATCCGCCTCAATATGGAAGAGACCGTGGCCTTCCGTCAGGTCCAGGCCAAAAAGGAGGTCGCAAGTCTGCCGCTGGTCGAGATCTTCAGACATCACCGCCGGCCTTTCTTTACCGCGGTCGGGCTGAAGATCTCGGAGATCGCCTATGCCAGCATCGGCGGCGTGTTCGTGATGTCCTACGCCACGGCGAATCTTGGCTTATCTCGTACGGTGGTGTTGAACGGCGCTTTCGCGGCATCGCTGGTCGCGCTGCTCGCCATTCCGCTGTTCGGCTGGCTGTCCGATATCATCGGCCGCAAAAAGATGTTCTATGCAAGCTGTCTGTTTTCGGCGCTGTTTGCCTTTCCGCTGTTCTGGCTGCTCAACACGCGCGACCCCACCATCGTCATCTGCACCATCGTGGTCGCGATTACTTTCGGGCAGATGGTGATGTTCGGCATCGGCGCGCCCTGGTACTCCGAGCTGTTTTCTGCGCGGCTGCGCTATAGCGGCGCCTCGCTCGGGTTTCAGGTCGGGGCGGCGATCAGTGGCGGATTGACGCCGCTGATTGCGGCGGCTCTGATGGCCTGGAGTGGCGGCGCCACCTGGCCGGTTTCGCTGCTGCTGATTGGCTGCGCCGCCATCACGGCGACCGCGACCACGTTCGCGCCGGAAACGGCGAACAAGGAACTGACCTGATCCCGCGGCGCGCCGCTGCTGGCGGCGCGCCATCGCTTCTCACAAGGATTTTGTCATGCTCGATGAGATAGACGCCGGCTCGGCCGATAGCACAGCACGTCTTGGCTGGACTGGCGTGGTCCGCTTCCTCCATCTCGCCCCGCGCGCGTTCCTGCCAATGCGCGCGATGGAGCAACTCGTTCTCGTCGCCGGCAAAGGGATAGAGGGCGACCGCTACATGATCGGGCGCGAGGAAGGATTTTATTCGCACAAGCCCGAAGAGGGCCGGCAGGTCACCCTGTTCGAGCTCGAAACCTTGATCGCGCTCAAGCGCGACGCGGGAATCGAACTCGGTCCCGAGGAGCATCGCCGCAACGTGACGGTCGAGGGCGTGCCGTTGAACCACCTGGTCGGCCGCCGCTTCTGGTTAGGTGAGACCTTGCTGGAAGCAACCCGGCTATCGATTCCATGCCGGCATATCGAGGAGATCACCGGCAAGGCGATCTTCGATCCGCTCATCAACCGCTCGGGCCTCAACTGCAGGATATTGCAAGGCGGCATCGTCAGGGTCGGCGACACCGTGCGGAACATGGCATGAGCGCACGACCCATAACGACGATCAAGACGGTTGTCGCCGGCATCGAAGAGGCCGGTGCGGGGATCAAGGTGTTCACGCTGGCCGATCCCGACCGTTGGGACCTGCCGTCGTTCAAGCCTGGCGCCCACATCGACCTGCATCTGCCGAACGGTCTCGTGCGGACCTATTCGCTGTGCAATGAGCCAGCCGACAACTCGCGTTACGTCATCGCGGTCAAATGCGAGGCCGACGGGCGCGGCGGTTCGCGCGCGCTTCACGACCAGGTTGGCGTAGGTGACATCATCGGCGTGTCACTGCCGCGCGGCGGGCTGGGGCCGGCTGCGGACATTGCGCGCCATGTGTTCGTCGCGGGCGGCATCGGCGTGACGCCGTTCCTGTCGATGGCACGTCACCTCCTGCAGATTGGCAATGCAGACTTTGTGCTGCACCTAATCGTGCGCGAGGAGGTGCCGCTTGCCGCCCGCCTCGCGCCGCTGATCGAAGCGGGGCGTGTCGTCGTGCACCGCACCTCCTCGGCCGGGCGTCCGGATCTGGCGTCGCTGGTCGGAGAGGTCGGGGTGCAGACGATGGTCGCCTGCTGCGGGCCGGAAGGCATGACCGACGAGTTCGAGCGCCTGACCGCAGCCTGGCCCGCAGCCAATGTTCACATCGAGCGTTTCGTCGCGCCGCCACCGGTGATCGACCCTGACGCAAAGCCCTTCACGCTGTCGCTGGCGCGTACGGGGACGGAAATCCAGGTTCGCGCCGGCCAGACCATGCTGGCCGCCTTGCAGGAAGAAGGCATCGATATATCGACGTCCTGCTGCGGCGGCATTTGCGGCGCCTGCAAGGTCGGCTGGATCGAGGGCAAGCCCGTGCACCGCGATCGCGTCCTGTCGCCGTATGAGCGCGAACGCTTTCTCATGATCTGTGTCGCCGGATCGGACGCCGACCGGCTGGTGCTGGACCTCTAAGTCCAGCCTACCAGTGCACGCTCTGGCTCGGCACGATGAACGCCGTCGTACTGGGCGGCGTGGCAGTGCTCGTCGCCAGATACCAGCCGGAGCCGACCGCGAGCGTCAGGAGGACGATAATGGCGAGCATGTCGAGCGTTCTGGGATCGTGGCCTCGCGAACCACCCCGCGAATCCGGTCCAGACCTGAAGTGAAAATGAGGGCTGATTTTCCAGCGCATTGTTGTTTCCTCCCGCGGGAGCATCACATCAATGCGAGAAGAGAGTTTCGGTTCCACTCAAGGTAGCGACGCGTGAGGCGCCGCGTCGTGCTCAGGATGCGTTGACACCGCGCCAGCGGGCGTATCGCCAGGGCAGATACCAGCGCGAAGCTTGCGGCGCGGTGAGGGGCACGTTGTCGATGCCCGAGGTGCCGAAAGGGTTGCAACGGAGCAGGCGCGCCAGCGTCATCCAGCCGCCGGCCCACAGCCCGAATCTTTCAATCGCCTCGTCGCCATAGGCGGAGCAGGTCGGCAGGTGCCGGCAATTGTAGCCAACCAGCGGCGAGAGCGTGTGGCGATAGAGCCAGATCAGCGCGCGGCCGAATCTGCGCGGAAGCCGGAGTGCGCCCGCGACGGGATTGGAACAGTGCTCGCAGGCTGATTGCTTCATGGGCGCTTTGCCGAGATCGTGGGCGAGGTTCTGCGCGGTTCCGGCGCAGGGAACTATAAGCTGTTGTTTGTACGTCATATTTTGCGTGCTTTTTGGGAGCAGTGCAGCAAGTGCCTATGGACGAGCTGTATTCCCCCGGATACCATTTTTGTGACGTTCATGTGAGACTCATTGGAACGTCAGAACGGGGCTTGGCTGAGTCGGCTCGCCGTAAGGCTTGGGCTAAAGCTTGGGACTTGGGGAAGGGACCAGTTTGAAACTTCTGAAGGCGCTCAAACTTCGCGGCTGGTTGCTGGTGGGAACCGCTGCTTGTGGAGTCGTGCTGGCTGGCGCCGTCGCGACGCTCGGGTCGTCGGCTCGGGCCGGTGTTGCCCTCGAAGAGCGCAAGCTGCCAATGAAGTTCGTCTGGGTCGCCTGCGAGCCGAATTGCCGCGGGTGGGTCAGTGCGGTCGGCATCATCACCGCCGATACGCCCAAAGACTTCGAAGAGTTTTCCCGCGGACGCCAGCTCGGCGGCGCCACCGTGGTGCTCGATTCCAGCGGTGGTTCCGTCAACGACGCGATCACGCTCGGCCGGCGCTTCCGCAATCTCGGACTCTTAACCACGGTCGGTATCAGCATTCAGAACCGCGGCGGGCAGTCGGTTCGTCCGGCGGTCGCGCCTCAGGCCTATTGCGAATCCATGTGCGTGTTCCTGCTGCTTGCCGGCAAGAAGCGCTACGTGCCGGAAGCGGCCCATGTGCGGGTCCACCAGATCTGGATGGGCGATCGCGCCGACGATGCCAAGGCCGCGAGCTACAGCGCGCAGGATTTGATGATCGTGGAGCGCGACATTGGCCGGCTCGCCAAATACACGTTCGACATGGGCGGTGCCGGCGATCTGCTATCGCTCGCGCTCAGCGTCCCGCCCTGGGAAGATCTGCACGAGCTCGATGCAGGCGAGCTCAAGCTCACCAATCTCGTCACGACGGATCTCGTGGCCGACGTGCTGCCGCATGTCGACATCTCCGCGCCGGCAATGGCGGAGCTTGCACCGAAGACCCAGGCGAGATTCGGTGCGGAACCGGAGCAGCCTGCCAAGTCGACCAAGACGGCGGAAGCCTTGGTGCCGACGGGCGGCGTGGCCACGCCGGTTGCGGCGTCGCAAAAATAGCCTCAAATCTCTGATCTTATTTCCGGGCCCAGCGACGAGCCCGGGATCGGCCTCCGCAATCAGCCTTGCGCCGCAGCCGGCTGCTTCGCCTTCGCCTCGATCTGGCCAATGGCATCGACCACGGCATCGAAGGTCAGGAGCGTCGAGGCGTGGCGCGCCTTGTAGTCGCGGACCGGCTCGAGGAACTTGATCTCTTCCCATTTGCCTTCGGGAGGCGCGCCGTTCTCCTTCAGCATCTTGCGAACAGTTTCGCGTAACTCACGGAGTTCGCTCGCAGTCGATCCGACGATCTGACTCGCCATGATGGATGAAGAAGCCTGTCCCAGCGCGCAAGCCTTCACGTCGTGGGCGAAGTCGGTGACCTTGTCGCCCTCCATTTTGAGGTCGATCTTGACGGTCGAGCCGCACAGCTTGGAGTGGGCGGTGGCGGTGGCATCGGGATCCGACAACCGTCCGAGCCGCGGAATATTCCCGGCCAGTTCGATGATCCGCTTGTTATAAATGTCGTTCAGCATGTGATGGAGTCCAGCAGGATCGGCCTTGGCGTGCGCCGTCCACGGCCCTATATAGGGTCGGAACTGGCGGAAAAACAGTCCAGCGCTGCGGCAGTGGTGTGATCCAGAACCGTGCTGCCGGCGTTAATTTGAAGACCTTTTCGCCGAAACTGTTCTCTCAGGCGTCCGGCGGCTCGCCGCCCCGTCTGCCGGTGACACTCCGGCCGCAAGGCCGTCGAACGGAGTAGACATGGACGCTACAATCAAATCCATCCGCCCCAACAAGCCCTCCGACCGGCAGCCCGAGAGCCGTCCGGCGGAGCTTGATCCTTCCGAATTCCTCGCCGCCGCCGTCCGCGCCGACCAGCCGCGCCCGGCGCGCGCCGAGGCCGAGCAGGCGGTGAAGACGCTGCTCGCCTATATCGGCGAGAATACCAACCGCGAGGGCTTGCTCGACACGCCGCGCCGCGTGGTCGAGGCTTTCGACGAACTCTATCAGGGCTACCACCAGTGCCCGGCCGAGGTGCTCGATCGCACCTTCGGCGAGACCGCCGGCTATGATGATTTCGTCCTTGTGCGAGACATCGAGTTCACCTCGCAATGCGAGCATCACATGATGCCGTTCTATGGCAAGGCGCACATCGCCTACACGCCGGTGGAACGCGTGGTCGGCCTCTCGAAGCTTGCGCGCCTCACCGACATCTTCGCCCGCCGGCTCCAGACCCAGGAGCATATGACCGCGCAGATCGCGGCGGCGATCGACGAGATCCTCAAGCCGCGCGGCGTTGCCGTGCTGATCGAGGCCGAGCATACCTGCATGTCGGTGCGCGGCGTCGCCAAGCATGGCGCTTCCACCTTCACCAGCCGCTTCACCGGCATGTTCCGCGACAATCCGGCGGAGCAGGCTCGTTTTCTGTCCCTGGTGCGAGGCCTGCAGCGCTGACCTCGCGAATAGACCGGCGAGGGCGTTGTGTCCGCTCACTCCCATGAAATCGAGGAAGGTCTCGCCTTCCTGCCCAGGTTCGACGCGGCCGGGCTCGTGACGGTCGTCGCGACCGAATTTGCCACCGGCGTCGTGCTGATGGTCGCGCACATGAATGACGAGGCGCTGCGCAAGACCATCGCGACCGGCGAGGCCTGGTACTTCAGCCGCTCGCGCAATGCCTTGTGGCGAAAAGGTGAGACCTCGGGTCAGACCCAGCGCGTCGTCGAGATCCGCACCGATTGCGATCAGGATGCGGTCTGGCTCCGTGTCGAGCAGATCGGCGCGGCGTGTCACACCGGCCGTCGGTCCTGCTTCTACCGCAAGGTCGAGGCCGAAGACGGCGGCGCCAGGCTTGTCTTTGTCGATGCGGACAGGCTGTTCGATCCGGACGCGGTGTACAAGAAATAGTCCTTCGGTCCTGCGGGTGCTGGCCTGGATTAACCCCGCATTAACCATACCTGTCCCACGGTGAGACGACAGGGCGCCGAATTGCCGGCGCCGCTCAACGCCGCACGGGCCGGGCACTTCATTATGTCGGTCGACAATTCCAGTGCCTCTCAGACGGCGGTTCTCGATCCGTCGCGGGCACGCGTCGCCGGTGCGATCAAGCAGGCCTCTAACGTCGGTGGCGTCAGCTTCCAATACATGCTGACCACCGCCAAGATGGAATCGGATTTCGATCCCACGGCGGGGGCGACTACGTCATCCGCGCACGGGCTCTATCAGTTCATCGAGCAGACCTGGCTCGGCACGGTCAAGGAAGCGGGCACCCAGCTCGGCTATGGCAATTATTCCGACGCCATCACCAGGACGTCGTCGGGCACCTACACCGTCGATGATCCCGCGATGAAGCGGTCGATCATGAAGCTGCGCGACGATCCGGAGGCCGCCTCCAGCATGGCGGCGGCGCTGACGCAGTCGAACAGCTTCAAGCTCACCGGCCTGCTCGGCCGCAGGCCGTCCGACAGCGAACTCTACATGGCGCATTTCATGGGCGTCGGCGGCGCCGCGAAACTGATCGCCAATGCCGAGGACAATCCGCAAGCGGTCGGCGCGCGGTTGTTTCCCAACGCGGCGTCCGCCAATCGCTCGATCTTCTACGCCAGGGACGGCCGCGCGCGCAGCGTCTCCGAGGTCTATTCCGTGCTGGATGCGCGCTACGCCGGTGCGGCAAATTCGAAAACCACCCGCAGCGCGATGGCGATGTATGGCGGCACGCCCTCGACCACGCAGGTCGCGAGCGCCAACGGGGTACAGCCTGCCGCGCCGCTGATCGACAATGCCGCGTATCTCCAGTCCTTTCCGAATACACGCACGGTGACGCCGGTCAGCGCGACAACGCCAATGACGGTGGCGGACAATGCACCGAGCACGCCGGTGTTTCGCTCGATCTATCAGCCCGGCGACACCACCCAGCCGGTCTCGACGACCGTGCAGAAATTGTGGGGCAACAATGCCTCGCTCACTTCGGTCGCACCCGCGACCTCGATCGCACCCGCGACTTCGGCCGCATCGGCGACGCCCGACGTCCGGCCGCCCCAGCCTCTTGATCTCTTCAGCGATCGCAGCGGCACGTTCTCAAGCTAATTCGCGCGCCGGTGTCTCGGACACGTCGCAGCGTGAACGCTGCGCGCAGGGCCCAGTGCGTGAACGGGTCGCCTTTGTTCCCTTAACAAAACGTCAATAAAACCAGCCAGTTATGGTGAACGCTTTGTTAAGCGTCGTGGTTTATTTTGTGTTGCAGGTGACAAGCCGTCACCGCTTCGTCTTCGTTGCGTAAGCCGGAAGCACCATGATTGTTCGGCAGTTCATCAATTGGATCAGGACGGCGCCCGCTGGCGAGCGGGCCGAGGCGACGCGGGCGCTGGCCCGGGCCTGGCTGATCTCAGACCTTTCTCCTGACGACCGTATTGCCGCTGAAGGCGCGCTTTTGATGCTGCTGGACGATCCCTCGCCGCTGGTGCGGCAGGCGATGGCCGAGGCGTTTGCGCGCAGCACCGAGGCGCCGGCGTCGATCGTGCGGGCGCTGTCGGCGGACCAGCCGACCGTCGCGTTGCCGGTGCTCGAACATTCTCCGCTGCTGATCGACGCCGATCTCGTCGACATCGTCGCCACCGGCAACGACGAGGTGCAGTGCGCCGTCGCACGCCGCATCGCGCTGCCGGTGTCGGTCTGCGCCGCCATTGCCGAAGTCGGCTGCGCGGCGGCAGCGCTCGAGCTGATCGAAAATTCTCATGCCGAGCTTGCGCCGTTCTCCTGGGATCGCATCGTCGAGCGTCACGGCCATCTCGCCGCGATCCGCGAGGCGATGCTGGTGCTCGAGGATCTGCCGTCGGCCACGCGCGCTGCGCTTGTGGCAAAACTCTCGGAGACGCTGGCTCAATTCGTCGTGGCCCGGAACTGGCTGACTTCCGACCGCGCCGAGCGGATCGCGATCGAGGCCCGCGACCGCTCCACCATGAACATCGCGGCGCGCTCGCGGGGCGAAGACATGGAAGGTCTTGTTCGGCACCTGTGCATCACCGGCCAGCTCACCGCGGGTCTCATTCTGCGCGCGCTGCTGTCGAGCAATCTCGATCTGTTCGATGCGGCGCTGGCTGAGCTCGCCGAGCTGCCGCTGGCGCGCGTGTCCGCGCTGCTGCACGATCGCGGCGGCAACAGCCTGCACGCGCTGCTCCGCCGCGCCGGACTTCCCGAGGCGACGTTTGCGGCCTTCCAGGTCGCGCTCGATGCCTGCCACGAGCAAGGCTTCGTCGACAGCGACGACAATGCGGTGCGGCTGCGCCGCCGCATGGTCGAGCGTGTGCTCACCCATTGCGAGACCGACCGTGGCGCGACCGAGCCGCTGATGGTCCTGCTGCGCCGCTTCGCCACCGAATCCGCCCGCGAAGAGGCAAGGCTGTTCTGCGACGAGCTGGTTGCGGAGGAGGCGGTTGATCGGGTCTACGACGGTCTGATTGCGGCCTGAATTGTCGCTTATGTCGCCCCGGCGAAGGCCGGGGCCCATACCGCGAGGTCTCGCAAGCGAAGCGAGATGGCCGACGCCTTTTGCAACAATTTCCGCTGGTGGGTATGGGTTCCGGCCTTCGCCGGAACGACGCCTATGGCTACCCCGCCGGCGCGATGCTCGGCGCCAGGATCACCTCGAGATGCTCGGGGCGATCGCGGTTGGTGTCGGCGAGATAGTCGTCGGCGACCTTGCGCAGGCGCCGGCTGAGCTCGGCGGAGACGCTGATGCTGTCGAGCTTGGTGTTCTCGTGCACGATGGCGAGGATGGCATTGATGTGGTGCGTGAACAGCTCGGCCGGCACCTTTTCGAGATCGGGCGCGTGCTCGATGACGCGGCACAGGCTCTCGGCTACGCCCGCCGCCGCCGGATAGCCGAAAGTCGCGGCATCGCCCTTGATGTCGTGCGCGGCGCGAAACAACTCGTCGCGCCTGTCCTTGGTGAAGCCGTCGTGCCGGATGGCGACGTAGGCCGCAGACAGCCGGTTGATCTCGGTTGCCATCCAGTCCTTGAACTCGCCGGCGAGGCCTGCGAGCGCCTGTTCGGCGCGGCCGATCGGATCGTCCATGTCCTTGTCTTCGACGCGGCGCAGGACCGACCGCAGCGGGTTGGGCTGCGTGATAACTTGATGCGTGGCGAAGGCCGTGATCTCGATGTCTCTTGCGCTGTTCTTCGCCATGATATCGGCCTCGATCGTGAGAGACGTTGCGCGCTAGATGGAAGAGCGAGCCTTGTCGAGCAGCGAGGGCTGCTGCAGCACCTCGTGCTTTTCGCCGACGCGGCGCTCGGGGCCCATATAGGCGGAGTTGATGTTGCGGCGCCGGTCCGGGCCGAAATAGGTCTTGGTCTTGATGAAGGGGCGAGGACTGGCGACCACGTTGAGGATGCGCTGGTAGAGTCCTTTGGCCGAGATCGGCTTGGCCAGGAATTCGGTGACGCCGGCATCGCGCGCCACCGTGACGCGGCGCTTCTCGGAATGGCCGGTCAGCATGATGATCGGCGCGTAAGGATTGCCCTTGGATTCCGGCTGCCGGATCATCTGCGCCAGCTCGAGCCCGTCGAAGATCGGCATCGCCCAGTCGGTGATGACGATGTCGGGCACGTAATGGCTGTACATTTCCAGCGCCGTGGCGCCGTCCTCGGCCTCGTAGACTTCACGTGCGCCAAAGGAATGCAGCAGCGTCCGCAGGATGCGGCGCATGTGCGGATTGTCGTCGCAGACAAGGAAACGCAGCTTGTTGAAATCGATGCGGAACATGGAGCCCGGGCCGGAGCGGTCAACTTTCGTTAACCATATCTCGCCGGGGGTTAATGAAGGGTTGCGATCGGCAGTCCGGCGAGGCGGCTCAGGAGCCGAACTGCTCGCGCAGAATACGCTCTTCCAGGCTGTGACCGGGGTCGAACAGCATGCGCATCGAGATGGTCCTGTCGGACAGCACCTCGACGCGGCGGACGTCGCGCACCTCGTCGTGGTCGGCGACTGCCGCCACGGGGCGCTTGTCGCCCTCAAGCACCTCGATCACGACATAAGCCGTGTTCGGCAGCAGCGCGCCGCGCCAGCGTCGCGGGCGGAAGGCGCTGATCGGCGTCAGCGCGAGGAGCGCGGCGTTGATCGGCAGGATTGGTCCCTGGGCGGACAGATTGTAGGCGGTCGAGCCGGCCGGCGTTGCCACCATGATGCCGTCGGCGATCAGCTCGGACATGCGCTCGCGCTCGTCGATCAGGATTCGCAGGCGCGCGGCCTGGTAGGTCTGCCGGAACAGGGCGACCTCGTTGATGGCGTGATGCAGGTGAACACGGTCGTTGGCGTCGGTCGCGCGCATCAGGAGGGGGTGGATTTCGGATTCCTGCGCCGCCTCGAGGCGGGCTCGAAGATCGACGGTCGAGTACTCGTTCATCAGGAAGCCGACGGTGCCGCGGTGCATGCCGTAGATCGGCTTGCCCGTATGCATGTGCTGATGCAGCGTCTGGAGCATGAGCCCGTCGCCGCCGAGTGCGACCACGATGTCGGCGTCCTTCGGATCGCAATTGCCGAAGTCCCTGGTGAGCTGGCCGAAGGCGGCTTGCGCCTCGCTGCTCGGGCTGGCAACGAAGGCGATCCGGTCGTATCGCGCTGGCTTGGTCATGGCTTCCGGGCAGGGCCGCTGGCTGGAGAAAGTTCCGCCGGGCTCGTCTAACGATCTCGACCGGGATTGTCGAGGATGACCGCCTTCACAGCAGACCGGCAACTGCCCATTCCGGTTTGAGGACGAAACCGGGTCGGTTTGTGCCCAACCCGGCTCTTCAGGCACCACCAGAGCGATGATCCCCCAAACCGTCGCAATTCCGCGCTAGCCTTGCGGTCCGCACCGGTGTCGTCGCCGGGCAGGGAGAACGACCATGGCCACGACTATGCCGGCGCTCCGCCGCGCGACCTTGGTGCTGGCAGTGTCCGCATTCGCGCTCGCAGGATTGGCGCGCGCCGACGATCCGCCGCAGCCGCGCTCCGAGGCGGCGGCAGCCGGACAGAAGGCCGGTCGCGGCGGCGCACAAAGTGCGTCGCAGAATTCTTCGTCAGCCGCCGAGCCGCACCGTCTTCCGTCGGATTCGACTACGAAGCAGACGCTCGATCTTCCCGGCCGCACCCTCAATTTCGCAGCGACCGCCGGATCGATCCGCGTGTTCGACGGCAAGGGCGAGCCGGTGGCCGACATCGCCTATACATCCTATGAGCTCGACGGCGCCGACCGGGCGACGCGCCCCGTGACGTTCCTGTTCAACGGCGGGCCCGGTGCGTCGTCGGCATGGCTCCAGTTCGGCGCGGCCGGGCCGTGGCGGCTGCCGCTCGATGGCGAAGCGCTGTCGCCGTCCGCCTCACCCGAAGTGAAGCCTAACGCGGAGACCTGGCTCGATTTCACCGATCTCGTCTTCATCGACCCCGTCAGCACCGGATATAGCCGCTTTGTCGCGAGCAGTGATGACGCGCGCAAATCGTTCTACTCCGTTGACGGTGACGTCAATTCGATCGCGTTGGTGATCCGCCGCTGGCTCGAGAAGCACGACCGGCTGACCTCGCCGAAATACGTCGCCGGCGAAAGCTATGGCGGGATTCGCGGGCCGAAGGTAGTGCGCCAGTTGCAGCTCCAGCACGGCGTCGGCGTCAGGGGATTGATCCTGGTGTCGCCGCTCCTGGACTTCCGCGAATTCACCGGCACCAGCCTCCTGCAATATGTCGCGACGCTGCCGAGCTATGTCGCGGTGACGCGCGAGGCGAAAGGCCCGGTCAAGCGCGCCGATCTCGCCGACGTCGAGGCTTATGCGCGCGGCGAATTCCTGGCCGACCTCGTCAAGGGCGAGGCGGACAAGGAGGCGACCACTCGTCTTGCCGACAAGGTCGCCGAGCTCACTGGCATCGACCAGGCGGTGAGCCGCCGGCTTGCCGGCCGCTTCGACGTCGGCGAATTCCGCCGCGAGCTCGACCGCAAGAACGGCAAGGTCACGGGGCGCTACGATGCCTCGGTGCGCGGCTTCGATCCCTATCCGGATTCGAGCAGCTCGCGGTTCGGTGATCCCTCCGGCGATGCGCTGCAGGCGCCGCTGACGAGTGCCGCGGTTGACCTGCTGACACACAAGCTCAATTGGCGGCCCGATGGCTCCTACGAGGTGTTGAACGGCACCGTCGAGGGTCACTGGGATTTCGGCCGCGGCATCAATCCGCCGCAGTCGGTCTCCGAGCTGCGCCAGATTCTCGCCACGGATCGGAAGCTGAGCGTGCTGGTCGCGCATGGCCTGTTCGATCTCGCCACGCCCTATTTCGGATCGAAGCGCGTGCTCGACCAGTTGCCGGTCTTCGCAACACAGCGGGTCAAGTTCGTGGTCTATCCCGGCGGCCACATGTTCTATTCGCGGGACGGCTCTCGCCAGGCCCTTCGGAGCGAGGTCGAGACTCTCATTCGGGAGTAGGCCGGCGCTTGCGCGGCTTGTATTTCCGCGCGATCTCGCGCGCCACGACGGCCGCAGGCTTGATGTTGGCGCCCGCGATCCAGACGTCACTGACCTTGCCGCGCTTGTCGCGGACGCGGCGCACCGGCTCGCCGTGGCTCGAGTAGCCAGCGGCCCAGGCAAGCTTGCCGGTGTCGCGGCCGGTGACCTCGATCTCGCCGGCATCCATGAACGGGTTGTTGAACTGCGGATTGGCGACCAGCACGCGGTTGCCCGCGGGTACCAGATCGGTCGCGCCCCAGATCGTCCACCAGCGGCCGGTCCAGTCGCGCACGCGCCGGTCGGGTGCACCACGGGACTGGAAGACGCGCAGGATCTGCATCGCGCCGTCCATCCAGAACGGCGCCGCGCCGTCGATGGAGTTGCTGATGATGCTGATCGCGAGCTCGCAGGCGGGGATGGAGCAGGTCCGGGAGATATAGCCCTGGAAATGGCCGCCGTGGCCAAACCAGTCCCAGCCGTCGAGCTTGCCGGCGCCGATACCCAAGCCGTAATAGGCCTCGAAACTCTGCGGGATGCGCCAATGATGTCGCGTCATCTCGCGGCGGCTTGCGACCGACAGCAGGCTCTTTTTCGCATTGGGCGCGAGCTGCGCGAAGAAGCGCGCCGTATCGGCGGCGGTGGCGGCGAAGCCCGTGGCGGAGGCCATCGCGTGCGCGGGATTGTCGCCGGGAATGACGCAACGCTCTCCGTACGGCACCCTTCGTGTGTGGCCGCGCGCGAACGGCGCACCCTTGGGAAGCGGCGCGTCCGGCTCGGTCTCGCGCAGGCCCGCAGACTCGATGATCTCGCGCTTCATCCAGGCGCGGTAAGGCTCCTTCGTCACGGCCTCGATGACGAGACCGATCAGCCCAAAGCCGTGGTTGGAATATTTGAAGCGTGTGCCCGGCTCGATTGCGGTCGGCAGCTTCAATTCCGCGAGCAGCTCGCTCGCTTCGAGATAGGGACGGCTGTCGATGAACTGGCCGGAATCGGCGCCGTCGCGCGTCAGTCCCGCGCTGTGCGAGAGCACTTGCGCAATCGTCGTTTCCGCGACGCGCGGATGCAGGCCGGCGACATATTGGCCAATGGGATCGTCGAGCCGCAGCTTGCGCTGTTCGCGCAGCTTCATGATGCCGGCCGAGGTAAAGCTCTTCGAGTGCGAGGCAATGCGGAAGCGGTGGCGCGGGGTGAGCTTCTCGCCGGTGTCGAGATTGGCGAGGCCGAACGCGTGCTCGGCGACGATTTCGCCGCGATGGGCGAATGCGATGACGACGCCGGGCTGCTGGATTGTGGTGTGCTGGAATTCGATCCAGGAGCCGATGTAGTCGATCGCGGATCGCAGCCACTTGTCCATTGCGCACCGATTTGCGAGGGGAGGATTGGTGGGCAAGCTAGCCGAGAACGCAGAACAGGCACAACCCTGCGGTTGTGCCCGTTCGCTTCGTTCGAAGATGCGATGTTCTTAATAAACGAGGGTCGCCCCGGTCGGCTTGTCGAGCGCGGCGGCGAGCGAGCGATATTCGGAGCTGTCGGTGCCGGCGAGCGAGGCGAGCTTGTTGAGGTGATACTGCGCCTGCTCGCGATTGCCCTGCTCGAGCTGCCAAAGGCCATAATACTGCCAGGTGCGGACGTGGTTCGGATCGTCCTTCAGCGCGAGCTCGTAGTAGACCTTCGACGACTGGTAGTCGCCGAGCTTGCGATAGGAGTAGCCGATCAGATTGGCGACGTCGGCGACGTCGTCGCGCTTGAGCGACTTCAGCTGGCCGATCGCGCCGGTGTAGTCGTGATTGTCGTAGATCGTGGTGTAGGCGGTGCGATAGGCGGCGAGGAATTTCGGATCGCTGATGGAGGAGCTCTTCTTCTTGCCCTTTTTGGTCGAGGTGTCCGACGCCGGCGGCGACGAGGGGGTGTCGCCACCTGCGGCATAGGCGCTGGTCAGAGCCGGCCCGGCCGCCAATGTCATGGCGACAAGTCCCGGCACAAGAAGCGTTGAGAGTTTGCGCATCGAAGTTCTCCCGAATGGAACGTGGCGATCCTACACGATTGCCCAAAGACCGGAACACCCATCAGGCAAAAACATTCCCGGCATCCCGGCCTAATCGGCCTGCGGCGGGATGACAAACTTGTCATCCAGATGAACGGAAGCCTGCTGCGGGCTTCAGATTGGGTTCAGTGCGTGCCCCCTAGGCTCCAACCTACGATCAAAGGGTTGGCGAGAGGGCGCCCGCCTCAAGATCCTTCCAAGAGGAGACCAACCATGTTGAAGACCATTTCCGCAGCCTTGCTCGCAGCTTCCGTAATCGCAGCCCCGGCCTTCGCAGCCGAGACCGGCAAGACCACGACGACCACGCCGGTGATCAAGGCAGACCAGAGCCAGACCAAGGTGTCGACCACCGCCGCGAAACCCGATGCCGGCCTCAAGGCCGACGCCAAGGCTTCGGACGTCAAGGCTTCGGACGTCAAGGCCGACGCCAAGGTGGACACCAAGTCGAAGGCGATGAACGCCAACGCCGCGGTCACTCCCGACGAGCACAAGACCGTGCGCACGCATCGCCACCACCACAAGCATCTCTCAGCGAAGAAGTCGCTGACGACGCAGCCGGACGTGACCAAGCCGGCGACGATGGAGAAGCGCAGCTAACCACTGATCCTGCGCGGCGGCGTCCTAGCATTGCCCAGCCGCCGCGTGAGGAATTCAGGCCCGGCCCGTCGTCACGCCTTGCGCGAAAGCTCGAGGTGCTGGCGGCGGGCCGGTACGATCATGCTTGAGGCCCGCGAGCAACGTCCCAGGTTTGGCGGCCGCAAACGAAACCTCGAAAACAACCCCATGCACAGTAGCGGGTCGTAGATAAATCAATGGTTTAAGGGGTGGGCTCATCTGCGGATTTTACGAATCTGTTTGACTCGTCGGGCAAAACACCTGTAGACCTGCATCATTGCAACCTTGGGGCTGGAACGTCTCCGAGACGGATCGAGCGGAGAGCGTAGGCAGTGCGGCGACGAGCGGAACGCGCAGTGAGCTTGGCGTTGATGCTGGCACTGCCGCTGGCGCTCACGGGATGTTTCGGCAGCGACGGTGATCGTCCAACCCTGATGGACGGGGCCCAGGCCGGAGGTCCACAACCGTTCCCGGATAATTTCCGTGGCGACACGCTGGCCTTGATGCGCAGCTATCTGAACAATCCCGTCGGCGTGCGTGACGCCAGCATGGCCGAGCCGGCGCAGCGCGAGGTCGGCGGCCGGCAGTTCTATGTCAGCTGCCTCCACTTCACCCCACGCGAGACCGACGGCACCTACAAGGCTATGAGGGAGCGCGCCGTGATCTTCGTCAACGGCCGGGCGGACCGCGTCGTCGATCGTGCCAGCGAGTTGTGCGCGGGCGCGGTTTACGTACCCTTTCCGGAACTTGAAAAGATGACGCGGTAGCGCAAAGCCCACCTTCATCGCTGGGTGATAGAACAAAGCCCGCCGGAGCTGCCGGATCACATTTCGGGGAGCTTTGAACGAAGTGGTTTTGCGTCGCGACTAATCGTTACGGCGGGTTCTGTTTCCGACGGAAAAAACCGTCGGCACGAGCCTGCGGGACGGAACAAAATCGCGTTGTTGCCGCTCCGTCACAGTCACGAACGATCAACGTTCCGGCATCGCCTCGAAGCAACCCAATTCACGCCACGTTGTTTCCTGAGTGTCGAATTTGAAAGAACGGGGATGATCATGAAGAGGATTTTGCTGGGTGCAGTTGCCCTGCTTGCGCTGGCCGCGCCCGCTGCCGCAGCCGACATGCAGGCGCGCACCTACACCAAGGCTCCGGCCTACACGCCGCCGCAGGTGATCTACAACTGGACCGGCTTCTACATCGGCGGCCATGTCGGCGGCGCCTTTGCCGGCGACAGCAGCTTCCAGTCGAGCGACGCGCGCTTCCTCGGCGGTGTCCAGGGCGGCTTCGACTACCAGTTCGCGCCCAATTGGGTCATGGGTGTCGAGGCCCAGTATTCCTGGCTGCCGACCAATAACAGCGGTGCCACGTTCCCGCTGGGCACGCAGGTGACCTCCAATACCGACCAGCTCGGCTCGGTGACCGGCCGCATTGGCTACACCTGGGGTCCGGCACTGCTTTACGCCAAGGGCGGTTATGCCTGGCGCAACGGCGGCCTCGGCGTCAATATTGCCGGCGTCCCGCAGCCCTTCACCGCCACCGGCAACAGCAAGGATGGCTATACCGTTGGCGCTGGCCTCGAATACATGTTCGCGCCGAATTGGTCGGCCAAGGCCGAGTACCAGTATTACAACTTCGGCAGCACGACGATCACCTCCGGTCCGGTCGACGTTGTCGGCGTCCGCGGCCGGGAGGATGAGCATACCGTCAAGGTCGGCGTGAACTACCGCTTTGGCTGGGGCGGTCCGGCAGCGTCTCGCTACTGACACGCCACCAACGACCACGATCTGACAAAGGCCGGCTCCCGCCGGCCTTTCGTTTGCCGGGCTCTGGTTGCCAGCCTTCTGTCGTTTGCATTGCGTCAACCATCTGGCGCGTCATTTGCAAGCAAACGTTTTGGCGCGCGCTTTCTCACGCGCGTCATGGAGCTCGGGTAAAGCAAAAATAATTTTTGCAGCTTACGGAACTCGCGCGCCGGAACGCGTTATATGAGAATTACCGGGCTGGTGGGACGACGGACATGCGTATCTTGGTGTCGGCTGTGGTGCTCTCGTGCTTCGTCAGTTTGCCGTGCGCTGCCCAAACAATCCTCAAATCCGAGCCTCTGATGCTAGCACCCTATGAGGTAGCCTTCGTCAAGGACGCCTCTTGCTCCTCCGGCAAGGTGCTGAAGGTCACCGGCGCGATCCGTGGGCTGCATCGTCGGAAAGCCTGCGTGGCCTTGGCGGGGGAGCAGGCCTCGCTCGCGACTGCGACGCCCTGAGCTCTGGTTTCCCAGCTTCGATCCGTCTTTAGGAATTCAGTTCAAGCTCCATCCTGGCCTGGCGATCGGCCTCGGCCTTGTTACGGGCCGGATCCTCGCCTTGTGCCGCCCGGCACGGCTTGATCTCGTAATCATTGTCGAGCACCCGGCGTGGCCCAGGGCGGTTGTCATCGGCGGATACGTCGACGACGAGGCCACTTCGCTGCGCGAGCCTCCAGACGTCGGACTCGTCAGGATAGGCTTTGCTGATCTGGGCATCGTTGCAGAACAGGGCGTAGGGCATTCTTCCCGCTCCCGGAAACCGCATTAACGACTTTGCGATGGGAGGGTTCCGCTTGCCGGTCGATCACGCGGCCGTGATCGGGGCGCCGGGCCCTGAGTCCTTAACGAGTCCTGAATCCCGGAAAAAAGAATCCCCGGGACTCATTTGGCGGAATCAGGGGATGTTTTCGGCCATGTCGACGGACCTGAAAACCTCCTGCGGGCACATGCTGCTGCCCCTCACGCTGGCCCTGTTCGGCGCCTGCGCGGCCAATCTCTGGCTGGTGTGGTCCTGGCTTTAGGCCAGCGACGGGAGATCCGGCTTTACGTGTCAGCCGGTGGACGTGTGGAGGCGTCGCGAATAGCGGCGCGCAGTTTAGTCAGGGTAGCCGCGCAATATTCCTCGCGCTCGCGCTCGAACCGCTCCTGATGCTTGCGGAAATTGGCGATGCGGGCCTGCATCTCGGTGCGGACGTCGTGGCTCGCCACCCGCGGCGGCGGGAGAGGTAGGGGCTGCGGCGGAGCGCCTGAAGTGGCTCGGTCTCGACGACGGCGTTGACGGGGACGATCTGGACCGACGCGGCCACTGTCGCCATCGGGATCTCCGGTGGATGCAAGTCATCCCTTTTGCCGGTTACCGATTGGACGAAGGCCATTGTCTGCGCGATCAGCGCGTCGCGTTCCGTGATCCACTTCATGGTGCACCCTTGTTGGAGCTATTCCAGCAAAGCTGGCCGGCCGAATCAAGAAGGTGTTGGGTGGGGGATTGCATATTTTTCCCGGCCGCTCGACAGTGGGGAATGGATGCCAAAGCAGATCATTCAGCCGAAGCCGAGGGCTTGAGGCTCGTCCGCGCGTTCCTGTCGCTGCCGCCCGACAAACGGGCGGAGGTGATCGCGTTGGTTGAGGAGTTGGCCCGCGCCAAACGCCGTCCCGAGGAAGGCGCCGACGTCTCGCCGGGGTGAGGGCTAGCGCTCCCGCGGATTGAGGTTGGGCCGGAACGGAGCCCCGACCACCCGAACCGGCGTCGGAGCGGCCACGTCGATCGCCGCCGTTTCAGCCTGCCGCTTTGCCGGAGCCGGTTCGAAGAGCGCAATTGCCGCGGCCAAGGCGCTACAGCACAGCGTCACCGCGGCCAGCAGAAACATGTTTCGGTTTTCTTCCCTGATCCGCATGGGCCGACAACGGAGGACACCGGCGACCGGTTCCGGCATTCCACGCCCGGCTCGCACCCCGGAATAGGCCGAAGCTTACGCGAAGCTTACGGCGGAAACCCAAATAGTTAGTTTTCCGTAAGACTACCCGGGACATTTGGCATCAAATCTTAACGTCAGCTGGTTCCAATGCACGGTGCTGGGAATATGCATCGGCAGAAAATCACTGGGGCGGCTGCAATGAGCGTTTTGAACAATCTGAAAATCGTGTGGAAGGTCGCGCTGATCGTGGCCGTGATGGGCTTTGCCATGGTCGCCGTCGCCGGCTTCGGCACGCGCGAGCTCTCGGCAACCGTCGATGGCTTCGCCGAGCTTTCCGCAGCACAATCCTCAGCGCTCAACCTGACTCGGGCCCAGCGCCGCGCCGAGACCTATCATGCTGCGCTCTATGCGGTCTTCACCGAGGCGACGGAGGCGGGCAACGCCAACCGTCTCAAGACCGCGACCCAGAACCGCGATGAAATCCGCCAATACCTCGAGGCAGCCGAGCAGGACGATCCCGCGCGCGCAAGCCAGATCAAGAGCATCGGCGACCAGTTGAAAGCCGTGTTCGCCGGCTGCGATCCGGTGCTGAAGGCAGGCTCGCTCGCAAGCAGCCCGGAAGAGAACGCCAAGGCATCCGAACGTGCGCACAAGGAGTGCGATCCGGTGATGGATGCGGCGCTGGGGCGCATTGCCCAGTTCGTGGGCGAGACCGCACAGGCGGTCGCCAAGCGCAAGGACGCCATCAACCGCGACGCCAGATCCGCAACCTGGACCGTGATCGGCGTCAGCGCCGGCGGCCTGATCCTGGGGATCGCGATCGCGCTGTTCATCGGCCTCAATGCGATGTCACGGCCGATTGCCCGCCTCAAGCTCGCCATGGAGGGCCTTGCCCGCAACGATCTCAAGACCGAAGTGCCCGAGAAGGACCGCCGCGACGAGATCGGCGACATGGCGAAGACGGTCGAAATCTTCAAAACCAACGGCATCGAAGTCGAGCGCCTCAAGGCTTCGCAGGCCGAAGTGGAGAAGCAGGCCGCCGATCAGCGCAAGCGCGACATGGTCAACCTTGCCGACGGCTTTGAGCGTGCGGTCGGCGAGATCATCGAGACGGTAGGCTCGGCGTCCACCGAGCTCGAAGCGTCGTCCTCGACGTTGGCCACCACCGCGCAGCGTGCGCAGGAACTGACCTCGGTCGTCGCGGTCGCCTCGGGTGAAGCCACCAGCAACGTGCAGTCGGTTGCGACCGCTACGGAAGAACTGTCCTCCTCGGTCAACGAGATCAGCCGGCAGGTGCAGGAATCCGCGCGGATGGCGGGCGAGGCCGTCACCCAGGCCCGCACCACGACGGTGCGCGTCAGCGAGCTCTCGGTTGCGGCGACGCGCATCGGCGACGTCGTCGAGCTGATCAACACCATTGCCGGCCAGACCAACCTCCTGGCGCTCAACGCCACGATCGAGGCGGCACGTGCCGGCGAGGCCGGCCGCGGCTTCGCCGTCGTTGCCGCCGAGGTGAAGACGCTGGCCGAGCAGACGGCCAAGGCGACCGGCGAGATCAGCCAGCAAATTTCTGGCATCCAGACCGCGACCCAAGAATCCGTCAACGCGATCCGCGACATCTCCGCGACGATCGAGCGGCTCTCCGAAGTGTCGTCGACCATTGCCGCGGCCGTCGAGGAGCAGGGCGCCGCCACCCAGGAGATCTCGCGCAACGTGCAGCAGGCCGCCCACGGCACCCAGCAGGTCTCCACCAACATCGCCGACGTGCAGCGCGGTGCGGCCGAGACCGGCTCGGCCTCCTCGCAGGTGCTTTCCACCGCCAAGATGCTGGCGACCGACAGCAATCGGCTGAAGGATGAAGTCGGGAAATTCCTCCACACGGTGCGCGCCGCCTGAGTCAACGCGGCGGCATCCGTCCGCCGCGTTGCGCACTCATCGCGCCAGCAGAAATCCCATTGCGAATGCGAACAGTACGGCCGTCATGACGACGGCCGCCGCCGCGCCGGCGGCGATCCTGGCCTTTTCGTTGATGGTGGGGCGCATCGGTGCTGCAATCTACCTCATGTTGAACTCTGATCCAATCTATGATCAGTAGCCGCGCCCGCGACACGCGCGGCCAACATGCATTCCCGAAGGTCGACCCATGAACGAGGATGTCAGCGACGGCTGGGCCGCGTCCGCGGCCGCCTGGATCGTCGAGCAGGGCGAGGACGGCGACTATGGCCGCCGCTTCGTGCTGGACGCGCCGATGCGGGCGCGGATCGAAGGGCGAGGCTTCCGCAATGCCCTCGACGTCGGCTGCGGGGAGGGGCGCTTCTGTCGGATCATGCAGCGCGCGGGCATCCGCACCACTGGCGTCGATCCAACCAAAGCGCTGCTCGCGCGTGCCATGGAATTGGACCCGCAGGGCGACTACCGGCTCGGCCGAGCCGAGACAATGGAGGTGGATGCCTCCTATGACCTCGTCGTGAGCTATCTCAGCCTGATCGACATGCCCGATCTGGCTGCAGCTATCGTGAAGATGGTGGCAGCGCTGCGGCCGGGTGGTACGCTGCTGATCGCGAACCTCACCAGCTTCAACACGGCCGGTCCGCCCAACGGCTGGACGCGTGATGGTGATGGCGCCCTGCGCTTCACCATCGATCACTACATGGACGAGCGGCCGACCTGGGTGACTTGGCGCGGCATCCGAGTTCAGAACTGGCATCGTCCGCTCAGCACCTACATGACGCTGCTGCTCGATCACGGACTTCAGTTGCGCCTGTTCGCTGAGCCGCAGCCTACGGGCGGGGATCCCGACAGAATTGCCCGTCATCGCCGGGTGCCATTTTTCCACGTCATGGAGTGGCAGAAGCCGGCTTAAGGGACGAGGCCTGCGATTTCGAAGGCGCAGTTGAACTGCTAGTGTGTTCGCGACGGAATCTTGTTTTGAGGTCCGCCCGATGATCTCCAAGCGTCCACCCGTGCTCGCCCATGAGCGGTTCGCCGCCGACCGCGACAATTTCGCGGGCCTCGACCTTGCCGCGCGGTTCGAGCGGATCGAGCAGACCAATTTGTGGGGCGCGGCCAGTTCGGTGTCGGGCCTCGGCTCGGAGGATCCCGCGACCGCAGCGATCCGCGAGATGCTTCCACCACTGCTGCAACGGCTCGGCGCACACTCGCTGCTCGATGCGCCCTGCGGCGACGCGGGCTGGATCGGTCGCATCAAGCTGGATCTCGACTACACCGGCGTCGATATCGTGCCGTCGCTCATCGCGGAAAATCGCAAGCGCGTGGCTGGCGGCGAGTTGTCAGGCCGGTTTCTCCTTGCCGACATCACGCGCGATGCGCTCCCCCGCGCCGATGTGGTGCTGTGCCGGGACTGCTTGGTGCATTTGAGTTTCGACCATATCGTCCGCGCCATCGCGAACTTTCGCGCCAGCGGAGCGCGTTTCCTGCTGGTCACGACGTTTCCCGAATGGGAAGACAATCGCGATTGCGAGGACGGCGACTGGCGGGCGTTGAACATGGAGAAGGCGCCGTTCGACTGGCCGCCACCGCGCGCGCTGATCAACGAGCGTTGCGAGGAGGGTGGTGGCGGCTGGCGCGACAAAAGCCTCGGGCTGTGGGCGCTGGAGCAATTATCTGACGGCGGGATACGATGCTGAGAGTGTGCGAGTGGGCAAGCGCTGCGGTCAACTGAGGAAGGAGAGTGTCTCGATGATCGATGCCCAATGTAGGTGCGGCGCTCTCGCGCTGTCGCTTCCCGGACCTTCCGGCCTCGTCGTCGCCTGCCACTGCATTGACTGCCAGCGTCGAACCGGCGCGCCGTTCGGCGTCGGTGCGTTCTATCCGGCGGAGGGCGTCGCGATCTCGGGAACGCCGAAGGAGTACGTCCGGACAGCCGCAAGCGGCGGCAAGGTCCGCAGCTATTTTTGCCCCGAGTGCGGTTCGACGGTCTATTGGAAGGCGGACAATCTGCCTGCGATGATCGGCGTTGCCGTGGGCGCGATCGCGGTTCCAAACTACCCGGCGCCCATCCGCTCGGTTTTTGAACAGTCGAAACATGCCTGGGTGGAGATATCAGGCGCTGAGCACTTCCAGCAAAGCAGCGCACCGAAGCATTCGAAGTGAGAGTTGCGCGTCAAGTTTCGGGCCAAGGCTTCGCGTCGAGATGAGTTGACGCCGTTCCCGTGTGGTTCCGCTGAGGGTCGGAATTGGCGGCAGTCCCTCTGCTTCGCGTGAGACAATAGCTAGTGGTCCGGGTTGGAACGAACTTGACAAAAATCGTTTGCCGACCGGAGCTAACGATGAACGACGCGGAAATTTTCGAACCTTTCTTGAAGCGGTTGCGGGTCAGCACCGAAATTGACGAAGAGGACGAGGTCGCTATCCGTGATCTACCAATCACGGTGAAGCGGATGGCTGGCGGTCAACCGGTCGTTTCTCTCGGAGACCGACCTTCGGCATGCTGCCTTGTCGTTGATGGCTCTATCCTGAGATCAAAGATCGTCGGCGATGGCCACCGCCAGATCATGGCCTTTCACCAGCCCGGCGACATTCCCGATCTGCAGGGCCTCTTCCCACATGTGATGGACCATGACGTCAGCACGCTTGGCGATAGCGTTCTCGGCTTCATTCCCCATGCAGCGGTGCGCTCAGTGACCCGATCCGCACGCCCCGATGGGCGCACGTGGCATCGGCGAGATCGGTATCACAGGAGTTGGCGCGGCGGTAGCAAACGCCATCTTCAATGCGACAGGCCGTCGTATTCGCGACCTGCCGATAACATTGGACAAGCTGCTATAGCGAGTTCACGCGGGACACTCGGCGCAATTTCATTCTCTCCTGGCGGAATTCCGACTGGAGACGTCGCGCGTTAGCACGCCCGCCGGGAACTAGCTGGGTGGCGGCGTGTCATCGACGAGGTGCACGCCGGCGGGCCGATGGCACCGTAGCTACGGCATATTGGCGCCGTTCGCACGCGCGCTCAGGATTGGTCTGCTCCCGGTGCTTACGAAAGTCCGTCCGGTCTTTCGCCACCGGAGAAGAAGTTCGGCGAGCCGATGGGCGAAGAGGAAATCGCGGACGCCATTCGCGCTTTTGCGGATGCGGCGCCTGTGGCTAAGCGCCGGGGATTCGATGCCGTCGAATTGCACGCCGCGCACGGCTAAGCAGCCATTCGCAGCAGATCGAGGATGTCAGCTTCGCTTTTGAATGGCCGCGGATTGGCTTGGACGAAGCGATGATTGATTGCAATCTTGCTAATCTGGTCAAACTTGTCTTCGCCAATCCCGACGTCGGCAAGACGGCCGGGCAATCCAAGTTCCTTGGTGAATTGCGCGAAGGCGGCGGCGGCTTCCATACCGGGCTCGCCAAGGGCCATCGCCAGGCGCTGCTGCGCATCCTCAGTGAACGCCTTGTTGTAGCGAAGCAGGCTCGGCATGATGACCGGTGTGCAATAGTAGTGCGGAACGCCGAAGGTCCCGCCAAGGACATGGCCGATGCCGTGACTGGCTCCCATCGGGACCCGCGCCTGCAGGCCGAAAGCCGCGAGCCACGCGCCATATTGAGACAGTCGGCGCGCCTCCAGATCGTCAGGCTGGTGCAAGGTCCGGAGCATTCCCTCGCGCAGGGTGCGGATGCCAGCCAGGACCACCTCGTCGGCGAGCGGCGTGCCGGCGGGTGAGCACAATGCTTCGATGCCGTGATCCATCGAGCGGGTTCCCGATCCCATCCACAGCTTGGAAGGCGTATGAACCGTGAGGGCAGGGTCGAGAATGATCGCCACCGGCATCATCCGGGGATGAAAGAAAATCTGCTTCAGCTTGTTGCGTTCATCCGTGACAAGCGCTGCTGCATTGTACTCGCCGCCATTCAGCGTCGACGGGACCGCGATCTGTCGAATTTTGGGCGATCGAAATGGTGAGACGGTGACCCCAGGGTCCATCGGGAATGGATCAAAACCCGCTTCGTCGGGGATGTCATGTTCCATCGCCATGATGACGATCTTGGCGAGGTCGATCGCCGAGCCTCCGCCGACGGCTACGACCAGGTCGGCTCCGGCGTCCTTGGCTTGACAGGCAACCTCGGCGGCTTGCTTGCGCGTGGTGTGCTCTGCGATTCCATCGAAGGTCGCGACATGTCTGCCGCCGAGCGCGCGCCGGATCTTCTCGATCTCGTCGGTCCTGGTGTTCAAGGTGCGGCTGACGATCAGGAAGACGCGTTTGGCATCAAGTCGCACCGCTTCATCGTTCAAGGCCTCAGACGCAGCCTTGCCGTAAACGACACGATCGATTGCCGGAAAATTGTGTATCCCTGCTTTGCGCATTTGCGTTCTCCTCGTTAGTTCAAAAACGGAAGTGACTATAGGGTGAAGGTCTGGAGGGTGCAACGAACCACCCGTGACCCATAAGGGCTGCAATACTGACTTTGTTCAGACAGGCCCCGTCACGCGTGGACCGGTCGATGACGATCTAATCGCTTGACGGGTTCAAAAAAAGAACTGTATCCTAGGAGGAGAAGACGGCCGAACGCAACGGCAGCGACGTGCCGGATTTACGGCTGGACCCGTTCAGCGCGATGCCTCTTCGCAAGGCCGCGACGAGCCGGCGCTGGCGCAACAAAACAAAGCCGCACACCCGAAAAGGGGTGCACGTTTGGGAGGACGAGCAATGTTGGTGAGATGGAAGATCCTCGCGGCCCTGGCTCTATTGTTGAGCGGACCCGCATTGGCCGCCGACGAGCCGGGAATCTCTGCCACCGAGATCAAGATCGGCGGAGTTTTTCCGTTCAGCGGCCCGGCATCATCGATCGGTCTCGTGGGCAAGGGACTCATGGCCTATATTCAGGCCTTGAATGACCGCGGCGGCGTCAACGGACGCAAGATCAACTACATCGCCTATGACGACGGATATAGCCCTCCCAAGGCGGTGGAGCACGTCCGCAAGCTCGTTGAAAGCGACGAAGTGTCGTTCATGTTCGGCCAGCTCGGCACGCCCGGCATTTCGGCCACTGCGAAATACCTGAAGGCCAAGGGGGTCCCGAGTGTCGCTATCGTCAGTGGTTCGTCCAAGTTCACTGACGTCACCAATTACCCGCTGATCACCACGGGTCTGGTCAGCTACGACACCGAAGGAAAAATCTACGCCAAATATCTGACAAAGACGCTGCCAAACGCCAAGTATGCCATCCTCTATCAGAACGACGATCTTGGCAAAGATTACCTCGCTGCCTTCAAGGCGTTTCTCGGCAAGGATTTCGACCGCAAGATCGTCAGTGCTTCCTACGAGGTCACCGAACCGACGATTGATTCGCAGATTACCAATCTGAAGAGCTCGGGTGCCGAAGCCCTGGTAATCGCCGGCACGCCGAAGTTCGCGGCCCAGGCCATCCGGCAAGCCTCCGTGATCGGCTGGAAGGCGACCGTGATCATCAATTTCCCGTCCGGATCCGTCGGAGGCACGCTTGCACCGGCCGGCCTCGACAAATCGGTCGGCGTGATGGTCGGGACGACCAACAAGGATGTCCTGGATGAGACATGGAAGAGTGACCCGGGCATGCAGGCTTACCGGGCATTTTTCGACAAGTATCTTACGGGCGCCGATATCACCAACGGCAGCTATCTGACCGGTTATCAGCAAGGCGTCCTGCTCGAGCAGATCCTCAAGCAATGCGGTGATGATCTGTCGCGGAAGAATATTCTGGCGCAGGCGAAGAACCTGAAGGACATCGTCGTTCCGACCGTGTTGCCCGGGATCAAGGTCAACACCAGCGAGACCGAGAACATGATCTGGACGCAGATGCGGCTGCAGCGCTGGACCGGCACGACGTGGCAAGCCTTCGGAGAAGTCCTGGACGCCAGGTCCGAGTGACTCTGGCGCAGCCCGCCCGTTCTATCGCATCCGCGGTGATTCAGGAGATCGTTCTCGATGTCGACGAAGCCATTGACGTTTGCGCCAAGGGAACTCTCCGTCGAGCCCCGGACCGACGGCACGCTCGTATTGAGGTCGCCGCTCGAATTGGGGCCATGCGACTGGCGGGTCACCGATTTTCTGCCGCGCTGGGCAAGCGCGGTTCCGGACAGAATATTTCTCGCGCAACGCAATGCCAATGGGGGATGGGGCGAGATCACTTATGGCGAAGCATGGTCGCAGGTCCAGGCGGTCGGCCAGAGCCTGATCGATATGGGTGCAAAGCCGGCCGACAGGCTGGCCGTGCTCTCGGGTAACTCCATCGAGAACGCGGTGATGTCTTTTGCGGCGATGTCGATAGGCGTCATTCTGGCGCCAATATCGCCGAACTACACGCTGATGCCCGGCGGCCTTGCGCGTCTCAAGGACATCGCACAGGTGCTGCGTCCGAACTTCGTTTTCGTTCAGAGTGGACGCGATTTTTCCCCGGCCCGTTCCATTCCCGAATTGGCAGATGCGGCCTGGATCAGCGTCGATGGCGCGCCGGACACGACGCCTTTCCGCGTCCTGACGGATCGAACGGAGTGGACAGGATTTGCGCAAGCGTCGAGTGCAGTCTCGACTGACGCCGTTGTAAAAGTCCTCTTCACGTCCGGTTCGACCGGCCTGCCAAAGGGCGTGCTGAACACGCACCGCATGATGGCGAGCTCCCTGCAAATGGGGGGCCTTCTCGTGTCGCCTCCGGAGGCGCCGGTCCAGGTCGAGTGGCTGCCGTGGCACCATACGATGGGCAGCAACGTCATTCTTCACGGCATCCTCAAGAACGGCGGGACTCTCTACATCGATGACGGCCGGCCGCTGCCTCAGCTCTTTCACAAGTCGGTGGCGAACCTCAAGGAGATCTCGCCGACGGCGATGTTCAATGTGCCCGCCGGTTACAATCTTTTGTGTGATGCCATCGAGAGCGACGCGGCCCTCGGCGCCAGCATCTTCAAACGGCTGGATCGATTGAGCTACGCAGGGGCTGCAATCTCGCAAGGCACGCTTGAAAAACTTTATCGACTGACATCGTCGATCACGGGCCGGCGGATTCCGGTGATGTCGGGCTATGGAACGACCGAAACGGGGCCGACAATCAGCACGACGCATTGGGCAACGGATCGGCCGGGCGAGATTGGTCTTCCGGCTCCGGGCGTACAGCTGAGACTGATTCCTGTTTCCGACACGTACGAGGCCAGGGTGAAGGGGCCCAACGTCACCCCCGGTTACCTCGGCAGGGCCGATCTGACCGAGAAGGCCTTTGACGAGGAGGGGTTCTATCGCATCGGTGACACCGTGTCGTTTATCGATCCCGAGAAGCCGGAGCTTGGTCTGCGTTTCACGGGCAGAATTTCGGAGAACTTCAAGCTCGCGAACGGCACGTGGGTTGCGATCGGCAATATGCGCGCCGCCATCCTGGCCGCAACGCGCGGCGTCCTGCTGGACATTGTCGTTGCCGGAGAAAACCGTGAAGCCTGCGCGCTGCTGTGCTGGCTGAACCCGACCGAGGCGGCGCGGATATCGAACGCGCCGGCTGCGGATTTGACCTGCGATCCCAAAGTGATCGAATTCCTGAGACATCGTCTGCAGGAATATAATGAGGCTGTTGGAAGCAGCGAAAAAATCTGCTCGTTCACCCTGCTGAAGGATCCGCCCTCATTGGCCGCGGGAGAAATCACTGACAAGGCCTATGTCAATCAACGTGCTGTGCTCAAACACCGGGCTCTACTAGCGGACCGTCTCCACTGCAACGAACCCGACGCGGCTGTGATTCGAGTCTGAGGATGCGTTTCGCGCGTCGCGCCAATGCTCAAGCGGCGCTGCGGCGGGCCTTTGCCTTCGGCTTTTCGGGTGCCTCCATCATCCGGGGGCTTTGGGCGCCCGGCCCTGGATGGGTATGAACCTCCCTGGCCAGGAGCGGCTCGCCGCATTCAGAGCACACCATGACCGGGTCGAAATCCTTTCCGCACTTGCGGTGCTGGTGCAACAGCGGCCGGCCGCGCTCGTCGACCATGTGAGTGTCGCCCCAATGCACGAGCGCCATCATGATCGGATAGAGGTCGAGGCCCTTCTGGGTCAGGATATATTCGTGACGCTTGGGCGCTTCCTGATAGGGAATGCGGCGCAAGATGCCCAACCGAACCAGCTTCTTCAGCCGCTCGGCGAGCAGATGGCGTGTAATTCCGAGCGCCGACTGAAATCCTTCAAAGCGCCGCGTGCGCAGAAAGCATTCGCGCAGGATCAGAAGCGTCCAGCGGTCGCCGATTACACCGATGGTTCGGGCCATCGAACACGGCTCTTCCTCCAGTTCTTTCCACTTCATCCGTACTCTCCAGTCATCCCGGCAAGGCCCGCTCGAATCGCCGCCGAGGTCGCCGCATTTCCCTAGCATTCTAGATAGGTACTGAATTTCAAACAATACCAGATAGGTCAGTCAAACCAGCATAAATCCGGCCAAATTTGACAGTTCGATTTTAGAACTGTAAAAGTGAGAATTGGTAAGCCGCGCGATTGGATCGCCGGTCCCTGACCATCCAATACGCTCTGCGGGAGAAAGCGGTCATGACCCTCAAGGTTGAATTCCAGTTCGATTTCGGCAGCCCGAACGCCTATCTGGCGGAGGTCGCCATCCCAGGGATCGAGCGGCGGACGGGCGTAAAATTCGAGTACGTCCCGGTCCTGCTCGGCGGGATCTACAAGGCGACCGGCAACATGTCGCCGTTCGATTCGCTTCGCGGGATCAAGAACAAGCCGGAATATCAAGCGCTCGAAACCCAGCGGTTCATCCGGCGCCACAACATCACGAAATTTCGTCAAAACTCCTTCTTTCCGGTCAATACATTGATGCTGATGCGCGGGGCCGTCGCGGCCCAGTTCGAAGGCGTATTCGAACCTTATTTCCGAGCCGCCTATCATCACATGTGGGAAGAGCCCAAGAAGATGGACGACCCCGAAGTGTTCCGGGCCGCATTTGCTTCCTCGGGAATCGACATCGACAGGCTTGTTGCACGCGCTCAGCAGGATGACGTCAAGAAGAAGCTGATCGATCTGACCAATGACGCCGTCGCCCGCGGCGCCTTCGGTTCGCCGACATTCTTCGTCGGCAAGGAGATGTTTTTCGGCAAGGACCAACTCCGCGACGTCGAGGAATCGATCGTCGAGCAGACCCGGCAGCCCGTTTCCAAGACCGGTTAGTTTACCGAGTTGCAGTCCGTGCGTGTTGAGGCGAACGGCTGACGGTAAGCCAGAGTTTACCCTCGGCTCGTTGGCAGAAAAAAGATCCAGGGAGAGTGCAATGGCTGGTCCGCTTGGCGGCGTTCGTGTCCTCGATCTAACCGGCGTGGTGTCGGGCCCGTTTGCGACGATGTTTCTCGCAGATCAGGGCGCCGACGTGCTCAAGATCGAGCCGATCGGTGGCGATATCACCCGTCGCAGCCGGGCCACCATCGACAAGGACGGCGAGTTCTCCGCGCTGTTCATCTCATCAAACCGCGGCAAGCGTTCGCTCTCTATCGACGTCAAGAGCCCGGCCGGGCGCGAGGTGCTGGCCAAACTGGTCGCGCAAGCCGATGTCCTTGTGCAGAACTTCCGGCCCGGCACCATGGAGCGCCTCGGCCTCGGCGTCGAAGAGCTGCGCCAGCGACATCCGCGCCTGATCTACGTATCGATCAGCGGCGTCGGCGAGACCGGACCTTATGTGAAGAAGCGCGTTTACGATCCGATCATTCAGGGCCTGTCGGGCTTTGCCGATATCCAGTCGCAGCCGGTCACTAACCGCCCGCAAATGATCCGCACCATCGTGTGCGACAAGACCACCGCCGTGTTCACCGCACAGGCGGTGGCGGCGGCGCTCTACGCGCGTGAGAAGACCGGGCAGGGGGATCATATCCAGGTCGCGATGCTCGATGCCATGATCTCATACCTCTGGCCTGAAGGCATGATGCAGTACACGGTGGTCGGAGCCGAGGCCGCTGCCGCCGATCCCAATGACCGGCCGGATCTCGTGTTCAAGACCAGCGACGGCTTCATCACGGCAGGCACTATCTCCGATTCCGAATGGCAGGGCTTCTGCCACGCGTCCGGCGATCCCAAGCTTGCCAACGATATCAGGTTTGCGACCCCTTCGGCGCGTTCGGTCAACGCCACGGCGCGCATCAACAAGATGGCGGAGTATATCGGCCAGCACACGACCGCCGAATGGCTGGGGCGGCTGGACGCTGCGGATGTGCCTTGCGCGCCGATCCTGCGGCGCGGCGAAATCATCCACAACGAGCAGGTGGTGGCGCGCGGGATCATCGCGGAATTCGATCAGCCGAAGGTCGGCCGGGTGCGGCAGCCGAAGCCCGCAGCCCGCTTCGAGGTCAACCAAGCTGCCATCGGCGGACCGGCGCCCCGCGTCGGCGAGCACTCGCGCGAGGTGCTGCGCGAGCTGGGCTACGATGATCGCGCGATCGACGACATGGTGGCCGCGCGCACGTTGCGCGTGGCGGTGTAAGCTGAAGCGCTTCGCGCGATCGGTGATCGGCTCTCAAGCCTTGGCAGGCATCGGCGTAATCGGTGCTGCCGGAACATTCGCCGCAGCCGCGCGCTGGTAAGCCTCCCGGATTCGCATACGCTCGAGATAGGGCTGGGCATTGTCACAGATGCCGACACCGTAGGCGACCGCCCAGTCCAGGCACGTCGTCAGCAGGATATCGGCGCTGCTGAAGCGCTCGCCCATGAGGAAATCCCGGCCGTCGGCCAGCGCGACCTCGACGTGGCGCATCTGCGCCCGAAAATATTCGGCGGCTTGAGCGACGACCTCCGGCGCAACGCCGTAAATCGGGCCTAGCGCATCGGCGCTGTGACGGCGCATCACATACAGGCTGGTCGAGTCGAGCTCGGTGACGATGAAGAAGCACCATTCCAGCCACGCGGCATAGTCGCGGGTAGATTCCGGAATCAACGCACGCTCTGGCGTCGAGTACATGCGCGACAAATATGCGACGATCGCGGCACTTTCCCCAATGCAGAAATCGCCGTCCTGCAGCAGCGGAACTTTCTGGCGAGGATTGAGCCTGGTATATTCGGCGGTCTTTGTCTCGCCGGTCCGCGGGCCGATCGGCTTGGTTTTGTAGGGCAAGCCAAGCTCGTGCATCGCCCAGTGAGGTCGAACGGTGCGGCTTGTCCCAACGCCCCACAGAGTGAGGTCTGGACTGTCGCTCATGTCACCATTTCTCCGCAGCGGGACGAAGGTCAAGTTCATGGGTCCAGCCGTCGCGGCTTTGCTGATGAGCGAACCAATACGCTTCGGCAATCGAGGAGGTCTTGGTCAGGCTGTCGGGAGGGATCTCGCTGGCCTCGACCCCCCTGGCCGCCTTCATGCGCTGATGAATGGCTTCGCTATCGACGCCGGCATCGATGATGAGGTGGACGATGTGAATGTTCTTGGGCCCGAGCTCGCGTGCCATGGCCTGGGCCACCGCGCGCAGGCCGAATTTTGCCGATGCAAACGCAGCAAACCCCTTGCTGCCGCGGATGCTTGCGGTCGCGCCGGTAAAAAAGATGGTGCCGCGTCCGCGCTGAAGCATGACGCGCGCGGCCTCACGTCCGACCAGGAAGCCCGCGTAGCACGCCAGCTCCCAGGCTTTGAAGAAGAGCTTCTCGGTGGTCTCCAGCAGCGGCTTGTTGACGTTCGATCCGGCATTGAACAGACAGATCTCGATCGGCCCGATGTCGCGTTCGACGTCCGCGAACAGCTTCTGCACTTCCGCTTCCTGGCGGGCATCGACGCTGAATGCGTGGATGCCGCAGCCTTTCGCCCTGAGCTCATCCACCAGCGCCTGGGACTTGGCCGCATCGCGCCTGCAGATGCAAACAATGTAGCCCTCGCTGGCAAAGCGCCGCGCAACGGCCGCGCCGATGGCATCACCCGCGCCGACCAGAATCGCGACCCCGCGATTTTCTCCCATGCTCGCCTCTCCCATAAGTTCTTATTTGATACGTTATCGGTATCGTCTGAAAGCTACGTTGTAAACGGGGTTTTGGAGTCTCTGAATGGGGCAGTAAACTTGCCGTTTCCTGATCCTAACCGTGACTACAAAATATCGATTGACGAGTTCTAAAAAAGAACGCATGTTTCGCCGCGAGGCGCAATGCTGAAAATGGCGCCGATGTTCTTCAGTCGGGAGGTGGTTAGTCGTGGCGAAGCTGTCGCAAGCACTCGGTCTTGGTCCGACTGCTTTTCAGTATGTCGGGCCCCATCGAGCAATCTACCGGCAGCCATCTTGCCAAAGCGCTCGACCAAATCGCGCCGATCGAGAACTGCGCCGTGGCCATGGTAGCCTCGATCAGCGCGATGGTGGAATCCCCATCGTTTGGTCTGGCTCAAACACCGTGATCCACGTTCGGAGTCGATAGAACAGCTTCGCAAAAAGCGCGCCTAACCTAACCGGGAGAAGTTCCTTGAAAAAGAGAAATGCAACCGTCGCCGTGATCGGCGCCGGCGATTTCATCGGCGGCGAGATCGCCAAGAAGTTTGCCTCCGAGGGCTTTACTGTCTTCGCTGGCCGCCGCAACGGGGACAAGCTGGCTCCGTTGGTCAAGGAGATCGAAGCTGCAGGAGGCGAGATCCAGGCCCGCTCGCTCGACGCACGCAAGGAGGAGGAGATCATCTCCTTCCTGAACGACGCCGACAAGCACGCGCCGTTGGAGGTCTGTATCTTCAACATCGGTGCCAACGTCAACTTCCCGATCCTCGACACCACCGAGCGCGTATTCCGCAAGGTCTGGGAGATGGCTTGCTACTCGGGCTTCCTCGCCGGGCGCGAGGCGGCCCGGCTGATGCTGCCGCGCGGCCAGGGCAACATTTTCTTCACCGGCGCGACTGCTTCCTTACGCGGTGGCAGCGGCTATGCCGCCTTTGCCAGCGCCAAATTCGGGCTGCGCGCTGTGGCGCAGGCGATGGCGCGCGAACTCGGCCCGAAGAATATCCATGTCGCCCACCTCGTCATCGATTCCGGCGTCGACACCGAGTGGGTACGGCAGCGGCGCCTGGAAGCGCTCGGCCCCAATGCGCTCGACGATCCAGACCTGTTGATGCCGCCGGCCTCGGTCGCGGCGTCCTATTGGCAGCTCTATCAGCAACCGAAGAGCGCCTGGACGTTCGAGATGGAAATCCGCCCCTTCGGTGAGAAGTGGTAGGACGCGCATAATGGAACTCGCACTGTCTCCCGAAGATGCAGCCTTCCGTGATGAGGTGCGCGCTTTCATCGCCGAAAACTATCCGAAGGAAATGCGGGTCCCCAATCCGGAGACCGACCTGACCAAGGAGCAATCATTGCTCTGGCACCGCATTCTCTACAAGAAGGGCTGGATCGCGCCGCTCTGGCCCAAGGAATATGGCGGCCCCGGCTGGTCGATCACCCGACGTTTCATCTTCGAGCAGGAAACAAGCCGGGCCGGGACGCTGCCGCCGTTGGCATTCAGCGTCACCATGGTAGGTCCGGTCATCTACACCTTCGGCAGCGACGCGCAAAAACAGAGATTCTTGCCGCGGATCCTGTCGGGTGAGGATTGGTGGTGCCAGGGCTATTCCGAGCCGGGCTCGGGCTCGGACCTCGCCACGGTCCGGACCAAGGCCGTGCGCGACGGCGACCACTACATCGTCAATGGTCACAAGACCTGGACGACGTTGGCGCAACACGCCGACTGGATCTTCTGTCTTGTGCGCACCGATCCGGGCGCAAAGCCTCAGGCCGGCATCTCGTTCCTCCTGATCGACATGAAATCGCCCGGCGTCACGGTGCGTCCGATCATCACGATCGACGGATCGCACGAGGTCAATGACGTCTTCCTTGAGGATGTCCGCGTTCCTGTCGAGAACCTAATCGGCGAGGAGAACAAGGGCTGGACCTACGCCAAATTCCTGCTGGGTAACGAGCGCACCAGCATGGCCGGGATCGGCCGGTCGACGCGCTATCTCGAACGGCTGAAGAAGGTCGTGAAGGCGGAGATCGCAGCGGACGATCCGGCGCGTCTCGAGTTCAGCAAGGAGATCGGCCGGATCGAGCTCGATGTGCTTGCGCTTGAGGCTACTGAACTACGGGTCATTGCCCAGATGGCGCGCGGCATCGATCCGGGGCCTGCGGCCTCGCTGTTCAAGATCCGCGGCACCGAGATCTTTCAGGGGATTACCGAGCTGACGCATCGCGCCATCGGTAATTACGGACTGGCGCTTCGCGAGCAACCGTCGAGTGCAAACCAGTTCATGCCGGGGCCCGACTACGGCCACACCGCGTCGGAAAAGTACCTGAATGCGCGCAAGCTCAGCATCTACGGCGGATCGAACGAGATCCAGCGCAACATCATCGCCAAAGCGGTGCTCGGTCTCTAGCAACAGCGCGACGAGAGGATCGGATGGATATCCAGTTCACGGAAGAGCAGGAATTGTTGCGCTCCAGCGTACAGCGCATGCTACGCGACCAATACAGCTTCGAGGCGCGCCGCAAGATCGTGGCCAGCGAAGAGGGGTGGAGCCGCAGGCAGTGGGGCGCCTTTGCGGAGCTCGGCCTGCTCGCCGCGCCCTTCGCCGAGGAGAGCGGCGGACTAGGCGGCGGCCCGCTCTCCACGATGATCATTGCCCAGGAGTTCGGTCGTCATCTGGTGGTTGAACCGTACGTCGAGACGGTCGTGCTCGCCGGAGGCTTGATCGAGCATGCGGGGAGTGATCAGCAGAAGCAGGCCTTCATTCCCGATATCATCGCCGGACAGAAGATCTGGGCACTGGCCTGGACCGAGAAGGCGTCGCGCTTCGACCTCGCCAGTATCGCAGCAGAGGCCCGGCGCGAGGGCGAGGATCACATCCTCACTGGCGAGAAGACCGCTGTCATCGCCGCGCCCTGGGCCGATTATCTCATCGTCTCGGCGCGCACCGCAGGCAGGCGCGGCGATCGCGCCGGCGTCAGCCTCTTCGTCGTGGATGCCCGGGCGGCCAATCTCGATGTGCGCAGCTTCAAGACGATTGATGGCCGCCGGGCCGCAGAAATTACCTTCCGCGAAGTTCGCGGCGAGTTGCTCGGCAGGGAGGGTGAGGGCATAGCTCTCCTGGAAGCCTGCCGCGACAGGGCCATCGGCGCGCTCTGTGCCGAGGCGGTCGGCGCGATGACTGAGTTGAACTCCGCGACGCTGGAATTCTCCAAGGCCCGAAAGCAGTTCGGCGTCACCATCGGCAGCTTTCAGGTGCTGCAACACCGGATGGTCGACATGTTCATCGCTCATCAGGAGGCGCTCTCCCTGATGCAGCATCTCAATCTCAGCCTGGGCGCCGGCGAGAGCGGCATCTCGCGGCTCGCCTCCGGCGCCAAGTCGAAGGTCGGCTATGCCGGCAAGTTCATCGCCGACCAAGCGGTGCAGCTGCATGGCGGCATGGGCATGACCGACGAATTGAACGTCGGCCACTACTTCAAGCGAATCTCCTCCATCAACATCCAGTTCGGTGATCCCGCGCACCACTTGCTGCGTTATGTGCAGCTCGACGCGGCAGCGTAACCAAAGAGGCAGCCATGACGACAGAGGCAGTTATCGTTTCCACCGCCCGTACCGGCGTCGGCAAGGCCTATCGGGGTGCATTGAACAACACCGAGGGACCGACCATGGCCGGTCATGTGATGGCCGAAGCGGTCAGGCGCGCGGGCATCGAGCCCGGCGAGGTTGAGGACGTGGTGATGGGGTGCGCGATGCAACAGGGCACCATGGTAATGAACGTCGCACGCAAGGGGGCGATTCGTGCCGGCCTGCCGGTCACGGTCGCCGGCACCACAATCGATCGGCAGTGCGCATCCGGCCTGCAGGCCATAGCGGTCGCGGCACGTTCGATCACGCTCGATGGTGTCGAGATCGCAATCGGAGGCGGCATCGAGTCGATCAGTCTGGTGCAGAACGAGCACATGAACAGGTTCCACGCGGTCGACGACGAACTGATGGCGATGAAGCCGGAGATGTACATGTCGATGCTCGACACCGCCGAGATCGTCGCCGAGCGTTACAAGATCGGCCGCGACCAGCAGGACGAATACAGCCTCGAATGTCAGCGCCGCATCGGTGCCGCGGTGCAGGCCGGCCGCTTCGATGACGAGATCGTCCCGATTACGACCAGGATGGCCGTCGTCAACAAGGACACCAAGGAGGTCACCTATCAGCAGGTGACGCTGTCAAAGGATGAAGGCCCACGCCCCGAGACCACGGCGGAAGGCCTTGCGAAGATCAAGCCGGTGTTCGAGGGCAAGACCATCACGGCGGGCAATGCCAGCCAGCTCTCCGACGGCGCCTCAGCCTGCGTGATCATGAGCGACAAGATCGCCGCCAAGAAGGGCCTGAAGCCGCTCGGCATCTTCCGCGGCTTCGTCGCCGCCGGTGTCGAGCCGGACGAAATGGGCATCGGTCCGGTCGCGGCCATCCCGCGCCTTCTCAAGCGGCACGGCCTGAAGATCGGTGACATCGATCTCTGGGAGTTGAATGAAGCCTATGCGGTCCAGATGATCTACTGCCGCGACAAGCTCGGCATCGATCCGGACAAGCTCAACGTCAACGGCGGCTCGATCGCGATCGGTCATCCCTATGGCATGACGGGCAGCCGGCTTGCAGGGCACATCCTGATCGAGGGCCGGCGGCGCAAGGCAAAGTACGGCGTTGTCACCATGTGCATCGGTGGCGGTATGGGCGCGGCCGGCCTGTTCGAAATCGTCAACTGACCGGAAAGCGGAGAAGCGCACGTGAAGACAGCAATTACCGAACTGTTCGGCATCCAGCATCCGATCATCCAGGGCGGCATGCATTATGTCGGCTTTGCCGAGCTGGCAGCCGCGGTGTCGAACGCCGGCGGTCTCGGCATCATCACCGGCCTGACCCAGCGGACGCCGGAGCTACTGGCCAAGGAAATCGCGCGCTGCCGCGACATGACCGACAAGCCGTTGGGCGTGAACCTGACCTTCCTGCCGAGCTTCACCGCGCCGCCTTATCCGGAATACATCGCCGCCATCAAGGAAGGCGGCGTCAAGGCGGTGGAGACCGCTGGCCGCAGCCCCGAGCAGTATATGCCCGCACTGAAGGCGGCTGGCATCAAGGTGATCCACAAATGCACCTCGGTACGGCATTCGCTGAAAGCCGAGAAGATCGGCTGCGATGCCGTCAGCGTCGACGGCTTCGAATGCGGCGGCCATCCCGGTGAGGACGATATCCCTAACATGATCCTGTTGCCGCGCGCGGCGGATGAGCTGAAGATTCCGTTCGTGGCCTCGGGGGGCATGGCGGATGCGCGGAGCCTCGTTGCCGCGCTGTCGATGGGCGCGGCCGGTATGAACATGGGCACCCGCTTCGTCGCGACCAAGGAAGCCCCCGTCCATGCCAACGTGAAGCAGGCTCTGGTCAAAGCCACCGAGCTCGACACCGTGCTGGTGATGCGTGCGCTGCGCAACACCGAGCGCGTGCTGAAGAACAAGGGGGTCGATCAGCTGCTCGAAGTTGAGCGCGAGAAAGGCGCCAGCCTCAAGATCGAGGACATCCATGAGCAGGTGGCGGGCGTCTACCCCAAGGTGATGGTCGACGGCGATATGGACGCGGGCGCCTGGAGCTGCGGCATGGTGGTCGGACTGATCCACGACATCCCGACGGTGAAGGAGCTGATCGACCGTATCATGAGCGAGGCCGAGCAGATCATCCGGGAGCGTCTGATCGGGTTCCTCGATGCTGCCGAGCACAGACCCGCTGTCGCCCGGGCGATTGCGTGAGGGCTTCCGGACGCTTGTGCTGCTACCGTATGCCTTGACGAGATTGCGCACGCATAATCGTGCGTGCGTTGATTGCGATCGATGAAGCTCGACTGGCGAGCGGCCGACTGTCAGCAGCCTTGGGAAGGAGAATGTATGGATCCGGCTGACTTCCACTACTATGAGCCCTCGAAGGGTCACGGACTCCGACATAATCCGTTCAACGCGATAGTCGCGCCGCGTCCGATTGGCTGGATTTCATCGCGGAATGCGGCCGGGCAACTGAATCTTGCCCCGTACAGCTTCTTCAATGCGTTTCTCTACGACCCTCCAATCATCGGGTTCTCCTCTATTTCATGGAAGGACACCGTCAAGAACGTAAGCGAGACCCGGGAGTTTGTCTGGAATCTGGTTACGATGGATCTGGGCGAGCGCATGAACACGACTGCGGCGCCTCTCGATCACGGCGTGAGCGAGTTCGAAGCAGCAGGGCTGACGCCAGTACCCGGGCGACACGTAGCTGTGCCGCGGGTAGGCGAGAGCAGGGCGGCAATGGAATGCAAGGTCGTTGACGTCTCTCAGTTGGCGAATGCGCGCGGCGAGAAGGTGGAAGGGTGGTTCGTGCTCGGCGAGGTCGTCGCGGTATACATCGACAAGTCCTTGATCGAGGACGGCGTCTACAACACGGCACTTGCTCGTCCCATTCTGCGCGCCGGCCGTGGTGGAGATTACCTTGAGGTCAGGACGGAAAACATGTTTGAGATGAAGCGGCCGTCTGGCAGTAGCAAACCGGAATTCCACGGCGCTTGATTGAAGCCAATCAAGACCCTGGGCGCCACGCGTACACGCAAAGAGCCAGCAGAGAAAACGTGCTCAACACGACGCCTAGCGCCAACATTGCTTGATGCGACACCGTGGCGGCAAGCCATACGCCGACCGCGGCAGTCATCATTTGCGAGAAGCCCAGCAGCGCCGACGCCGCGCCGGCTTTCTCCCCGAATGGAGAGAGCGCTCGCGCGGTGGCTAGTGGACTGACAATGCCCATGCCGAGGAGAAATACGCTCATCGCGCCTAGAAATGGCAAGAAAGTCGGGCTGACCATCGAGATGAGCATGATCGCAATGCTGCTGGCGGCCGTCGCCCACAACCCTGCCCGGATCGGGCCATCAAGTCCGTAGCGCGGTGCCAATCTCGTCGCCAGCATACCGGCGGCGAATACGATAAAGACAGTGCCAGCGAAGAAGAGGCCGAGTTGGATCGGCGTGAAGTGCAGCGCTTCGATCAATAAGCGCGGTGCAGCCGAAAACATCGAGAACAAGCCGCCAATGATCAGGCTCCCGGTTGCGGCCGGGATAGCAAAACGAGGATCGCCAAAAAGGCCAGCATAGGTCCTGACGATGGCGGCCGGATTGAGCGGCGTCCGGATCGAATGGTGGGTTTCGCCGAGGACGATGCCGTAGCCAATGGCGCTCACAGCGGCGAACGCCGCGACGAGCGCGAATTCGGAGCGCCAGCCAAAGCTGTGATCGAGTGCGCCGCCAAGCAGCGGCGAAAATCCAGGAGCTGCCGACATCACGATCATGATCAGCGCCATCGCGCGTGCCAGCGCCGCGCCACTGAACATGTCGCGGGCGATGGCACGAGACAGCACTGATGTCGCGCAAGCGCCGGCAGCTTGCACGATGCGGCCTGCCAAGAGATTAGGTAAATCGTTCGCCAAACCGCAACAAACACTGCCGCCGATGAACACGGCAAATCCGATCAGGACCGGCCAGCGTCTTCCGTAGCGATCCGAAAGCGGCCCGACCAGAAGCTGGCCCAGCCCAAATACTGCTAGAAAGGCGGTGATGGCGGACGTGACCGCCGCGCTCGTGACATTCAACGAGATCGCAATTTGAGGCAGCGAAGGCAGCAAAATGTTTGTCGCGAGCGTTCCCATGGCGGCCAGGACGGAAAGGACCGCGATCGCGAGGCCGCTGGAGGCGGGAACATCCCGCCGCACGCTCTCGGTCGTGAGGCACTGGTCAGTCATGGGAACTTTCGCGCTGATGGGGATAGGCAGGCGACGAAGACGCGGTTCGTGCCGCTCGCCGAGCCCTTTCTTGGCGGATCGACCGTGCTATCTGCGGACGACGCGCTCGATTGCGATGGCGGTGGCTTCACCGCCACCGATGCAAAGGGCTGCAACGCCGCGTCTGAGATTCTGCGCCTCTAGCGCGTGCAACAACGTCACGATCAGGCGAGCGCCGGTAGCACCGATGGGATGACCGAGCGCACAGGCGCCGCCATTGACGTTTAGCTTCTCCCTGGGAATGCCGAGATCCTTCTGCGCCGCCATCGCCACCACGGCAAAGGCCTCGTTGATCTCGAACAGATCGACATCGCCGACGCTCCAGCCGATCTTATCCAACAGCTTGCGAATGGCCGGGATCGGCGCCGTGGTGAACCATTGCGGCTCCTGACTGTGGGTGGTGTGGCCCTTGATCTCGGCCAGCACAGGGAGGCCGTCGCGATCCGCGAGCGAGCGCTTTGCGAGAATGAGGGCTGCGGCGCCATCGGCATTAGCGGAGGAGGCGGCCGGCGTGATGGTGCCGTTGGCGCGGAACGCGGCTTTCAGCCCCGGGATCTTGGCGGGATCGACCTTGAGCGGGTGCTCGTCATTGGCGATGATCCGCGGCCCGGCCTTTTCGGGTAGTGTGATTGGCACGATCTCGACCTTAAACGCGCCGCCCTCGACCGCCTTGCGCGCGCGGGTCAACGTCTCGATCGCGTAGGCGTCCTGGTCCTGCCGGGTGAATTGATAGGCCTCGGCGGTCGCCTCGCCGAAATCGCCCATCGAGCGCCCGGTCTCATAGGCGTCCTCCAGTCCGTCCATCAGCATGTGATCGATGATCCGGTCGTGCCCGGCGCGATACCCACCCCTCGCTTTCGCCAGCAGATAGGGAGCATTGCTCATGCTCTCCATTCCTCCGGACAACACGATCTCCGCTGATCCCGCGTTGATGATGTCATGGGCGAGCATAGTCGCCTTCATACCGGAGCCGCAGACCTTGTTAACGGTCGTGGCGCCAGTGGCGTCAGGCAGCTTGGCGCCGCGGGCGGCTTGGCGTGCCGGGGCCTGGCCCTGCCCGGCCGGCAGCACATTGCCCATGAACAGCTCGTCGATCCTTTCAGGCGCCAGCTTCGCCCGCTCCAGCGCTGCGCCGATCACGTGAGCACCGAGCTTGTGAGCACTCAGCGACGACAACTCGCCCATGAACCGCCCAAGTGGCGTGCGCGCGGCGGAAAGAATGACGATGGGATCGGAAGCGGCGGCCATTGAACTCTCCTGCCGATATCTGTTGTTATATGACGATAATCATATAAGATAGGCGGCATTGCAATGAAATCCTGCCGTAGGCTTCAAGGAAGCGCGGTTCCAGAACTGTTCGGAGAGGACGAGTAGGGTTGTACAGCCGGTCCTCTTGGGAGCTTGCAACGGAGTGGCGATGCGTTACGGAGAGAACCACAGGCGTCGGACGCACCGTCGGATAGTCGAAAATGCCTCTTACGGTTTACGCCAGAAGGGCGCCAAAGGGCTCAGTGTTATCGACTTGATGAAGCTTGCAGGTCTGACGCATGGCGGCTTCTATAACCATTTCGAGTCTCGTGAAGCGCTTGTTGGCGAGGCGATAGCCTTCGCAATGGACCAGACCACCGATCGTTGGAGAAAGCTGACCAACGACAAGGCCAATGGTGAACGCTTCCAGACGCTGATTGCCGACTATCTCAGTCCCCGGCATCGAGACAATCCCAAACACGGTTGCGCCCTTCCAACCCTGGCGGTCGATGTCGCTCGATCGGGCTCGAGCGAACAGCAGGCCTTGGCGGCCAAACTGGAGAGGATGATCGATGTCTTCATCGAGTTGCTTCCCGATGAGTCACCGCGGCAGGCTCGCCAGATCGCGACGGGCGCTATCGCAACCCTGGTTGGATCGGTCGTGCTGTCGCGCGCCGTCGGCGTTGGGAAGCTTTCCGACGGCATTCTCGCTGCGGGACGCATGACTGCCGGTGGCCGGACCCAAAAGCCTCGGCGTAGAGCGACAAGGACGACGCGCTGCGACAATTAGCAATGTCAGGGAGGTGACCATGACGGCCGGCAAATGGCTCAAGACAGCATGTAACCTGTGCTACATCAATTGCGGGATCGAAGTTTGGGTGAATGACGGTCGCCTGGAGAAAGTGCGCGGCGATCGTTCGAGTCCGAAATCACAGGGATACCTGTGCAACAAGGCGGCCCGAATTCCATATTATGCGAACGACAAGGATCGCCTCACGACCCCGCTGCGTCGCCGCGCCGACGGCGGATTTGATGAGATCGAGTGGGACGTGGCGATCGCGGAAATAGCGGCGCAGTTGCTAGAGATCGTCGACAAGCATGGCGGAAAGACTATTGCCCTTTACGGCGGTGGCGGGCAGGGCAACCATGCCGGCGGCGCCTACGCCAGTGGTTTTTTGCGTGCGCTGGGTTCGCGCAGCGTATTCAACGCACTTTCGCAGGAAAAAACCGGCGACTTCTGGGTCAATGGTCATATGTTCGGCAGCCAGACGTGCCACACTGCCGAAGACGTGCATCATTGCGATCTTCTGCTTGTGATCGGTGCAAATCCCTGGATCGCGCACGGCTTCCCCAATGCGCGCGATCATCTCAACCAAATTCGCAAGGATCCCGAACGCAAGCTGATCGTCATCGACCCACGGCGAACCGAAACTGCCGAAATGGCGGACCTGCATCTGGCAGTTCGTCCCGGTGCCGACGCGTTTCTCCTTGGCGCCTTGTCGGCCACGCTTATCCGTTCCGACCGGATCGACCATGCCTTCATTCAGGAGCACACGACAGGCTTCGCGGAAGTGAGGCAGGCGCTGCTGAACATCCCCGTCGAAGAATGGGCTGCCGCCGCCGATATCTCGATCGCGGACCTGGAGCGGTGCGCTGCGATGATTGCGGCCGCGAAGGCCATGGTGGTGCGGGTCGAGCTTGGCATTCAGCAAGGCACCAACTCGACACTCAACTCCTATCTTGAGAAGCTCTTGATCATGCTTTCCGGAAATTTCGGCCGGAAAGGTACCAACCAACTGCATAGCTGGCTTCAACCACTGTGGGGCAACTCACCGAACCAGACGTTTGCGCCAACCGGCGACGCGATCATTGGGGGACTGTTGCCTCCCAACATCTTCCCCGAAGCGGTGCTCAATGACCATCCCGACCGGTTGCGCTGCGCTTGGGTCGACAGTTCCAATCCCGCCAACACGGCAGCAAATACGGAGGCGGTAGAACGTGCGCTGCGCTCGCTCGAGCTATGTGTCGTGGTCGATGTTGCGATGACCGAAACCGCGCGGCTCGCGCACTATGTTCTCCCTGCGTCTTCGCAATTTGAGAAAACAGAGTTTACCCTGTTCAACTTCGAGTTTCCGACGAACTATTTCCAGGTTCGTGCGGCTGCCTTGCCGCCGCTTGCCGGCACCTTGCCGGAGCCTGAGATCTACACGCGGCTTGCCATCGCCTTGGGGCTTCTGCCGGGCGATAATGTGCTCGCGCCGCTGCGCGAAATAGCACGGCGCTCGCGACCGGAATTCGCCGCGGCCTTTCGTGCTTTCATCGGGGAAAACCCTGCGGCAGTGCCTGCCCTCGTGCTCTACCATACGCTGGGGCAGACGCTTCCGGATGGTACGGCGGCCGCGGCGCCTATGTGGAGCGCGGCACTGGCTTGCGCGAAGCGGTCGCCTCAAGCGGTGCGGCGGGCGATCGGCGCATCGGACGACGTGGCGGATCGTCAGCTCGGCGACCTCCTGTTCGATACGATCGTGTCCGCCCGTCAGGGCACGGCCATTACACGCCACGACTATGACGAGGTCTGGTCATTGATCGGCCATTCGGATCGCAAGGTCCGGCTGGTCGTCCCGCAGATGTTGGAATGGTTGGCGCGTCTCGATCCGGAAGCCGCGGGCGCGCCAAAGGAGTTCCCGTTCATGCTGGCGGCTGGTGGCCGCCGCATGTTCAATGCCAACCAGATCTTTCGCGATCCCGCGTGGCGTCGCGACGATCCGGACGGTGCCATGCTGATCAATTCGAGCGAACTGAGGAATCTGGGCGCGGAGGATGGTGACTGGGTCGCGGTGGAGTCCGTGGTCGGCCGGCTCGTGGTGCGCTGTAAGGTCGACGACGGCATGAGGAATGGGCAGCTCGCGCTCCCGCACGGCTACGGCCAGGCATACCCGGCGTCGGACGGAGAGCGACTGATCAACGGGCCACGTATCAATCTGCTCACAGAGAGCGGCAACCGCGATCCAATTGCCGGTACGCCCTACCACAAGAATGTTGCGGTTCGTTTGGCCCTGGTGTCTGCGCAGGAGGCAGCCGCCTATCAGTCGCAGTCCGAGCGAATTCATTTGAGATCGGCCGGACAGTAACGCGGAGAGAGTCCAGATGAGTGATAAACCAATCGCGATCGTGACCGGGGTCGGGCCGGGCACCGGAGCTGCCATCGTCAAGCGCTTCTCTGCCGGCCGGTTTCGTATCATAGCGCTCGCTCGTTCAACGGAGCTCATCAATCACCTGGCGCAAGAGCTTCCTGATGTCCATGCGATGACCTGCGACGTCTCAGACGAGAACCAGGTGCGGACCGTAGTTGCTGATGTAAAGCGGCGTTTTGGCGCGGCTGAAGTTCTCGTCCACAACGCGGTGGGCGGGGGCTGGGGAGGCTTTCGTGAGATCGATCCGAAGATGCTGAAGGGCAATTTCGAGGTCAACGTGATGGGCTTGTTGTACCTGGCGCGCGAAGTGGCTCCTGACATGATCGACCGAGGCAAGGGCGCAATCCTGGTGACCGGAAATACGTCTTCGATCCGGGGCAAAGCCAATTTCGCCGGCTTCGCGCCGACAAAGGCGGCCCAGCGCATTCTTGCTGAATCGATTGCGCGTGAGGTGGGACCTCTCGGCGTCCACGTCGCTTATGTCCTCATCGACGCCGTGATCGACACCCCTCGTATGCGCGCGCGGATGAGCGACAAACCAGATGAATTTTTCATCAGGCCTGAAGCGATCGCCGAAGAACTATTTCATCTCTGCGGTCAGGACCGATCGGCCTGGTCATTTCTTACTGAGCTGCGGCCATTCCGCGAAAATTGGTAATCCCCGGCTGACGCGAAAACGATCACCCGTAGTGCGCGCTTTGTCATTCGGAGAGCTCTGCGCGAAACTTGAAAGGACATGACATGGCGGATGAATCAATCTCAATAGATACCGGAACGGACGAACTGCTGTGTGTGATTCGGGACCGCGTCGCCGTGATCACTTTGAACCGACCGGCGGCACGAAATTCGCTGTCCGATCATCTCACGCCGGCGTTGCGTCGGATAATCAAGCGCAGCGGTGATGATCCGGACGTCGGAGCATTGCTGATTACCGGCGCGGGTACCGCCTTCTGTTCGGGCGGCGACGTCAAGGGGATGGGCAGCAACACTGCACCACCGGCCATGTCAGTCAGTGAGAAGGTCGAGCGATTAAGGGATCGCCAGCGAACCCTCACCGGCGTACTTGTCTCGGTGCGCAAGCCCACCATCGCGGCCTTGCCGGGAGCGGCGGCTGGCGCCGGACTTGCCATCGCGCTCGCCTGTGACATTCGTATTGCAGCCGAATCCGCCATCATGACGACTGGGTACGCCAAGATTGCGCTGACCGGCGATTACGGCATTTCGTGGCTATTGACCCGGCTGGCCGGAACGTCGCGTGCTCGCGAACTCATGTATTTGTCCGAACGGCTCGATGCACGCCGTTGTGAGGTACTGGGACTGGTAAATCGCGTGGTGTCCGATTCTGAACTGCAACAGGAAGCATTTGCAGTGGCAAGGATGTTGGCGAACGGTCCGGGGAGCGCGTTTGCCTCTATCAAGGACAATCTCGATCTTGCGCTGTCGGCTGACTTCCTGACGTCATTGGATCAGGAGGCCGAGAGGATGGTACTTGCGGCAGCGACTACGCAACACGCCGAAGCCGTCCGAGCTTTCATTGAGAAACGTTCTCCCAGTTACAGGTGACACCCGCTGAGTAAATTTGCGGTGCCGGGCGCGAAGGGCAACGTCGTCATTGCAGTGAAGCAATAGGTCACCAAACGCATTGGAGGCAGCAACATGACTCAATCCAACCGCGACACCCAGACTTCCGCCCAGGAGGTTGCTATCATTATCGGCGGCGGCCCGGGTATCAGCTCGAGTTGCGCCAGGCTGTTCGCGGAAAGCGGTATGCATGTCGGCGTTGCAGCCAGGAATCCCGAAAAGGCGGTGCTTGAAAGTCTCGAGAAAACGTATGGTGTGCGTCGGTACGCCTGCGATGCAAGCGAACCGGCAGCCGTGGCACGGCTGTTCGAGAATGTCGTTCAAGAGATCGGAATGCCAAGGCTTGTCGTGCACAACATCGACGGCCGGGTTCCCGGCATTTTCCGCAAGAACGTGATCGAAGCCGACCCGGTCATGGTGCTCGAAACTCTTCGAAACTCGGCGTTCAGCGCGTTCTTAGTAGGGCAACAGGCAGCTCGCCTCATGCTGGGGAATCAACCCGACGCCAATGGCGCGAGAGGAACGATCATCTTCACGAACGCCAGCGCGGCGCTCAAGGGCTTCCCGTCAAGTGGGGCGTTTGCAATGGCATGTCATGCCAAGTCCGGACTCGCGCAAAGCATGGCAAGAGAATTGATGCCGCAGGGTATCCACATCGCGAACGTGCCGATCGACGCCGCGATCGGCTGGACCCAGCAGGACGGTACCCGCGCGCACCGGCTGGCGGGAACAACTATCGACGACAATATGGCAGACCCCGATCATATCGCGAAAACCTATCTGCAGCTTCATCGGCAGCATCGGTCGACCTGGGCATTCGAAGTCGTCCTCCGGCCGTGGGTCGAGAAATGGTGACTCTGGGTGCGCGAACTCTCAACCCGGCGAACGCATGCCAATCCCGACGGAAGCTTCTCAAACCTGAGCGGTAGCGCAAGCGTTGAACCAGGATCAGCAGACTCCAGCGCTGATCACCACAGCTGCGTTCGCACGGACACTCTGCCTGCAATTCCAAAGAGGAATTGTGCGATTGCATCAAATTTGCCGGCTTTTGAGGTCACCGCAGCGCCATTCGTGTTGACAGTTCTATTTTAGAACTATTTACTGATCGGCAGATGAAGTGACAGTGCGAACCCTCCCGTTCGAAGGGGAGCGCTCTGCGCGCACAAAAACACAGTACCAGGGAGGACGGCATGAGGAGCGTGGACGATATCACTGCGGCCGAGTTGCTGGATGGATTACCGTCCAGGGTACACGAGGTCTACGCGCCCTTCGTCCGGGATATTCCGGATCATCCGGCTTTCGTGGAAGGGGGGCGTTCGTGGACTTACCGGCAGTTCTCCGATGCCGTGAACGCCGCGGCGAAGGATCTCGCCGATCTCGGGATCAGGCCCGGCGATCGCGTGATGATTGCGAGCGAGAACAGCGTGGCTCTGGGCGCGATGCTCTTTGCGGCCAGCAAGCTCGATGCATGGGGCATCGCGGTGAATCCCCGCCTCTCGGCCCGGGAGATCGACCAGATCGGGACGCATAGCGGCGCTAGGCGCGTGATGTTCAACGCGGCGCTCTCGAAGGAAGCCGCCGATCACGCCGGCCGCATCGGAGCCAAGATCAGCGCCGTGGGGCCGTTTGGCGGAATTGGCATCGGTCCTCTCAATGTCGATGCGGAACCGGAGCCCGTCGAGAGAGATGGGGCGCGGCAGGTTGCGGGTCTTCTTTACACATCGGGCACGACCGGTGCCCCGAAGGGGGTCATGTTGAGCCACCGCAACCTCCTTTTCACCGGAAGAGTTTCGGGGCTGCTGCGCAAGAACGATCCGGCCGACCGCATCTATGGTGTGCTGCCAATGTCCCACATCGTCGGATATTCGATTCTGCTGATTGCAACGCTGATGCATGGCAGCACCCTGCACGTCGTAGCCAAGGCCGATCCGGCTGCGCTGGCACATGCCATAGCCGAAGAGGGTATTACGAGCCTGTTCGGCGTGCCCGCCACATATCAGCGTTTGCTCGAATACAAGGCTGTCAAGGGTATCCAACGGCTCGATCGGGGCAGGTTGCGGCTCATGTCTGTCGCCGGCGCTCCCCTCGACCTCGATCTCAAAAAGCGGATCGAGGACGAGTTTGGAATCCCGCTCTTGAACAATTACGGCATCACCGAATGCTCGCCGGGCTTGTCGGGCGTCCGTTCAGAGCATCCTGTCGCAGACGAGTCAGTTGGCCCCTTTCTTCCCGGTATCGAGCACCGGATCGTGGACATGCAAGGCAACAAAGTCGCGACCGGTGAGGTCGGCGAATTGCACGTCCGGGGCCCCAATGTAATGCTCGGCTACTATCGCGCTCCGGAATTGACGGCGGCGGCGATCGACGACCAGGGATGGTTCAACACGGGGGACCTCGCCCGGGTCAACCGCGAGGCGCATCTGTATATCGCCGGGCGCACCAAGGAACTGATAATCCGCTCCGGCTTCAACGTTTACCCCGCCGAGGTGGAGGCTGTGCTGAACTCGCACGACAAGGTGGTGCAATCGGCCGTCGTTGGACGGTCGGTCGACGGCAACGAGGAGGTCGTCGCGTTCGTGCAGCTTCTTCCCGGCGCACGCGTTAGCGCCGAGGACCTGAAGTCGTACGCGGCTCAACAGCTCGCATCGTACAAGCGTCCGACCGAGGTGATCCTGCTCGAGGCTCTGCCATCGGCCTCCACCGGCAAGATACTCAAACACAAATTGCGCGAGATGGCGACCGCGCCGGCGGTCGCAACCAGGTCCGATGTGGCGGCTGCGGTCTGACGCATGCAGGGAACATAACGAGGGTGTTCAGAACACGCTTTGACCGCTGGGAGAAGAAATCGAGAAGCGGCGCGAGCCGTCGCCGGAAGGAGAGATGTCCATGTTTGGCAAGATCATGATTGCGGCCGCAATCGCGGTATTCGAACAATGATGAGTTGATGCGCCGCACAAGAGTGCCGCTCGTCGCTCACGCCGTGGACATTGGAGAACTACTCGGGCAACCCGGCTTTACGAAAACCCTCAATCATCAGCTGCGCATCGGTTGATAGCCGGCTCCCAGCGACCCACGCCGACGTTGTGAAGGTGGGGTTCAAGTCAAGCACACCAGCTGCCGCCTCACGGGTTCAGCGTCCCATCGGAGATGTGCGAAAAGCGGATGCGAGGCAGCGGTAGGTCCTGGTTAGGAAGAGTTCTGGCGCTGGGCTCTCTTCCCTGCAACGATGGCCTGGTCAAAGCGACGAAGCTCAATAAGGGCAAAGCCCATACCGGTTGACGCTGTGAACTGTTGCGGGTCCGCCGGGCTCATTCGCATGGCACGTTCAAAGCTCCGGATCCCTTCCTCCGGCTGCCCGCAACGTTGCAGCCCCAGCCTCTGCGGCTCCATATGCGTGCGGTCGCGATCGCTACGTCTGTTCGCGCTGCGAAGACGATCCGCTGCACGACCCGGCCGCTCTCACGTGGGCAAATAGTCCGCTGAAGGCGCCGGTGGGCCCGAGACATGAGCGGCCCCCGGCGGCAACGGCTACTACGGGTCGCGGCGCTCCCGGTGCCGGAACGGATCGGCGGCGTCGTCATGACCTGAGCGGCTACTGAAGAACATTAAGGCCATGAGCCCGCACCCGACGAGAAGCGAGAAGAAGGTGCCTAGCCCCAGCGCGATCCACCCGTGCTTCCCCATCTCGACGCCGCTGCTCGCAGTCCACACGGAGACGGCCCAGACGCCTGTGAGGATCAATACGGCGCCCAGGACGACCAGCAGGACGATTTGACCGGTACTGAGACCTCTCATCGCTTCACCTGTTCGTGCCGGCTCTGGATGAACCGCGAACGCGGGCAGGCGTTCCGGTGTGCGCTGCGGGCAGCTCCCGAGCAGGCGGGACGGCCGCGTCTCATCAGAGCCACCAATTATTGGCGGCGGCGACCGTCTGAAAGTGGACGGCCACCACGTGGGATGTTGCGATCAGTTGCTCCGAATCCTGCTCATAAGCCGCTCGCAGGCGCGTACGGACTTCGTCCGATGGCTGCGTGATCTTCACCGCCATTCGTGAGAGCTTTACGGCCAGCTCGAAGCCGGCCTGGGGTGTATCGGACTTCAATGACGGTAGCCAATTTTCGCTCATATGCCGCATCCTTTGTTGGGCAGGAGTGCTCACTGCGTCAGCTTGACGGGCGCCTTGTCGAACGTGTGCAGGTAGGCGATCAGATCCTTGATCTTCTGCTCGTCCTTGATGCCGGCGAACGCCATCTTGGTGCCGGGGATCTTGGCTTTCGGGTCCTTGATGTACTCGGAGAAGGTCGCCTCGTCCCAGGTGATGCCGGACTTCTTGTTGGCCTCCGAGTAGTTGTAGCCCTCGACCGATCCCGCCTTCCGTCCGATCAGCCCGTTGAGGACCGGGCCGACGACGTTCTTGGCCGTGTCGCCGACCTGGTGACAGGCCTTGCAGACGGCAAAGACCTTCTCGCCCGCAGCGGCATCCTGGGCGCCGGCTTGGCCGAGACCCGCTGTGAGAAACAAGGCTACAAGTGCTGTCCGGTTCATCAAGGTCTCCTTTTCCTTAGGATTGAAGTCGATCGATCAAGCGGTGATTTCGGATGACTTGCCCGCCGCATCCATGAGATGGACGCGTTCGACATCGACGTATGGCAACAGCGAACGGATTCGCTGTTCCGGCATCAGGCTGAACGCGGTCGAGAGCGCATCGGCTGCAGTGGCGCTTCGAGCGACGGTCGTCACGCTTTGATAACGATGAGCGCTGCCTCCCGTCGCCGGATCGAACGGGTGGTTGAAGCGGCCTTCGGCATCGAACCGGAACCCGTAGCTTCCCGAGGTCGACACCGCCCGGTCGACGATCGGAACGAGCGTGGCGATGCGGCTCGCGACCTCCGGATCGGCGACGCCCACTTCCCAGGGGCGGCCGTCCGGCCGCGCGGATCGAGGCCCGACGGCTTGAGCTTTGCGTCGCAACGCATCTTGCGGCCCTCGAACAGCGTCTGGAAGGGGCGGCTGCGGTGCGCACGCGCGAACTCCGCGAAACGACCATGCGGATGGCCGACGAGGTCGGCGATTTCGGAAGCTTTCCGGAGACGCTCGAGCAGCGGGACGCGCCGACGATCGCCGAGGCGTTGGCGGACGCCTATCTCGAAGGTGCCGAGCGCTCCGGCGATGCCGAGCGCGTCGAAGCCTTGCAGCACCTGGCGGAGCGGGCAATCTCGAGCTTGGCCTGGCTGCGCTCGCTTGGCGCCGAATGAGGCGCTTCCCAGCACGCAGCAGATGCAGAAACTCGACTCCTCACCCGCTATCGGCCAGAAAACCTCGCCAGTGCCGGCCGTAGGACCGGCTGGACGACCTCCCGGCAGAATACTGGCGGGCACTCTTGGAGTACGCTCTACCTCACGGACACTTCCGGAGGCGCATAGGTAGGGCGTTCGTTGGCCGTAACGTAATCCCCTGCAGTGGCCAGACTTTGGTGCCCGGCAGAAGGTCCAGATCGAAGCGTCGCATCAGCACCGCCAACACGATCGTCGCCTCCTGCAGCGCAAAGGATGATCCGATGCAGGTCCGGGGACCTGCGCCGAAGGGCAGGTAGGCGAAACGAGGCACTTCGCTTCTTGCCGGCGGCAAGAAGCGCGACGGGTCGAACATATCCGGCCGGTCCCACAGGCGCTCGTGCCGATGCAGCACGTAGGGTGCGATAACGATCAGGGACCGGGCGTCGATCTCATGAGATCCCAGATTGTCCGGCCGTTCGGACATTCGGCTGAGCGCGGCGATGGGGGGATAGAGCCGCAGGGCCTCTTCCACGACCGCCCGCGTCACCGGCAGCCGATCGGGCAGCCCGGCCGTCGGGCCGCTCAGTTCGCGCTCCGCTTCCTCTCGAACGCGAGCCCGCCACGCAGGCGCCTGCGAGAGCAGAAAAATCGACCACGCCAGCGAATTGGCCGTCGTCTCATGGCCGGCGGAGAGGAACGTGAGGATGTTCGACCTCACCTCGGCGCGGCTCATCGGCTGTCCCGTCGAAGGATCGAGCGTGCGGAGCAGCAGTGTCAGGATGTCGTTCGGATCGTCCTTGCCGGCCGAGCAGGCAAGTCGACGGCGCCGCGCTTCGATGATCTCGTCGATTACGCGCTCGAAGTAGCTCATCGTCCGGCGCAGCCTCGCCCGCCCTGGGCGCGGCACGAATTCCGGAACGCCGAATAGATCGAGCGCGCCGATGCGTCCGATGACCCCGAAATAGGCGTTCATGGCCAGACGAAATTCTTCAAAATCTCCGCCGATCCCATCGGAGAAGATGGTCAGGGCCAGTACCTTGAGCGTGAGCAACGTCATCTCGGCGGCAGCGTCGACCACGGTACCGCAGCCGAGGCGGCTCCATTTGCCCGCGAGCTCGTCCGCCGCGGTTAGTATCGCCTCGCTGAAGGAGGCGACGGTCCGCTTTGCGAATAGCGGTGCCAAAGTCCGGCGCTGCATCTCCCAGCGGCTTCCTTCCACGCTCAATAGGCCGTCGGCGAGACCGGAGGATAGGATGCGGCGCTGGATTGGGTCCTTGCGGTAGTTGTCCGCGTTGTCGAGAAGAACGCGCTTGATCGCGGCCGGGTCGTGAACCAGAAATGCCCGGGCAAAGGGCAGTCTGACCTTCGCAATCGGTTCACGGAAAAACTCGGCGCTCCAGCATTCGAGAGGGTTCCTTCTCAGGGTCTGGATGATCTCGATCAGCCCGAGCCGCCTCGGCGGCGGCACGGGAGCCGGTGGTCGATAGTCACTATCGGTCAGACTGCGATCCAGCATGGGAGCGAGCCGGTTCGGCGCCCGGGTGGGGCGAAGGTGGACGCCTCCGGGCGATTGTCCATCAGTTGGATGAACAGACCTTGACCGTCTCCATGCCGGTCTCCGCTTCCGCGCGTGTCTTGTAGATGGTACCAGATCGGCTGACGACGATCATGGAGGTCTCCGTCGGCTTCTTGTCGAGGATCGTGCACTTCTTCGTCTTCATATCCTGAGCGATGTAGAATTCGTTGGCCGCTAGGGCCGGAGCGACGGAAGCTAAAACGAGACCTGCGGCAGCAAACGGCCTGAGCTTCATATCTTCCTCCTTCCGAACGCCGGCAGTCAGGCCGGCAAGGAACAACAGGAAAAAACGGCAATTTGTTCCTAGCCCGGAACACTGCGGGCACGCCCGCGGTCCAGATCGAGCCGCCCCTAAGGACCCGCATCGTCGTCCCCGCACGCCTTCCTCGCGAGCCGCTCCATCTCACCCGGGGAGCATCCGTTGCATCACGCGGTCGCGGTAAACGAAGATGTGCGCCAGCGCGGCAGCCAGGTGGATCCCTATCAGCGCAAGCAAGGACCACTCCGCCGCCTGGTGCAGCCCGTCGATAGCCTTTCCGGCGGCCGCGTTGTCGGACGCGAGCATCGGCAGCGGAACGAGGTAGAATAACTTCAGCGACCAACCGCGGTAAGATGCGAACAGCCAGCCGGTGAGGGTCGTCGCCAGCACCGAAATGTAGAGCATCCAGTGCACGACCTCCGAGCTCAGGCGCTGCCACGCCACAAGCGAGGTTTCCGGCGCAACCGGATGTGTCAATCGCCAGACGAAACGCACAACGATAAGCGCAAGGATTACGATGCCGATAGAGACGTGGAAGGTCATCGGAGCCCCCGGTCTCTGGCCGCGGTGGACGTCCGGCATCAACCAGCCGATCGGATACTGCACGGCCAGGAGACCGACGATCGTCCAGTGCAGGATTTTTGCGGTCCTCCCGTAGCGCAAGCGAAGGGTGGTCATGCTAGGGTCCTCCGGTCGGTTTGGCCGTGCCAATAACGCCCGCGGTTCGGTGCCGTTTCTCGCTATCCGAGGAGATCGACGAGGAGCAGGGAAACCGTCGTGAACAGGCCCGCGACCGGCACCCACATCGGAACGAAGAATACGCCGGCAGGACGAGTCAATTCGGCTGCCTTGATCCGAAGCAGCGCCAGATTGACCAAGGCAAAGATTCCGAGCGTCAGGCGCGAAGTCCACTCGGCCAAGCCCGTCAGCGGAATGCCCAGCGCAAGGATCAGGATGGCTCCAACCCCGAAGAGGGTCGCCACGATGGGCGTGCGGCTTCTGGCGTTCACTTTCCCAAGAAGTTCGGGAAGGCTACCCTGGTCGGCCAGCCCATACAGCACGCGTCCTATCATGATCATATGAACGATGATGCCGTTGATCGTCGCGACGATCGCGATGGCGCCCAAGACCTGCAGAGGAAGACCCGTCAGCCGCTGAAATACCAGGGCGAGCGGAGCGGAGGAGCGCGCGAGCTCGATCGGCGGCACGGCGACGACCGCGATCCACACGACGGCTGCGTAGAGAAGCGCGGTGACGCCGAGCGTGATGAGGAGCGCCCAAGGCAACGTCCGGAGAGGATTCTTCATTTCCTCGGAGATGTTCACCAGGTGTTCGAAGCCGATGAACGCAAACACTGCGAGCAGCGAAGTTCGCGCGATGCCGGACCAGGCCCCCGGGTCATGCAGCGAAGGCCAAAGTTCAGGCAGACGCGAGACGAGCGCGCCGCCATTGAACAGGCCGGCGGCGAGGATGAGGATCAACCCTCCGATCTCGACGACCGTCATCAGCCCCGCGAAGCTGATGGACTGAACCGCGGAAAGGCAGGCGATGGCTCCCATCGCGAGCACGACGCCGGCGATGATCCAGGCAGCAGGGAGCGGCACGAAGACGCCGATGTAACCGGCGCTCCCGACGCTGATGGTGGCGCCTGAGATCGTCGCCGCGGCCACCACGAGCAGTCCTGTGGCGCCGCTAAGCCATTTCCGGTGAAAGGCTGCCTGGACGTAAGCTGCCTCGCTTGCCGCGACCGGCAGTCGCGTGCCCAATTCGGCAAAGGTTCCTGCGGTCATGCCCATCACGACCGCGGCGGCGAGGAACGCGAGAGGCGCGTGCATGCCGCTCCGTGCCGCTGCCGCCCCGACCAAGACGTAGATTCCGGCGCCGATCGTGACGCCCAGCCCATAGAGCACCGCATGCGTCAGCGTTAGTGAGCGGATCAGCTTCGGCCGTTTTTCAGTGCTCATTTTCTTTGGTCGCCGAGGGGCCCATGAGAGCCGACGTGACCTTCTTTGCCATGGCCACGCGAGCACTGCTTGACGCTGATCAAGTGCATCTCAAGCGCGCTACGGCACCATTCCGGGCAGGCAGGCACGCGTTTTCGCGGCCCGGCGCTGATGCGACGCCTAGCCGAAGAGGTGCGCGAGCCAGTACGCCGCTCCTGCGGCCAAGCCGCCGACCAGCAGCGTCTGCGCCGCGGATTTTAGCTTGTTGACGCCGGTGAAGTGCCCCTTGACGGCTCCGAAGCACAGCAGGGCCATGCCTGTCGCGGCAACCGAGATCTGCAGGGCCGTTCCGATGTCTTTCGTGAACATATAGGGCATCAGCGGAATCAGACCGCCGACCACGTAGGACCCGCCGATGGTGACGGCGCTGATCGGCGCCCGCTTCGGATCGGGACGCTCTAGGCCCAGTTCGAAGCGCATCATGAAATCGACCCAACGCTGCCTGTCGGACGCGATCGCGCCGACCACGGACTTCAGCGTATCTCCTTGAAGTCCGTACTCGCGGAAAACGCTCTCGACTTCCTCGATCTCCCGTTCGCGCAGGTGCTCGACTTCGTGCTGCTCGCGCTGTTCCTCGGCCGCATAGTGCTCCGCGTCCGTGCGCGCCGCGAGATAGCCGCCGAGCCCCATCGCGATGGCGCCGGCGACGACTTCGGCGAGGCCGGCGGTGACGATGACGTCCGTGCTGGCGACCGCCGCCGACAGACCGGCGGCCAGCGCGAACGGGACCGTCAGACCGTCGGCCATGCCGATCGCGACGTCGCGGACGCTTTCGGTGGCGGTGAAGTGCTTTTCGACATGGGACGTGGAGGGCACGGTGATGCTCCTGCTTGACGAAGTTGATGGTCGAGTCCGAAGAAGGCTGCCTAGTCGGCAGCCCTCTTGCGACCGGAGATCATGGAGACGACCAGGTTTTCGCGATGCTCGAAGCTCGCGATCAGCACGCCGAGAAAATGCGCCATCCAGCCGTGTTAACCTTAATCGCACCCTGAGGAGCGATTCGGTGGCGGAGTTAGACCAGGAGGAGATGCTGACGTCGGCGCTGATCCGTGCAGCAGGGGACTGCTCGGTCTCGATCAGGCAGGAGCAGCCAATTTGGTAGGGCTCAGCCAGCGGACGATCTCGAAATTGGAGGCCGAGGACGACCTCTCCTCCAAAGATCTGCGCCGAAGGAATGCCCTGAAGGCCATCAGATCTGGGAGAAAGCAGGCATAGAATTCATTTTTCCGGGCGAGAAATCCGGTCAGGGAGTTCGCATCAAGCCCGCCTCCAAATAGCCGCTCAGGAAAGGGCGACGGGAATATCCGAATAGCTAGATCGCCAGACGCTGTTTTATTGCGATGCTGGCGAGTTGATGAGACCTTCTCGGATCAGCGAGTTGAAGGCACACCGGTCGGCGTCTCGATGACATCTATTTTGCCGGCAAAGCGTAAGCCACCAAGGAATCGCCGATCGGCGTCTCCATGAAATGATGACCGCCGGCCATGATGACGAGATACTGGCGGCCGCCGGCCTCATAGGTGATCGGCGTGGCCTGGCCGCCGGCAGGAAGCACGTCCTTCCAGATGGTTTTTCCGGTCTTGATATCGATAGCACGGATCAGATTGTCGGTCGTCGCTGCGATGAAGATCAGGCCGCCGGCGGTCACGACGGCACCGCCATTATTTGGCGTCCCGATTCTGATCGGCAGCATCGACGGGATCCCGAACGGGCCGTTCGTCCGGGCTTCACCCAACGGACGATCCCAGAGCGTCTTGCCGGTCTTCAGATCGATGGCGCGAATTCCGCCATAGGGCGGCTGCTTGCACAACAATCCGGTGCCGGGCAGCCGCCAGCCGGCATTGACGTTGATCGCATAGGGGGAACCGAGCTGTGGATCGCCCGCGCCTTCCTGCCCGCCGATTTCGCCGCGCGCCTGGTCCCGCGGCGCCCAACCGAGACGATTGGCCTCGTCGCGCGGCACCAGCCGATTATAGTTCGGCATGTCGTTGTAATTGGCAACGATGATGTCGCGTACGGGATCGATGGCGATGCCGCCCCAATCGGAGCCGCCATTATAGCCTGGATATTCAATCCAGTGCGGGCTGGCCATGGGGGGCGTGAAGATGCCCTTGTAGCTCGCCTGACGAAACTGGATACGGCAGACCATTTGGTCGATGGGCGACATGCCCCACATGTCCTGCTCGGTGAGATCGGCCTTTCGCAGGGTGTGGTAAAGCGAGAATGGCTGGGTTTTGGCGCGCTGCGCAGGCTCCACGCCGCCTTGCGGCACCGGCCGCTCTTCGACGCCGACGAGCGGCTTGCCCGTGCGGCGGTCGAGCACGAAAATGTCACCGCGCTTGCTCGGCAGCACCAGCGCCGGCACCGGCTCGCCTTTGTCCATCGGGAAGTCGACCAGCGTCGCTTGAGAGCCGAGATCGTAGTCCCAGACGTCATTGTGCACGGTCTGGAAATGCCAGGCGGGCTTGCCGGTCGTAACATCTAGCGCGACCAGCGATGTCGCGAACTCTTTCTCGCGGTCCGAGCGGCTGCTGCTCCAGTAGTCCACGGCCGAAACCCCAAGCGGCAGATAGACGAGTCCCAACTCCTCGTCGCCGGAGGCGGTCGTCCACATGTTGGGCGTGCCCCTGGTGTAGGTTTGTCCAACCTGCGGCGGTGCGCTTGCATCCGGCTTGGCCATGTCCCAGGCCCAGCGCAATGCGCCGGTTTGTGCGTCGTATCCCTGGATCACACCCGAAGGCGCGTCCCGCTTTTGCCCATCGAGCACTTCATGCCCGATAACAACGACGCCGCGCACAATCGTCGGCGCCGACGTGATCGCAAACATGCCGGGATCGTGCCGACCAACTCCCGTCGCAGTGTCGACCTGTCCGTCATGTCCGAATGCCTCGCAGCGCTTGCCGGTCTTCGCATCGATTGCGATCAGGCGTGCGTCAAGCGTACCTTCGATGATGCGGCTGGCACAGGCCGCGCCCTGATCGGCATTGGAGAGTTCGTAATATGCAAGGCCTCTGCAAGCTGCGGTATACGGAATGAACTCGTCCGGAACGCGCGGGTCAAATCGCCAGATCTGCTTGCCGGTCTTGGCGTCGACGGCGATAACGATGTTCTTGGGCGTGCAGACGTAGAGGTTATCCCCCACCTTCAGCGGCGTGTTCTCTGCGCCGTATGTGCCCTTTGTATTCTTGGTAGGCAAGTCGCCCGTGTGAAAGGTCCAGACTTTGGTGAGCTTGGCGGCGTTCGTCGAGTTGATCTCGTCGAGCGGCGAATAGCGGCGCGCACTGTAGCTGCCGCCATACGCAGGCCAATCTGCGCCTGTCTTCAGAGGCGAAGGATCGGTCATCGCGACGGTCGGCGATGGCATTACGCGAGGAGCGGCGCTTGCCGGCCGAAAAGCTCCGGTCATCAACACAGTTGTGGCTACCAGCAGTACAAGCCCGACAGCGATTGTAGCCGCAGCTTCATACTGGTGGCGAATGGGGCGAAGCTTCGGCGTGAGCGCCAGGACGGCGATCAGCAAAATGGCCGGTCCGACAGTCCGGGGCACCAGCGCCCAACCGTTGGCGCCAACTTCCCAGAACGCCCAGGCGAGGGTGAACAGGAAGAGAAGAACGTAAAGCCATGCGCCTTCAACGCGCCGGCGGGCCAACAGCAGACCCGAGATGATCAGGACGATTCCGCTGGGGAGATAATAGAAGGAGCCTCCCAACCAAAGCAGCCATGCACCGCCGGCCCCGAGCACGAGGCCGATCAGAACCATGAATCCTCCGAGGGTGAATGCCGCCCAATCTGCCGCGCGATACGTCTGAGCCATGCCAGTTACTCGTCATAGATTGATGCTTTGCTCCAGATCCAAGAGCGCGTCCGGCGCTTTGGTTCCCGCATTTGCGGGTACGCTTCCGGACCACGGAGCGCCGTTGGCGCGGGGAGGCGTTGAGCTCAAGCGCCCCTCAGCAGCCCGAAGAGATGGGCAATTCGTTTCTGCTCCGCTATCTTGGTTTCGGGGTCATACGCATTCTCAACGTATGTGTTCGCTGCCTATCATAAAGACCTGCGGATCGCTCGGCGCAGTTGCCGTGTTGACGATATGGCTCTGAGTCGCTGCCTATTCCGTCCTGGCGGCGCCGAACTCAACGCTGAGATCGGAAGGCGACTGTCTCAGCGATAGCGTTTGGCGGATCATCGTCGCCCGCTAGAGGGAAGACCTGTTCGGTAAATTGCCCCATCGGACCTGCCCGGACCATCAGAGTAAACAGCTGATATCGACGTTCGACATCCTCCCTGTCGCTGCGAGCGGCAATCAGGCGACGAGCGTCTGCAAGTACGAGGTCGGCGTGGTGGGAGAGCGCCGAGAGCCGGGTGGGGTCGCGCTCGGAGCTTGCGACTTGTGTCATCACCTCAATCATTCGGATCGATATTGCAGGCTGGGCGCCTGCGCTTTGCCGGATCATATGGAACATCGTCCCGAGCAGTTGATCGTATTGCACATGCGGCACCACCAGCACCGGCTGACTTCCTCTGATCGACACTCCTGATGGCAGATGCAGGGGTACGAGATCGCAGAGCGCCGCACCCAGTCGATCCAGGACCGAGAGCGCGGTGTGTGGATCGTTGATGCCGGGCGAAAGTGCCCGCACCGCGACTTCTACGAGTTGGCGAACGGCAAAGCGCAGATCGGAAGCGATGCTGCTTGTTGCGCCCAGCGCCGTCGCATTCCGGATAGCCGCTTCGGCACCGTCGACGGGAGGATTTACCAGAGCGACGGTCGCCCCCGGAAAAACATAGTCGCCGGGGCCGATCAACAGCCGAATGGTGGCTCTATGCTTGGCCGCCCAGGTGGCCAGGCCCTCTTCGTCCAGATGCTGCAGATAACCGCGCCGCGAGTCCTTCAGAGGCAGGGAGCCGATCCAGTACTCGCCCGGCGGAGGCTTCGGCTGCGGATCCTGGACCGTTAGCTGGCGCATAGCGCTGCGGAGGTCTTCACTGACGAGTTCGACGACAGTTTCAACGTTGATCCGGCCGGCGACGTGACCGACGAAGTAGACGAGCGTCGCCACGCAAGCCAATGCGAGCAGAATACCAACGCTTAATGATAGATGAGGGACGAAGCCCCCCTCGGGTTCTGTCCGGATGCTTCTCAGCACGACGAGAGCGTAACAGAAGGTGCCGAGCAGCATCCCGAGCGTGAGTTGATTGCCGCGATCGCGAGTGAAATTGCGGAGCAGTCGCGGCCCCATCTGACCTGCAGCGAGAGACAACGCGGCAATGGTGATCGAGAACACGGTTCCCGCGACACCGATCGTCGCGCCGGCTACGGTGCCGAGCAGGGTGCGAGCGCCGGTCGCGCCGCCGTCGTACATCCAACTCTGTAGATCTGAGAGGTAGACCGTGTTGCTCTGGTCAATATGAACGAGGGTGAAGGCGCCGATCAGGCTGCAAAGCACCATGACCATAGGCGCCAGCCAGAATGTCTCGCCAAGGTCAGCCAGCAGTTTTTCAGCGCGGGCGAGCATATTTTGAGCCGCATAACCACATCGAACCTGGAACCAACAGCCGGGAGGTGGAGCGGTTCCGCCCAACCGCTCCACCTCAGAAGATTACCCGTTGCTGGGGTACTTGAATTCAGGCGCCGACTTCAACTGGTCGGCCGTCGTGTCCATGGTCGCGGTCCATTTGTTGGCCGCATGATCGAACTTCAGATTGATTGCCGAAGGCCGCACTGCAACGTAGTGGTCGCCAAGGCCCAGGAACCCTCCCACCGAGAGGATATAGCCGTCGATGCCGTTCTCGTTCAGCGCGACGTCCTTGATCGTGCCAATGTCCTGTTTGGCGTTGTTGTACACCTGCAGACCCATCAACTGCGAGCTCAGGCCGTCCTTCGGCGGCACCGACGTGAAGGCTCCGCCCGGGCGATCCGAAGTTGCGTTAGCGCTGCTGCTGGACGAGTTTGAATTCGAAGAAGACTTCTGCGCGTTAGCGCCGACCGTTTTCACCTCGGCGAACGTATTTGGACCAACGAACATTGTCACCGGATTTCCTGATCGATCCCTGGCCTCCACCAGGAACGACTGCGGCCGTACCTTGACGTCGGTGAAGCCTGCCTGTTGCAGGTCGTTGACCATCTGTTGCCGAGTGCTCGCTTGACCAGGGTCGGACTGGACCGCGTCCGCCTTGTTGCCCCCCTTGTTTGCCATGCTGTTTTCAGTGCGTTGGTCGGCTGACTGATTGCGGCTCGAGTTCTGCACTGCGCTATGCTCCACGGGACCGGTAGTTTGCGGAGCGCTTTGCGCCATCGCAAGCGATGATGCGCCAACAAGAGCTGCCGCCGCCAAGAATGAGGTCGCTTTCATGTTTAGATTTCCTTTGCTCGAGTTTCAAAAGTTGTAGGCGTTCCTAACGGTTGGCGCCGGTAGAACGCGGTCTAGGTCAGGGACATGGATGCCGGATGCCGCCGTAGCCCATGTAAGTCCCGGAGCTCGGGTCGTACGACTTGTATCGCTGAGAGCAGTAGGCGTTGTTCTCGGCAGCTTGGGCCCGGCTGTTGGCGACGGCGCTTCCAATCGCCGCACCTGCCACGAAGCCGCCCAACGCTGGACCCCAGCCGCGGCTATAGCGGTGCCGGTAGCCGTCGCGCCAGTGATGACGATGCCAACCGTGGTAACGGCCATGCCTCCATTGAACTTCCACCAGGCTTGCGTGGTTTTCGGCCATCCCGCTCGCAGCCAACATAGGTGCGGCTTGCGCAGTAGTTCCAACCGGAATCGCGAGCGCCAATACGGCGACGGCAACGTACCATCTGTTTGCTTTCATTAATTCATCTCCGCGGTTTTCATTACCCGAAGAAAATGCGCGAGCGGCCGTGCCGTTGCAGAGACAGTTGGTACGTATGTGTACCCCCGCCGCGAGCACCTGCTTCCTGCAGCAGCAAGGCTCCGGTCGAAGCACCACTGGCCCCGCGCGGCAGCGGACCAACTTATGCGGTCTGCAATCCGGCTCCGGGTTGATCACCGCGGCGTCATCCATACGATAGGCGAAGACTCGCAGGGCTTGCCGCAACGTCATTGGAGTCCCAATGCGAATAGCCATAATCGAAGACGAATACTTCATCGCCGACGATCTCGCGGTCGAGATCCGACGCAGCGGTCATCAACCAATTGGCTCGTTTGCAGAGCTAAGCCCTGCTTTCCATGCAGCGGCTAATGCAGCTATCGATGCGGCGCTTCTTGACGTTGACCTGCACGGGCGGGCCTCGTTCGAATTCGCAGATCTCCTCTTGAACAGAAGCATCCCCTTCCTGATCTACACGGGATCCAGCCGCGAAGTCATACCCAGCCGATTTGCGCGGTACGTGGTTGAAAAGCCGATTCCAATTCCTGATGTGGTTGATCGCTTGTGTCGCCATGCGCCTGTGCACGGCTCGCCGCGGGACTGGTATGGCGTTGGTCCGTAATTGCCGCGACAGGGCCCGAAGCGGTGTGGCTTGGCGTCTGACGTAGCGCGTACGCAGGCGCGCCGACCTTCTGCCGGGCATAAAACGTTCTGATCGGAACGCCGAATGCCCAGAACGATTGTCGCTAGGCAACCCAGGGAGCACCCCCGAAGTGGGTGTGCTTCCGAACCGGACTTGTGCATACCTCGACTGTAAAGAGGGCCGTAGGAGCTTGGCATGCTGAAGTGGGCGTTGATCTTCTTTGTGATATCGATCGTAGCCGGATTGCTCGGGTTCAGCGGAATCGCCGCTGGTGCATCCACCATCGCCAAGTGGCTGTTTTTCGCGGCTGTTGCGATTTTTCTGGTGTTCGTGCTCCTCGCCTTCTTTGCGGGGGAGGTGATTCTTTAGCGCTGATCGACGGGCGCTCGGCAAGTCCAGCAATCGCGAGGGTCTGCTCCGAAGCGGTCCCACTTAGATCTTGGAGAGGCGCCGGGGCGATCGCCGGCGGCGCCTCCGAGCTGTCAACACGCAACTGCTTTGGAACTCCGACGGTTGCCGCTGTTGAGCTCGGCTCGGCTTTGCACTTCAAGAAAAAAAGTATGCAAGGGCCAGCACGACGTAAACACCAATGAGCAGTACGCCCTCGAACCAAGTGGTCTCAGCGTCTCTCGTGATGGCATTCACGATGAACGCAGTGCCGGCGATTGAAAAGAGGTCGACGGGATTCTGGAAGACAAGGGTCATTGGGTTCCCGATCACCCACGAGAAAATGACCAGAAGCGGAGCAACAACCAGCGCAATCTGAATGGCGGATCCAATGCAGAGCGTCATCACGAGTCCCATCCTGTCGCGCCGAGCGAACCAAACAGCCGCAAAAATGTCCGAGCTGGTGCCCACAAGAGCAAGCACGACGACGCCAAGAAAGAGTGGTGTCACACCCGTTGATTTGGCCGCTTCCGTCAGAGCGCCGGACACAAATTCGCTCTGCAGGGCCGCCGCGCCGGTGCACGCCAGTAACACGATCAAGCATGTGGTTGCCGACCACGCCGATTTAGCCGAAGCCTCCTCATTGGTCGCGAAGACATTCCGGTGGGTAACGAGGGTGAAGACAAGATTTCCGGAGTAGAGAATTAGCAGCACCACGGACACAGCCAGGCTAAGTAGCTCATCGGAGGCATTCACGTTATTGACATGACGGATGCTGCGACCCGTGTAGTCGAACACTGCCGGCAGAATGAGAGCGATCACCGACAGAACGAGCATGCTCGACAACAACCCAGCGCGCGCTTGGGTGAAGCTTTGGCGCTCGCGATTGAACCCGCCGGCGACGATGGCCAGACCCAACCCCAGCAAGCAGGTCGCCGCTATGGACCCGGTGATCTGGGCATGGACCACCTCGACATGGCCGCGCGCGAGAACAAATAGCGCAAGAATGAGCTCGGCCAAGCTTCCAAGACTGACGGTCAGGAGACCGCCTATGGCAGGACCGGTGTGGGAGGATAGCTGGTCGGTTGCTACGCGAATCCATTCAGCGAGTACAGCTATTGCGAGAACGCCGGATCCGAAGATCCAGATCGGAGAAAGGTGAAAAACATACTCGCCCATCGGGGTGAGCAGAACGAACACCAGCGGCGCAACGCGCGCGATGGTACCGTACTGCCCAAAGATAGTCGTTGCTCTGGAGACGTTGGACTTCGGCAAGCTGGCGACTGGCTCCTGGCTATCCCGCAAAGCTCGCTACTTCGATTTTAGCGGGGCAGATCGGGCCATTCCGCCGCCGAGGAAAGCGTGGCTTCTGCACCCACAAAGCTCTTCGCATCCGATTCCCGGGCAGCTTGCGACGACTAACGAGGTAAGACACGCTGCGTTCGCTGCGCCGGCCTGAACTCGGTACGCAACCGGACAAGGCAAACGCATTGCGACGCCCTCATTTTTTCGCGCCATCGATCATGAGTTGCTTGCTTGTCGAGCATTGGCTGCATTGAGAGAGTTCTCATGTGCAGATAAAATCACGCGAGAGCAGTTGCAGGACAATTGCTCGAGTTGCGATTGATCCAGAATCTCGACTTGAGCGCGGCCTTGCTTGATGATGCCTCGCGCTTCCATTTCGCCAATTGTCGACGTGATACCTGCGCGCCGAACGCCAAGGGCCTGTGCAATGCATCGATGCGTGAGCGGGATTTCGCGCGAGAACAATTTATTCTCTGCAACGAGAAGCCACCGAGCCAGTCGTTGCTGCAAGCTGTGACGCGAGTTGCATGCAGCGAGCTGCGAGCTTTGGATCAGGGTGGCCTGCACGTACCGCAGCAACAGCTTCTGGATCTCGACATCGCCCCTCACCAGCTCAATCAAAGCATCTGCCTCGATGCGCAAGGCTCTACCGGGAACCTGAACCACGCAACGGTGAGGGGAAACGCGCATGCCAAGGATCAGTGGAATGCCGATGAAATCCTTTGCTCCGACAGTCTGTATCTCGACCGGGAGGCAGTCTCCGGCTTTGGCCGTCAGCGAGGCCGCGCCATTTTCAAGAAAATATGCATTTTGCAACAGCACATTGCGTTCCTGCAGCATTTGTCTCGGTCGCAGCGTTACTTCGTCGCAGAGTTCGACTAGCCGGCTGCGTGATGAGTGTGGAAGGCGGCGCACCAGATCGTTCGTGGCGTGGTTCGCGTGCGGCGCCTGATCGCGCTCTCGTGACGGCGCGAGAGATGGCGCCGGACCGTGCGTTGGCAGGATGTTTTCGAGTTCGTTGCTCAACATTTCCCGTCTCCTTGGAACGGCTATCCACCAAGATGTGGGGCGTGCGCCGGTCTCCTCACAGTCGGGCTGAAGGTGAAGAGCCGTCAGGAGAAACCTGACTTGGGCCTCAAGCCGGGATCGTAAGCTTGCCTCTGGTGCGCGAGCAATGACCGAAGTACGTCGGTCGAGGCATGTATTAGCCTTGCCTGAATTTGCAGGCGTGGATCTGCGGTGCTTCCCAAGGCCGGGCCGGGTACCCGATTGGTCGCTGCACTTTCTTCTTGGCACGGCAGCGGACCGTTCGCTTGACGGGCGGCCAGAACTTCGCCCATCGGAAACGATTATACGATCAATCATGACGTTGGCACGAAGGATCGCAGGAGCATTGAATGGGCCTGAAGAGCAGGATCACCCTTGCATTTGTCGTAGGTACAATCTCGACCTCCGTTCTGTTGGGCCCCGCATGGGCAGAGGCGGCGACGCAGGCTACGACGGAACAGTCGGCGCAGTCACAGCAGTTCGTCAACACGGTCTATAATGGATACCGTGCGTCGCGACTGCTTGGGAGCGCTGTGTTCTCGTTGAAAGGTGAGTATTTGGGAGCCGTCCGGAACGTGACTTTGGCAGACGACGGGCAGATTGATGCCTTGCTCGTCGAAGGCTTCAGAACGAAGGATGAGCCGGAGTTCATCTCCCGAATTCCCTTCAACCGGGTGCTGCGTCCCCTTCATGAAGGAGCTATCGTGGCCGACTTTTCCGATTTGAGGTCGCGAGAATACGGCCTCTTTGCTGACCCTGATCAGGCGCAAGCAGAGCCGCACGAATTCTCGGTCTCCAAAGTCATCGGAGACTATGCGCGGCTGCAGGCAGGCCAAGGCTATGGCTATGTCTCCGATCTTGTTTTCGACAGCGGGGGAAAGCTCGCGGCCGTTGTGATATCCCGCGAGGCGTCCGCTGGCGGAGGGACGTATGCCTTTCCGTACCCGGGCCAAACGGGGCGGTGGAGCCCGAAGCTAAGCTATTATGGCCTACCTTACGTAACGGCAGAGCAAGCAAACAAAGCCGGTCTGCGGCTCAATATGAAGGAGTTTCAGAACTCGTGAGCCACCAACGTCCGCCTACTGGTCCCCGGCGGTGTGCCTCATGAGAGAGGCGCGCGGCTTCACGAGCGAACTGGTGCAGTCACGCCTTTGAGCGCAGCGAAAGGTCTCCTCTCCGAAGCTTGCGTTCGAAGGTGGCTGCATCGGAGAGCTTTGCTCCGTGCGTCAGATGCGTGCGAGAACATCAGCGAAGGTCAATGCGAACATCGCGATCGCGAAAACAAGCCCCGAGATCGCCGCGATCCGGACCAGCGGCTTCGCTGAGGCGAGCTCCATGAAGAGCACGACCACGAGGGTCGATTTCACCCCCGCAATGATGATGCCGCTGGCTGTCGTCATTCGGCCCATGGGAACATAGGCGGCGACGAGGCTGAGCACGAGGAGTGCGAGGAGCGCTGCCCAGATCAAGAGGTTCCTCGCCCATAGGCGGCGCACAACACCACCTGGCTCGCCCTGCCTGCTCATGATGCGCGCCCCGGCAAATAGATCAGCGGATAGAGGAAGATCCACACGATATCGACCAGATGCCAGTAGAGGGCCGTGACCTCGATTTCGGGATTGTCTTTCGCGGGAAGTTGGCGCCGGAGCAGCACCCAGAACAAGCGGCTCACGAGAGCAATCCCGATGGAAAGGTGGATCGCGTGGACGCCCGTGACCAGCCAATAAAATCCGTAAAACAGCTGCGCTCCGGGCTGAGACAATGCAAACCCGGCCCCCGGCACCAGCTGCTTGTCAATGTCTTCCTTGTACTCGAAGCCCTTGATGACGATGAACGCGAGGCCGAGCATCGCGGTGAGCATGAGGCACGCGAGGACGAGCCGTCGCAGTTGTGCAGACGCTTCGGATGCTTGCGAAGCTATCGCCATGGTGAGGCTGCTGGTCAACAACACGGCGGTGTTAATCGTGCCGTACCAGATATTTGTCTCCCTCCCGGCTGCGGCGAACGCCTGTGGATGCTCGATTCGACAAACCGTGTAAGTCAGCATCAGCGCCCCAAAGAACAACGTCTCGCTGGCGAGGAAGACCCAGATTCCGAACTTGCCTGCCTCGCGCTGCCGGCCGAAATCCGACCAGGGTTCTCTCAGCAGTGCGCTTTCGTCGCTCATCGCGTTTCTCTTGCATTTTGCATTTCGGGGGAATCGGTTCCAGCCGACATGCCTTCGGCGTGGTAGTCATACGGCCCGCGATCTACGCGGGGCTGCCTGTCAAAATTCTTGGGGGGAGGCGGAGAACCCGTGGTCCACTCCAGGCCTGTCGCGTCCCAAGGGTTCTTCGCGGCCTTTCCGCCGTAGAACAGGGACCAGGTGAGATATCCCAGAGGCAACAAGTAGGCGATGGCGAGGACCGCTGCTCCCGCAGACGACATGACATTGTAGATTTGAAACTCCGCCGGATAGGTATGATAGCGGCGTGGCATACCGAGATAGCCTGCGAAGAATTGCGGCAGGAATGTCATATTGAAGCCGGCATACATCAGGATGGCCGCGAACTTTGCCCAGCTCTCCGGATAGAGCTTGCCCGTGACCTTGGGCCACCAGAAGTGGAGCCCGGCAAAGAATGCGGACACCGATCCGCCCACCATGATGTAGTGGAAGTGCGCGACGACGAAGTAGGTGTCGGTGACATGAATGTCCACCGGGATCGAGGCGAGGAACAGCCCGGAGAGCCCGCCGGTCGTAAACAGACCAACGAAGCCAAGCGCATAAAGCATCGGCGATTCGAAGCTGATCTGACCGCGATACAGCGAAGCGGTCCAGTTGAAAACTTTGATTGCCGACGGCACGGCGATGATGAAGGACAGGAAGGAGAACACGAGGCTGGCCAGGGCCGACTGTCCGGAGACAAACATGTGGTGGCCCCAGACGAAGAACCCGACGCCCGCAATCGCAAGCATGGCGTAGACCATGAAGTCGTATCCGAAAATCCGCCGCCTCGCGAAGCATGGGATTATTTCGGACACGACGCCCATCGCCGGCAGGACCATGATGTAAACCGCCGGGTGCGAGTAGAACCAGAACAGGTGCTGGAACAGGATCGGATCGCCGCCGCGAGCCGGATCGAAGATCGGCAAGCCCAGCACGCGCTCCGCGATCACGAGCAGGAGCGAGATGGCGAGCACTGGGGTGGCAAGCACCATGATCAGCGACGTCGCATAGATCGCCCAGACGAACAGCGGTAGCCGGAACCAGGTCATGCCGGGAGCACGAAGCATGTGGGTGGTCGCGATGAAGTTCACTCCCGTGGCGATGCTGGCAAAGCCGACAACGAACACGCCCGCGGCCGCCGCGAAGACGTGGCTGTTCGAGAACATCGACGAATAAGGCGTATAGAACGTCCAGCCGGTGTCGACGCCTCCGGCGACGAGGGCATAAACGGTGAAAGCGCCGGCAGCGAGGGTCAAATACCAGCTGAAAAGATTGAGGCGCGGAAACGCGACATCGGGCGCGCCGATCATCAGCGGCAGCAGGAAATTGCCGAACGTATTCGGGATCGACGGCACCAGGAAAAACCAGACCATGATGATCCCGTGGAACGAGAACAGCTTGTTGTAAGTGTCCGACGTCAACAGCCATCCGTTCGGCTGGAACAGCTCGAGCCGAACGGCGGTGATTGCGGCGCCTCCCAGAAAAAAGAAGAACGTGATGGTGATCGCGTAGAGGATTGCAATGCGCTTGTGGTCGGTCGTGGCAAGCCAGGACGAGATCGTCGACCCGTGGCGCAGATAGTCGGGGCGCGGCGGCAGCGGCAGCTCTCCGGCGAGCAGGGCGTCAGTCATTTTTCTGCTCCTCGCTGAGCGAGCGGATATAGGCGGTCAGGCTCTGGATCTCTCTCTCGTCGAGCAGCCCTTTAAAGCTCGGCATGATCGGCTCGAAGCCGGCCACGACGTCGCGCTTCGGCTGCAGGATTGAATCGCGGATGTAGGCATCGTCCGCGGTAACCGTGCGCCCGTCCGCCAGCTGCACCACGCGGTTGTAAAGACCCGCCAGGCGCGGCGCGTGGACGTTCGAGGAGACGGCGTGGCAGCCCGAGCATCCCTGTGATACGAACAGCCTGGCGCCATCATGAGCCAGGTCGTCGCCCTCCGGCTGCTGGAGCAGCCATTTGGCATAGTCGTCCTGCCGCATGACGACGATCTTGCCGCGCATCATGGAATGGTTGGTGCCGCAATATTCAGCGCAGAGCAGGGGAAAGGTGCCGGCTTTGCTGGCCTGGAACCAGAGATCGGTGTCCCGTCCGGGCAGCACGTCCTTCTTGACCCGAAACGCGGGAACGAAGAAGGAATGGATCACGTCCTGCGAGCTCATCAGGAGATGGACGGGCTTATCCACCGGCACGTGAAGGGCATTGATCTCACGCGCGCCGTTTGAATGCTGCGTCTTCCACATCCACTGTTTGGCGACGACGTGGATTTCAAGTGCGCCCATGGGCGCGGCAAGGCTGCTGAGGTCAGCAGAAGATGCCCACCAGAACAGGAACGCAAAGGTCAGCAACGTCGCGACCGTCCAACCGATTTCGAACTCGCGGCTGAGAATCTCGGGCATCGGGCCGCGCTTGGCGGGAGATCCGCGTCGATATCGGATGGCAAACAGCAGGATGAGTCCGAAGACGAGGACCACGGTCGCCCCGGAAAGGAAGAGCAGAAGATAGAAGATGTGATCCACCGTGGCGGCGTGCGTACTCGCTTCCGGCAGCCTGAATGGCGAATTCATGCCGAGGCTCCCCGACGCCTGCTGCGAACCAGCATCAGGCCGATCAGGCTGGCCATGATGACGACCGTCGAGGCCCCGACAATCTGCAGAACGACGGTGATCCTGCGGGCGTAGATGCCGTGCACCGCGTCAAAGCCATAGCAGAGCAACGCGATGCGGCCGGAAAGTCCGCCGATCCGACCGCCACCGGCTTCGACCAGAGCGAGGCGAAGATCATCGGGCTGCAGCGCGAGGCTGGACAGGCCGCGGACGACTCGTCCGTCCGGAGCGAGCGTGACGAAGGCTGCCGGATGCGCAATCGCGTCATGGTTGTCGTCGATTTCGGTATGATAGCCGATTGCATCGAGCAGCGCGGCAACGGTCTCCTGCGATCCTGCCAGGACCGATGTTCCCGCGCCCCCGATCTGCCCCTGGGTAAAGCGGCGGGCGTCGTCAATGGTGTCGCGCGGATCGATTCCGACAACGACAAGGCTGTAGTCGCGTCCTGCGACAAGCCCGGTTTGCTGCAGCGCTGAGCTTGCGATTGTCAGCGCCGGCCCGCAAATCTGCTTGCAGGTGAAGTCCGCTGGAAGGAGCAGGGTCGGACGTCCGTCGATCGCATCGCGAAGGGTGACGGTGTCACCGCCGACTGCGCTGAACTGCAGGGATAACGGAACGCGCGCGCCCTGAGGACGATCGTAGCCGACGCGCCCGATCTGCTGCTCGGTCAAACCGGCATGCGCGAGCCCCGGCCAGAGCGCAAGCGCCAAGATAAAGATGGGCCGCCTCATTGATTGCCTCCACTTGCACTCGACGGAGGCGCAGGTTGGAGGGCGTCATAAGCTTGATGGCCCCGACCGGCGACGAGTTGCATCGCCTCGTCGATCGGGATTCTGGCAATGTTGTGGTCGCGATCGACCCAGGCATAACCGGTGAGCCTGGCACGCTGCGCGGCCTCGAACCGGGTCAGGTCGGCTTCCGGAGAGGTCTGGAGCTCGGGTGAGGGAAACCGGCGCTCTGCGCGCGGGTTGAATGTGTCCGGCGCTTGCGTCTTCAGGAAAAGTAGCATTCCCGCAATCGAGGCCCCCACGAAGAGCAGAAAGCCCCCGACGACCAGGAGAACGGCACGGTTGTGAATGCCGGCCGGTTGCGGCAGCGCGCGGCTGCCCATCTCCTCATTCGGCATGGCGCACCTCTGCGGATCCGATGCCCTGCCCAAAGAGGACAGAAGCAACCGTCAAGGCGAGGAGGGCGCCCAGAGCCGCGAGAGCAACAGGAGCCTTCGCGGAAAATGCCGGCACCAGCAGCCAGGCGAAGTGCATCACGCTTCCGAAGAGCAGCAACAGACCGACGATGCGCAAGCCTGCACGGCTGCGGCGCACGCCCTCGAACAGCAACATCGCGAATGGAAGAACGGCTCCGGCGACGAATGTCACGAGCAGAATGCTGACCCAGGCATCTGAGCTGCGCCTGAGGAACCACTCGGCCTTGTGAGGTAGATCGCCGTACCAAACGACAATATATGTCATGTATTCGAGGTAGACGACGCCCAGTACTGTCGCGATCAGAAGGCTGCCGATATCGCTCAGCGCTTTACCCTCGAAAGCGGTCGTTGCAAGCACGGCGACAACGGCGAGCGCGGAGAGCAGCTGCTGTATTGCAATCATCGAGGCGAAGGCGGTGGATACGTAATGCGGTTCGAGCGACACGAACCAATCGACCGCAACCATGCTGATGGTGAAGCCAAAGAACGCAAGTCCGAGCGCGGCCAATAGCCGCCCACCGAGCCCGAGACCGAAAGTCACTCCGAGCACTGACCATCCGAGCAGTGCGATCACGGCACGCAGAACAAACCAGGGCTGGCCGAGGTACCAGCGCGCCACGTCAGGGTTGATATGAATGGGATCCGCGGCCCAGGGATAGATGTAAGTCAGTCCGGCGAGAACGGGGACAAAGGCGATGGCGACAAGAGGCATCAAGGCGGCGAGGGGGCGCAATACCGCTCCCGCTACGAATCCCCAACGACCGCCCGTCAGCCGATGGATGAGCAGCAAGGTCATGCTGCCGATTGGAGCGCAACTCCATATTGCAAATGCAAGCAGCCAGCCCTGCAACAGGCTCGGATGAGGACCGAGGCGTCCAGCCGCGAGCACCAGGGCAGCCGTGAGCGACACCAGCGCGAGACCCGCCGCCGCATGCGGCGAGGCGAAAGCACTCAGCGTCTGGCGACGAAGCGCAACGATCACGGCAGCTTGCTCCTCAACTCGGGCACGTCGGCCATGTCGGTTCGCTGCGACTGCTGGAGCGCGCGGATATAGGCGACGATGGCCCAGCGGTCGCGCGGCTCGACGCGGGCGGCATAAGAATACATCGTGCCATAGCCGTTGCTGATCACGTCGAAGAAATGCTGGGCATCGGCCGCGCGAAGCCGGGCGGAATGGTAGGAGGGTGGAGCAGGAAACCCACGCTGAACGATCATGCCGTCGCCCTGGCCGGAGAGCCCGTGACACGGGGAACAGTAGATGTCGTAACGCGCCCGGCCCCGGGACAGCAGAGCCATGTCGACCGCAGGCGGCGTGGTGATCTGCCGTGAACGTTCGAGATCACCCTGCGCGACCGTTCCTTGCGGCAGCGGCTGCGCTTCCGTGCCGTCCCGGTACAGTCCGGCCTTGGAAAACGTACTGTAACGATTTTGCTGGGACATGGAATGATCGCCGCAGCCGGCGAGTGCGAGCGACAGGAACAGCAGAGATGAGAGCGAGCGGAGCGTCATCGCGCGTGCAGCTCCGTCACCGTTACTGCGCCGGATTGTGTGAGGACCTTCCGCAAACTCGCTGGGTCCGTGTCGGAAGCGGCCAATAGAAAATAGCGATCCTGCGTTGCCCGTTCGAAACCCGGGATCTCGAACAACGCATCATGCAGTCGGGGCAGACGGCACGACCGAAGGAATCCGATCACTCCCGCCATTGCGGCAGCGAAGATGCCCACCTCGAAGGGGACCAGCAGGAACACCTGCCAGGAGTTCAGCGGTCGGCCGCCGCTGTTGATGGGGTAGTCGATCACCGCACTGTACCATTGCAGACCGAACGCGAATGCGGCCGTTGCGAGCCCAGCGGCCAGCATGACCACTCGCATTCGCGAGCGTCGTTGCCCGAGTTGGTCGGCCAGACCCTCGATCGGATAGGGTGTGAAGGCGTCAAGCGCGGTATGTCCGGTGCTTCTTATGGGCTCCAAGGCCGCTCGTAACGTTTCGCTGTCGAGGAACTCTGCCACAAGCTTCGCTGTCATGCGGTGGCCTCCTCGTGAGCGAGTTCGCGCATGTCGAACATCGATACGCTCGGTATCAGCCTCATGAAGATCAAGAACAGAAAGGCGAAAAGCCCGAGCGGCGCGATCAGGAAACTCCAATCCCAGAAGGTAAAGTGGAAACTGCGCCAGAGCGCGGGCATATAGCCGTGTGAAAGCGTGTTCCAGACGATGAGAATGCGCTCGAGCCACATGCCTATGTTGATCACGATAGCAACAGGAATCAGAATGAAGAGCGACCGTCGCGCGAAGGGCGACCAGAGCAATTGCGGGATGAGGCAATTGCAGGCCAGCAAGGCCCAGTACAGTGGCGCGTAGGTGCCAGTGAACTCGAAGCGAACCACCTCACGGTCGGCATGCTCACCGCCGTACCAGCCCATGAACCACTCTGTCGCGTAGGAATAGAACATGACGATGGAGGCCATCAGCAGGATGCGGGCCATCACGTCGAAATGGCGAGACGTGATGATCGCGTGAAGGCTGAGACCCCATCGGATCGCCGCCGCCAGCACCACGACCATGGCAAAACCCGAATACATCGCGCCCACGACGAAATAAGGAGGGAAAATGCTTTCCTGCCATCCAGGCATCAGGCTGGCCGCGAAATCGAGGCCGACGATCGAGTGCACGGAGCAGACCAACGGGACACCCAAGGCAGCCATCGTCGTATGCAACGTCCGCAGGCGAGACCATTCGCGGGCCGAGCCGCGCCAACCCAACGCGAATGCGCCGTAGAGGAGCTGCCCCGCGCGATGGGGCGTGCGGTCGCGCATGGTCGCGAGGTCGGGGATCAGGCTGACGTACCAAAACAGAAGGGAGAACAGCAGGTAGCTGACGATGGCCCAGAAGTCCCACACCAGGGCACTGCGCCATTGCGGCCAGAGCGCCATGGTGTTCGGATATGGGGCGAGCCAATAGGCATAGATCGGTCGTCCGAGGTGGATGATCGGCATCAGCCCGGCGATCGCGACCGCAAGCAGCGTCATCGCTTCCGCGAAGCGATTGATCGAGGCGCGCCATTTCTGCCGCGTCAGCAGCAGCATTGCCGAAATCAGCGTGCCGGCGTTGCCGATGCCAATCCACCAGACGTAGTTGGCGATCGCGACTCCCCAGACGATAGTAGAGTTGATGCCCCATATGCCGATGCCGCGATAGAACAGCCAGGCGATCGCTCCGAACAGCCAGAGCACGAAAGGCAAGGTTATCAAAATTGCGCCCCACCATCGTCTGCCGAATCCGGTGAAGAGCGGATCCGCAACGGCTTGCGTCATCGCGAGATCATCGGCGCGTTCGGACGCAATCCAACGATGCGCCGGTGGGGGCTCTGCAGCGAGGACCTCGCTCATGTCCGCCGCTCCGAATCTGACCGGGCCGGGTTGCGGACGTCGGATAGATAAGTGGTGCGGGGACGCGTGCCGAGATGGCCAAGCAGGGCGTAATGGCGCGCATCGGACTTCCTGCGGTTGATCTCAGCGTCCGCCTGGTTCAGATCTCCAAAGCTGATGGCACGGGTCGGACAGGCATTCTGGCAAGCCGTTCGGACTTCGTCGGGATCGAGCGGACGGTTTTCACGTTCCGCGGTGCGCCTGGCTCCGCTGATCCTTTGCACACAATAGGTGCACTTCTCCATGACGCCGCGGGCGCGAACGGTCACCTCAGGGTTCTTCTGCCCGCGATAGGATTCCGCCCCGAGGTTGCCGTACTCCTCGCCGTCCGCGTAGCCGAAGAAGTTGAAGCGCCGCACCTTGTACGGGCAGTTCGCTTCGCAGAAGCGGGTTCCGATACAGCGATTGTAGACCTGCGCGTTCAGGCCTTCGCTGTCATGGACGGATGCAGCGACAGGGCAGACAGGTTCGCAAGGGGCGTGCTCGCAATGCATGCACGGCACGGGCTGAAAGCCGAGTTGCGGGCTGGCCGGCGCGCCATGATCATAGGCATCGACGCGCATCCAGTGCATGTCGCGTCCCATGGCCACCTGCTCCGGCCCCACCACGGGAATGTTGTTCTCGGCCTGGCAAGAGAGCACGCAGGCATTGCAACCGATGCAAACCGATGTATCGATCACCATCGCCCATGCATGCCCGTCGCCAGACTTCACCGCCGGTGGCATCAGGCTTGGAGGATCGGGGATGGCCGCCGACGTCAGGGATTGCCCGAGCCGGTGTTGTGGATAGAGCTCGCGGACGTCCTCTGGCGTGCGAACGACGTTTTGCGTTGTGAGAATCGGCTCCCGGCGTCCTATCCGCTTGATCGCAACTTGCGGTAGGCGCCAACTGTTGTCGGAGGTCCGGATCGTGTAGGCACTGGCGCCGACGCCGTTGCCGATCGCGCCGGCCTTTTGCCGCCCCCCACCGAGCGTGAGCGCGCCGACGCCCATGGCCGTCCCGGGTTCAGTCAGCACGGGCACCTCGATCGATCGGCCGTTCGCGGCGACCGTGACGACGTCCCCGGATGCGAGACCGAGGCGGGTTGCCTGATCTGGATGCAGCGCGAGCGCATTGCCCCAGACCTGCTTGCTGAGTGGTTTCGGACACTCCTGCAGCCAGGCGTTGTTGGCGTATGAACCGTCCCACAGGCAAGGATCAGGGCGCAGCACCAGGCGAATTTCGTCATCGCGCAGATCGTGAGGTTCGGCCTCCCCGAGCGGCGGCAGAAGCGGAGCAGCCGTCGAAACAGCAGTAGCACCGCTTCCTGCAACGATGCCGTCATGCAGCACGCGTCGCCACCACGCCTCGAAATCCGCAGCGGCCGCGCTCCGCCAGGTCTGCCGCACCAATTCGTAGGCGCGCGCGTCCTCTGCGCCGGTCAGCCAGGCGAGAAGCTCGTGCTCGCTGAAGCTTTCGTAGAGGGGCTTGATCAGAGGCTGGACGATGCTTGCCGTCCCATCGCTGGCCCGCAGATCCGACCACGTTTCTAGCCGATGACTTTGCGGAACATGCCAGGTGGCGATAGCCGCCGTCTCGTCGGCATACTCCCCTATATGCAGGCGGAATGTCGCTTTTTGCGCCCGCGCCTCGAACTGCAAATCGGCTGGTGCGTCATAGGCGGGATTGGCGCCGATCATCACGAGCTGACGCACGCGACCGGCGTCCAGATCGCCTGCGAGTTGTTCGAGTGATCCCGCCTGCTTGCCGGAAGGCGTACGATCAACGGGATCGATGAGCCGAATGGGCGCATTGAGCTTGGCATTGATCCAATGCACCAATGCGTGGACTTCCCTGGACATTGCCGGGCCCGCGACAACCAGCGCCTCACCCTTGTGCGAGTTCAAGTCGACCGTGATCTTCTGAAGCAGCAGGCGCTCGCGCTCTGGAAGATCGGTTGCGCCGGTCGCCGCGCCGAGCTCCCGCGCGAGGCCCGCTGCGAACCGCTCGATTGCTTCGGGACGAAGCGCCACACGTTCGTCCGCCTTTGCTCCGGTGAGCGTGAGTGCGCTTTCAAGGCAATAGAGACGCGAAAAAGCATTCGCGTCGCCGCGGCCGGTTGCGTAACCGCGGCCAATGCGCATCTGATCGGGGCCATGCCCGAGCGGATCGGCATCGAGCGCAACGATCACGCGCGCCTTTGCGAAATCGGCAATGCTGCTCACAGGCTGGCCATAAGCGAGCTGCGCACCCTGGCGCGCGTTGTCCTCGTCCGTTGGATCGTACGCGTGCCACGATGCGGCCGGGAACGCCTGAAGCAGAGCATCGATCTGGCGCAGCAGAGTCGGGGAGGTGGTGCGCCCGGTCAACAAGCGCAGGCCTTTACCCTGGCTGCTGCGGGCCTCGGAGAGTTCGGTCACCAGCGCTCGGTTCAACGCTTCGCGCGGCGCAATCGCGCCATCGTGCAGGATCGTGCGCGAGCGGTCGGGATCGTAAAGCGAAAGAACGGCTGCTTCAGCGAAAACGTCGGTGGCACCCAGGCTGCCCGGATGACGCGGGTTGCCTTCCACCTTGATCGGCCTGCCGTCGATCGAAGTCACGATTACGCCGCGACCGATCCCCGCCAATGCGAGCGTCGTCGCAAATTTCAGCGGTTCGCCAGGAGCGATCCGCTCGGGCATCCTGACATAGGGCAGGATCTGCTCATCCGGCTTGGTGCAGGCCGCGAGTCCACCCGCCATGCCGGTTGCCAGCAAGCTGAGCGCCTGACGGCGATTGAGCTTGCTACGTCCGGCAGGACCTGGCCGCGTCGGCAATTCCTTCAGCGGTGGCATATCGTGCAGTCCGTCAAATGACCCGTGTTGATGTGATAGCCTGCGGCAAGCTTGGCCCCGATCTCGGCCTGATTCTTGGGCGCCTGCCAGTTCGGATCGAAAACCGCTTCGCGTGGACGCAGGAAACGTTCAGGAGAGCGGTGGCAATCGAGGCACCATTGCATCGTCAGCGGCGCGGCCTGGCGCATCAGCCGCATCCGTCCGACGTCGCCATGACAGGTCGTGCATCCGACGCCTTTGGCGACGTGGACGGAATGATCGAAATAGACGTAGTCGGGAAGCCGGTGGACGCGTTCCCAGGCAATCGGCTGGTTCTTGGAAAGACTCTCGCGCACCGGCGCCAGCATCTGCGCGTTGGTCCAGATCTGCGAATGGCAGGTCATGCAAGTCTCAGTCGGCGGGATGCCGGCAAAGCGCGCCTTCTCCACCGAGGCGTGGCAGTAGCGGCAGTCCAGACCGAGACCGGAAACATGATGCTCGTGACTGAACGGCACCGGCTGGTTCCGGCTGATGTTCTGGTTGGTGACGTAAGGAGATCGCATCACCTCATAGGACAACCCAACTGCAAGCACCGGCGCTGCTCCAATTGCCGCGATCATCACCGTCGCAATCGTGTTCGCGCCGGGGCGGAAAAGCTGCATTCACGGCCCCTCTTCCGCGCCATCGCTCACGCGCGGATTCGGACCGGCACCGATTTAGCGGCCGGCGTCTTCGAATGGATGTCGTGGTGCGACAGCGGGATCAGGGGGTTCATTTCCGGATAATAGGCCCCGACGCAGCCATCCGGCAGTTTGAACGGGGTCACCTTGAGAGGACCCACCTCGCGCAGGATGCCGTCCTCCGCGTCGCTGACGAGGGAAACCATTTGGCCCTCCCGAAGTCCGGCGCGTGAGATTTCGTCGGGATTCATCAGCAATACGTCCCGTGTACCCTCAATGCCTCGCATCCGATCGCTGTAGCCGTAAATCGTCGTATTGAACTGGTCGTTGCTGCGCATGGTCAGCAGCCGGAAGCGGCCGGGTGCATCGGAAAAGCCGGTCGAGGTGAGGGTTTCGGGCGCTGTAAACTCTGCCTTGCCGCTCTCGGTCTTCCAAATCCGTTCGCGCGCTGAATTGCCACGATAGAACCCGCCCGGCGTGAACATCCGCGCATTGAAGTCGTGGAATTCGTCCGGATAGGTCTCCGCGATCTCGTTACGAACGAGATCGTAGTTGCCGACCCATTCATCCCATTTCAGTTTGGGATTGGGGGGCAGGGTTGCCTTGGCCAGACCTGCGACGATCGCCACCTCGGATCTCAAGTGTTCGCTGGCGGGCTTGCGCAACCCGATCGAACCCTGGATGCAGCTGAACGTATCCTCCATGGTAACCGCCTGCTGGCCGCTTGCCTGCACATCTTCTTCGGTTCGACCAAGGCACGGCAGCAGATAGGCTGCCTTGCCGTGCACCAGGTGGCTGCGGTTGAGCTTGGTGGCAATCTGGACCGTCAGCTCCAGCCCGCGCCAGGCCGCTTCCATCTTCGATCGCTCCGGAATGGCGCGGACAAAATTTCCGCCGAGGCCGACGAACGCTTTGACCTTGCCGGCGAGAACGCCCTCGCATGTCTCAACGGTGTTCATGCCCTTCTCGCGCGGCGGTTCGAACCTGAACTGCTTGGCGTATTTGTCGATCGGAACCAGTTCGGGTTTTTCCGAGATGCCCACGGTGCGCTGACCCTGGACATTCGAGTGTCCACGCACGGGCGAGATGCCGGTGCCGTCTCTCCCGATGTTTCCCTTTAGAAGCAGCATGTTGACGAGCATCGCCACGTTTTGGAAGCCGTGTACGTGCTGGGTCAGCCCCATGCCGTAGATACCGATCACGCGGTCCGCCTCGACGTAGACCTGCGCGGCGCCCTCGATAACCGAACGGCTCAGACCGGATGCGATCTCGATTTCTTCCCAGGACGTCGCCCGGACCTTGGCTTCGAACTCTTCGAAACCATGTGTGTGCTGCTCGACGAAGGGAGCGTCGACCACACGTTTGCCCTGCTGCTTGGCCGCGTCGTCCGCCGCGAAGACGTGCTTGCAGATTCCCACAATGACCGCGATGTCGCCACCCACCTTCACTTGATGGTACTGGCTGCTGATTTGTGTGGCCTTGCCCGTCAGCATCTCCGTCGGATTCTGCGGATTGATGAAGACTTCGAGACCCTTTTCGCGGACGGGGTTGAACGTAATGATCTGGACGCCGCGCTTGGCAGCGTCCTGTAGGGGATGAAGGAAGCGTGGACTGTTCGACCCGGTATTTTGCCCGAAGAAGAACATCGCATCGCAGTTGCTGAGGTCGTCGAAGACCACGGTCCCAACGCCCGCCCCGATCAGCTTCTTGAGAGCGACTGAGGTCGTTTCGTGACACATGTTGGAGCTGTCCGGCAGATTGTTGTTGCCGTACACCCGTGCAAAGAGAGCATACAGGTAGGAGGTCTCGAGGCTGGCGCGCCCTGACGAATAGAACACGACCGATTTCGGATCGAGCGTCCTCAATTGCGATCCGATAGCATGAAATGCCTCGTACCAAGAGCAGGGAACGTACTTATCAGTAGTGCTGTCGTAACGCAGCGGATGCGTCAGGCGCCCCTGCTGCTCGAGGTCATAATCGCTCCATGACAACAACTCGGTTAGGGTATGCTCGGCAAAGAACTCCGGCGTACAGCGGCGCGATGTTAGCTCCCAGAGCGTTGCCTTGGCGCCGTTCTCGCAGAATTCGAAGGCATGATAATCCGCAGGTTTGGCCCATGAGCAGGAAACGCACATGAAGCCTTTCGGCTTGTTCTGCCGGCGAAGGGTGTTCAAGGCCGCGGGCGAATCCCACTCCTTGCCGAAGATCCGCGCTATTCCTTTCAGGGACCCCCATCCGCCAGCTGGGCCGTCGTATTCAACCGTGTCTGGAGTGTGGTCACCAGCTTCGTTGGGTCGCGCCATGATCTTGCTCTCTTCGGGAACCGGCCAGCCTGTGCATCGGCAACGTATGTTCCCCGCGCGGGTTCCTGAGCAGCCGCTTCTCGGCGGGACGGCGGCTTGAGCGGCAAGCGCGTGAAAAAACCCAGCACCTGCAAGACCATCGACGGACGGGCGATACACGCATTCTCCGCTCAGGAAATCTGTGCGCGGTGCCGTACCAGGGGAATGGTTTTGATCGCGCGATGTTGAACAGCGGGAGCGGGGCCCGACAATGGATGATGGCCAGGGAACGCGGCCCGATGGCTGAGGTTGCCAGAAGCCAACCTCGGAGCGGGATATGCAGGATCGTTGTACGCGCGACAAACCAGAGCTGGTGTGGCGCGGGCGTAGCCCGATTCCATCCTCACGCAAGGTCGCAGAGGAACGGCCGATAGCGCTCACGTACAACGGCTCGACTTACGCGGTGATGATGGCCTCTCCCGTTGACCTCGTGGATTTCGGCGTAGGCTTCAGCTTGAGCGAGGGCATTGTGGAGCATGGCGGGGACATCATCAGCATCGAAGTTGTCGAGCTCGAGCTCGGTTGCGAAGTGCGGATCTGGCTCGACGATTCCCATGGTGACCTCCTCGCCAACAGGCGGAGGGCGATGGTCGGGCCGGTCGGCTGCGGCCTGTGCGGAATTGAAACCCTGGAACAGGCTTGCCCGCGGCCGACGCGCGTCGTCAGCGAGGGCGGGTTTCGCCCCTTCGACATTCTGGAGGCGATGCGCTCCTTGCGACCGCTCCAACATCATAACCAGGCGACGGGCGCGATGCACGCTGCGGCCTTCTGGGACGGCCATGACATCCGATTGGTAAGGGAGGATGTCGGACGCCACAATGCACTGGACAAACTCGCTGGTGCGGCGGCCAGAGCCGGCCTCGAAACGTCCCGGGGGGCTGTCCTCATGACCAGTCGGGTCTCCGTCGAACTGGTTCAGAAGACGGCACGAATGGGCGTGCCGTTGCTCATCGCCGTCTCCGCACCGACTTCGCTGGCGATCGAGACCGCTGAGCGTGCCGGCGTAACGCTCGTCGCGGTCGCGCGCGATGATGGCTACGAAATATTTAGCCACGCTGGCCGACTGATCTTTGGAGAGGAAGAGTTGGATTCCCCCGCGCTGGCCGGCTCTGAATTGCTTTCCGCGAGACCTTAAGAACCAGCTCCGTCCCAGAGAACGTCGTATGCCTTCGTTCGGTCTCGTACCGACATCGCATCACTCAACTGTTTGGGCCGGAACGTCCGAAGCCCTCCAGCGCGTCGGTCCGAGCCCCCTCGGTTCGAGGAGAAGGCCTCAAATCAGGATGATGGAACGGAGAATAGGAGTAGTCCTGAAAAAGGAACCGCCGATGCCCCGAGTGCGTACTCTCCGCAGACCCGTGGACCGTTCCGACCGATCCTCGGAGATTGCGGGGAGCAGCAGCAATGCAGGACGGTCAGGCGACAGGCCTGGTTCCGAGATCGATTGAGCCTGAAGCCCGCGTTCAGCCCCTGGCTGCACGGAACAAGCTCCTGCGCTGCATCCCAGAAGCGGAGCTGACAGTACTCCGGTCGATCGGGACCGTCGTCGAGCTCAAGCCGCGTCAAGTCCTTCATCATTGGCGTTTGCCGATGGAGTATGTCTACTTCCTCGGCAGTGGTCTCGTATCGGTCTCTGCCAAGGTCGAAGCCGGGCGCTTCGTCGAGGCTTGGCTGGTCGGCTCCGAGGGAATGATCGGCGCCCCCTGCGTTTTGGCGCCGGAGGATCCGATGCCGCCGCACCGTCGGGTCGTTCAGGTGGGCGGAACGGCACTGCGAATTCCGACGCCGGCCTTTCTCGCCGCGCTTGACGATCTTGGGGCCCTCCGTGGAGTGATCCTCTCCTACATCAACCTTGTCTTGTTTCAAACGTCACAGGTGGGAGCCTGCAACTCACTCCATTCCGTCAAGCAGCGACTTGCCCGCTGGCTTCTCGTCGCGGCAAACGCAATGGACTCTGGAGAACTGCCGATCACGCATGCTGTTTTGGCTCAATTGCTGGGGATCCGTCGAGCCAGTGTCAGCGAATGTCTCGAGACTTTCGAACAGGCCGGCATCATCCGCAACACCCGAGCAGCGATAACTCTGGTCGACCGGGCCCAGCTGGAGCATTCCGCCTGTTCGTGCTCTGGATTGATACAGCGCGAGTACGATCGGCAAATCGGACGTCGCCTGCGTGTCTGAGAATTGAATGTGAAACAATCAATTCTCCAGAGCTCGGCCCCGCGATGATCGTGGGAAACCACAAGCCCGATTTGAACGAAGGCGATCTTCACAACGTTTCTTCTCCGATAAACGGAGGAGCCAATGACTCCGATTTGGCTGAAAGATCTGGCGCTGGCTAGTCTGGCTGTCGGATTTGTTTGCGCAATCATCATCGCGATCGACCTAACCCGCCACCCACAGCGGATGTGGATCATGAATGTTGTCTGGCCAGTGAACGGTCTGTTCGGCACCGTACTGACGTTGTGGCTGTACTACCGGTTCGGCCGGCTTGCGGCCCGGGATGCGACTGAGCAGAACAAGCACTCCGACAGCAGGAAGGAGACGCCGTTTCCGGTCATGGTCGCGAAAGGTGCCATGCACTGTGGCGCCGGATGTACACTTGGGGACATCATCGCCGAGAGCCTTGTGCTCGCGTTTCCGGTGATTGCGATCTGGGCGGGATGGAAGAGCCTGTTTTCAGAGAAGATGTTCGCGATCTGGGTTGTGGATTTCCTGTTCGCCTTCGTGCTCGGCGTTGCATTCCAGTACTTCACGATCAAACCGATGCGCGACTTGTCGCCGGGCGCAGGAATCGTCCAGGCCGTGAAGGCAGACACTCTCTCCCTGACTGCGTGGCAAATCGGGATGTACGGTTTCATGGCAGTCGCGCAGTTCGCGATCTTCAGGAATCTGTTCGGGGTGAGGCTCGAGCCGTCGATGCCAGAGTTCTGGTTCATGATGCAGATTGCGATGATCGCGGGATTTCTCACGAGCTATCCAGTGAATTGGTGGCTCGTAGAGACCGGCGTGAAAGAACGCATGTAGGCCAAGAGGGTGTTGCTTTGGCGACCCCGAACACAATTAGCAACTCTTTCCGCGCGCGACGCTTGGACCATATGGGGCGCCCGCGCTCAACAGGGAGAAGTATCATGGCGGCGCATGCAGGTGAGACAGCCCAAGAGACTGGAGACTTCAGGTGTGAGCGATGTCATCAGGCCACTCACGTCACAAAAGGACACAAGATTCCGAAATGTCCGCATTGTGGAAGCACAAGCTTCGACACCCGGCGGAACGAGCCGTAGGTGCAAATTTCACTCGGAAGCAGGACGTCAACAGCCAATCTTGCACCGTGATCGCCTCTCGAAGTCTTTCGAACGGCTGACGGACGTCCTGCAGCAATTCCGCCATGTTGCGGCTTCTCCAACGAAATACCCATCGTCGCCCGGCACATCTGAATGCGCCGGGCACTTTGCTACACGCGCAACGCGTCACCACCGATGGTGCGCACGGATCACGCCGTGATGGTGGTGCCGATAGTGCCGCGGCGCCCAGCCGTAGCTATGACGCCAAGGGTGCGCGCGCCGGACCGTATATCCCCACGGCCTCGGCGCGGACCAGCCGTAGCTATAGCGCCAGGGGCGCGGGCGCCAGGCGTATGGTCGCGGCCCCCAACCGTAGCCACCCCAGTAAGGTGTATAGGCGTAAGCCGGGTAGTACCCACCATAGCCGTAGGGGTATCTGTAACCATAGTATGGCGGATATTCCTCATAGTACGGAGTTGCAATGGCGGAGCCGATCAAGGCTCCTGCCAGCAGGCCGGCGCCGATTCCCCAGCCGCCATGCCAGCGAACCTGGGTGAGACTATCTTGCACTGCCGACGTGTGCTCCGTCGGGCTCGCGGCTGCCGAGAGCGGTGTCAGAGGCGCAGCCTGGGTACTGCTGATAGGAGATATCGCGATCAGGCCGGTGAGAGAAAGGGCAAGTGTGAGTCTCCGCATCTGTGGCTCCTGTCATTTCAGAATGCGGTCTCAACATCAGCCTGCAATCTTGGTTTCTAGAGTCAAGCGTTCGGGACACTATGTCGCGCCAATTTCCGGTCAGACACACGAGTGTACGACACCGTACCAACTCCATCGCCTCCGTACCTTTTCAGTAGTATTCCTGAACTAGGCAGCCTGTTTACTTTCGCGCTCCAGGAAGCTTTCGACATAGATCATGCGGACAGCAACGAGCAGGACGGCGATCAGGGGCGTGGCAACGATCAGCCCGATCAAACCGAAGAGAGTGCCAAGGATCGTTTGGGAAAGTATCGTCAGTGCGGGTGGCAGCGAGACAGTTCGTTTCTGAATCCAAGGTGCGATGGCATTTCCTTCCAACAGCTGGATCGTCAAAAACAAGAGAGCGACCCAAGCGGCGAGGACAGGAGACTGTGCCAGCGCCACGAGGATCGCCGGCACTGCGCCTGCAAGTGCCCCGATGTATGGCACGAAGTTCAGGAGGGCCGCCAGCAGGGCCAGTGATAGTGGCAGGGGCGAACCGATGAGGAGAAGGCCCAATCCGAGGAGCAGGCCCACGATCAGCATGTCGACGAGTTGACCAAGAAACCAGAGCCTAAGCGTAGCACCGAGCTCTCCGGCAACTTCTCGGCCGCGAGGTCGCCAGGCCATTGGAAGCAAACGAAGCGAGCCTTCGAGATACAATTGGGGCGACGTAGCGAGGAATATCGCTGTCGCCGCCGTCACGACGAGAGTGCCACCTATGCCGAGAACGGAGCCAACGACGCCGGTGACGTAGCCTGTCAGGCCAGTGCGCAGAGACTTGCCGGCGATCTGCAACTGTTGAGCCAAAATCGAACCCCACGAGCTGTTTTGCAGTTCGCTCCAGATCCGTGCCAGTTGGGTTCTCAGTTGCTGGCTGATCTCGTCGGCCTGGATGAAAATAGCGCTGCCGCGCCACCACAGCAGCGCACCGAGTGCGAGCCCTGTCACGAGAATGACGGAAATCAACGATGTGTATGGCCCGAGGCGCGTTACCCGACGGACCGCGTTGCTGGCGCCCCGCAGAACGCAAGCGATGACCACGGCGCTGAACAAGAGCAACAGTATGTCGCGAAGCAGCCAGACCGAGAGCGCGAGAAATAGAGCGATTGCGCTTACACGAAGGGTGCGCTCGATATGCCTCACATGAACAGTCAACTTGTCTTCCAATTCGCCTCCTTTGTCGGAACAGTCCAGCTTCCGAAGCTCGACATTGAAGTTGCGCAGGCGAGACTACTCGGAACATCATCGCGGCGATCGCGTCGCGATGTATGTAATACTCTGTTGCGGCCTCAAATGTTCTTGTACGCAAGCGAATAATTCTCATCCGAAGACCACCGAAGCACTAGAGCGAGCTCGGGCGTCGTGTTGCTGATCGTCGTTCGTTTCTAAGGAGATGGCATGAACAGCGTTCTAATCTCCGGGGTTGGAATTGCCGGACCCACGCTTGCCTATTGGTTGAAAGCAGCCGGCTTCCGGCCGACGCTCCTCGAGCGCGCCTCCGCTCTACGGAGCGGAGGCTATGTCATCGACTTTTGGGGGCTCGGCTACACCATCGCTGAACGGATGGGATTGATGCCGGAGATCAATCGCCACGGCTACTACGCCCGAGAGTTTCGGATCGTAGATGAAGCTGGCCGTCGGCTGGCCGGCTTCGGTACCGAAGTCTTCTCCGAGTTGACGAATGGACGATACGTTACTCTTCAGCGCACTGACCTCTCGCGCATGCTGTTCGAACGGACCAGCGGCGTTGAAGCCATTTTCGGAGACGAGATCATTCTCGTCGAAGAGAAACCAGATTGCGTCGAAGTCGAGCTGAAGCACGGCGGCAGGCGCAGGTTCGACCTTCTCGTCGGGGCAGACGGCCTGCATTCAGCGGTGCGCAATCTGGTCTTTGGTCCGCAGGCTCAGTTCGAGCGGCGTCTGGGGTATATCGTGGCCGCTTTCGAAGCTCACGGCTATCGACCGCGCGACGAGGATGTGTATCTGATCTACGGTCAGCCGGGCCGTATGGTAGGCCGCTTCACGCTGCGTGACGATCGTACATTGTTTCTCTTGGTGTTTGCCGAGCACCAGTCAGTTTTGCCGGAAACGCCGGCCTCGCAAAAGGCGCTGCTTCGGGAAATCTATAGCGGAGACGGCTGGGAGTGCGATCAGATGCTCGCCGAACTGGAGCGCGCCGGTGAACTCTATTTCGACACCGTCAGTCAGATCAGGATGCCGAACTGGTCACGAGGTCGGGTGGCGCTCGTTGGTGATGCCGCTTTCTGCGTCTCGCTCCTGGCAGGGCAGGGATCGGCGCTGGCGATGATTTCAGCTTATGTCTTGGCCGGTGAACTCGCCATGGCCGGCGGAGGATATTTGGAGGCATTTGCCGGATACGAGGCGCGGCTGAAGAGCTATATAGGCCGGAAACAGCAGGGTGCCGAGCGCTTTGCCGGGGCGCTGGCGCCGAGAACGCGTGTGGGAATGCTCTTCCGCAACGTCGTGGTCAGAAGTTTCTCGATACCGGGGCTGGCGAGGCTCGCAATTGGGCGGGACATCGCCGACGAACTGGAGCTTCCTGACTACCGCTGGGAGGGCACCATGAATGGACGGGCAGCGACTAAGGGTGTCCAATGACGGTGATGGGCGCAGATTGTCGCCATGCCTCTTGGCAGGAACCGCCTTTCGGAACCAGAGTTCATATCGGTGTCTGTGCGCAATAGTGGTCAAATGCCCTCGGTCCTGACTTACGGCACGCGAAAAGCCCTGATCGGCAGCAGCATCAAGCCGTTTGCTGAAGAGCGGAAGGTCAGCCTTCTCGTGCTTTGCGCGCTCGCCTTGGTGATTGGCGTCATGACCGGACTTGGCGCCGTCGGCTTTCGCGCGCTGATCGGCCTCGTGCACAACTTGTCTTACAATGGCAGGCTGAGCGTCGTTTACGACGCAAACGTCAGTGAGGGCCCCAGTCCTTTCGGCGACTTTGTTCTTCTTGCGCCTGTGATCGGCGGCCTCATCGTCGTTTTTCTCGTCCGGCGGTTCGCTCCAGAAGCAAAGGGACATGGCGTACCCGAAGTGATGGACGCCATATTCTACAAGCGCGGCAAAATTCGGGGTTCGGTAGCTTTGATAAAGGCGCTGGCGTCCGCAATATCGATCGGAAGCGGCGCCGCCGTCGGGCGCGAAGGCCCTATCATTCAGATAGGCTCAGCCCTTGGTTCAGCCTTTGCTCAATTCATCGGGCTCTCGACCCGGCAGAGGATCACGCTGCTATCCGCGGGCGCGGGCGCAGGCATTGCCGCAACCTTCAATACTCCGCTGGGCGGCGTGCTGTTTGCTCTGGAAATTCTTCTGCCGGAAGTTTCAAACCGGACATTCCTCCCAGTCGTCGTGGCCACGGGGGCTGCGACGACGATCGGGCGCATCCTGATCGGTCCGGACCCGGCCTTTTCGGTTCCGGATATGCAATTCAGCATGGTCGCATCCTTCAATGCGCAGGAAGCTCTCGCATTCGTCCTGCTCGGCCTGTTGTCTGGAGCGGCAGCCTGGGCGTTCATCCGTCTGCTCGTCTTCATGGAAGACGGGTTTCCGAAGCTGTCTGGCAACGAGTATGTTCAGAATATCATCGGCATGTCGTCAATCGGCCTGATGATGGTGGTGCTCACGCATGCCTTTGGTCACTCCTACGTCGACGGCGTTGGCTATTCCGTCATTCAGGAGATACTGGACCACAAGATGACGGCGGCGGGGTTACTGGTGCTGCTGTTTGTGTTGAAGCTGTTGGCAACGACGGTCAGTCTCGGCTGTGGGGCGTCGGGCGGGATATTCTCGCCATCGCTTTACCTTGGCGCCACCCTGGGGGCCGCCTTTGCCGCCGCAACCAATTCAATCCTGCCTCATTCAGGGCTGACGCCATCTTCGGCCGCGATCATTGGAATGGCGGCAATGGTCGGTGCAGGTACGGGCGGCGTCATGACCGCGATCGTGATGGTCTTCGAAATGACGCGCGACTACGCAATCATCGTTCCGGTGATCGTTGCGGTGGCGTTGGCGGCAGGCGTCAGGCGTGCACTCGTCAACGAGACGATCTACACGGTCAAGCTGCGCCACCGCGGTCACCGCATTCCAAAGGAGCGGCATATCAACCTCTACTTGGTGAAGCAGGCTCAGGACATCATGGAAACGCGCTTTATCGTCGCCGGAGTAGGAACGACACTAAAACAGGCCATGGCTGCGGAAGATATCGACGATGCACTTCCTATCGTGATTGAGCGCGAAGGGCGGATTGTCGGGCTGATCCCACCACGTTCCGGCTTATGGGCGGAGTCGCAATCGAATCCATCTCTCATCGTCGAGCAATTCGTCGAGCGGCGGATGGTCATTTGCCGCGATCAGGACCTTTTGAGCTTGGTGTTTGCCAGGTTGAAGCGCCATCGGGCCGGCGCGGCAATCGTTGTCCGCTCTGCCTCGCGCCCGCGCGTTAAGGATATCGTCGGCGTCCTGACCAAACGCGTAATCGCAGATGCAGTCATCGACAGCTATGAGGATTGAACCGGTTAGAGTGAGCGCTTGTCGCCCCGCGCTTCAGCGACAGTTCGAGACGAGACGTATTGTCCGACGGTCCGCTTTGCCACCCAGCCTAGAGTCGAGCCTTGAATGATGATGCTGAACAGGACGACCCCATAGGTTGAGGCGAGCATTGCGGCCTTGGCCGGGCCATCCGGCACGGACAGGGCGAGTGCAACTGAAATTCCGCCTCGGACGCCGGCCCAGGTGAGAAAGGGCGCGTTGCGCAAGGAGAGCAGGCGAGTCCATCCGAACAGGAATGGTTGAACCGAAACGGACGCAAAGCGGGCGAAGAGAACGATTGGCACCGTCGCTGCTGCCAGACCGAGGCTGCGAGGATCGAAGCGCAGTATCAAGGTCTCCAGCCCGATGAGCAGAAAAAGGACCGAGTTGAGAATTTCGTCGATGAGGGTCCAGAGCGCGAACAGATATCCTTGTGTCCGCTCACTCATTGCGTATCGAGGTCCTCGGTCGCCGATGAGGAGGCCCGCGGCGACCATGGAGAGCGGGCCACTGACGTGCAGATGCAGCGCAAGTGCGTAGGTTGCAGTGACGAGGGCAAGGGAGATCAGCACCTCGATGGCGTAGTCGTCGATGAGCCGCATCGCGCGATACGCAACATAGCCAGTCAACAAGCCCAGCACTAATCCGCCACCAGCTTCGCGAACGAGTAACTCAGCGACATCGGCGGCCGAAACCTGAGCGCCGTCTCCGGTGCTCGCAAAGCGAAGCATGATCGTGAACAGAACGATCCCGACGCCGTCGTTGAACAATGCCTCGCCTTCCGCCTCGATCTGCAGCTCTTTCGGCACCTTGGTGTTGCGGAGCGTACTCAGGACAGCAACGGGGTCAGTCGGGCTGATCAGCGCGCCGAACACGAACGCCCAAGCCAACGATACGGGTAGGTGTAAAAGGCCGCAGATGAACCAGAACATCAGGCCTACGAGGCCGGTTGAAATTGAGGTGCCGAGAACGGCCAGAATAAATACCGGAATGGCGCGGCTTCTGAGCGTGTCCAGATCTACGTGCAACGCGCCGGCGAACAGCAGAAATGCAAGCATCCCATTCACCACGACTTCGGCAAAGTCGATTTGCCGGAGCCCATTGGCAAGCTGGTCTAGTAGTTGAACTGTGGGAAACGCCGCATCCAAGCCGATCAGGAGCAGTGACGTCAGGACGCTCATCACGAGAAGACCTACGCTGCGGGAGAGCGGCAGGAACTTGTGATTGAGCCAGCCGAAGACGGCAGACAATGTCAGCAGAACGGCAGCAACATCCATCAGCGAAAGCACTGCAGGCTCCCTTGTGTCCTGGCGAGAGTGCCTGTTCACTCCCTCCCGTTAAGGCCGCTGTTCGCTCTACTCCCAATGAGGGTAGTGCGTTCGAGATGGCGACTTTTGAGACGTGAATAATCAAAAGCGACTTCGGCAGTTCCTGCGGGACGGTAAGCGGATTAGGATGCGCCTCAATCCCCAAGCCGTCTCCGCGACGGAGTCAGCTATCCATTTCTGCATCTGCGGCGAAAGATCGCGACGACGATTGCATTATCGTCGTTCACTCCGCATTCATTGCAACGACATAGAAGTGCGGAGGGGGCTTACGACAAGGAAAAACCATGAAGAAAATCGCCTATGGATTTGCGGCCGCTGCTCTGCTTGCAGGCACTCAGTTCTTGGTTCCTGCCAATGCGATGATGGCGCCACCGGTCGGCGCAGCGGCAACATCCGAGACGATGCAGGCCGGCTATCACTATCATCATCATCGGAGGGTCTGCACCGTGCGAACCATCGTCACGCGCGGCTATCATGGTCGACGTATCGTCAAGCACGTGCGTGTCTGCCGATAAACGCAAACTTGGAGGGCCGTCGATCGAGGCGGCCCTCACCTTGCATAACAGCAATCTTCATCGCGCAGTGAGATGGGTGCGCCGCACATTACATCGGAAGCTGACGTCCAAAAGTCCGGTAAAATCGACGTGCCGCGATCTCCAGCGCCGCAAAACAAAGAGCCGTGAACAACATACCGAGGACCAGGAGAACCACGACTGTATCCATAATCGAACGAGTTTCTGCAAGGGATCGGGACAATGAATCCAACTTCGTGATTCTGTCGGTTGTCACACGCCTGTTGCCATCAAGCAATCGCGTACGCCGAGAACAGGAGACAGGTGATGTAGACGCAAGCGAGGAAAATGCCTGCAGTTCTAGCCGTGCGGGCATCTAGCCGCGAGTTCGTCCGGGTCGCGAGCTCGGGCAGTTTCTCATACTGTGCAAAGAGCCGACGACGGGCACGTCCTCGGAAAAGTACATTTCTCATATATGCCTCCAAGCAACTTGATCCGTCCAAAAAGGTGCGGAGTGCAAAAGCCGTTCGGCCGGCGATTCGCGTTGGTTCTCTCGTCCGCTTCATGGAAGATAGTGGACGGCGTCCCATCGGGCAGTCAGGAGATGAGCGGGGCCTGTCGGGATAATCCTGACGTCCTCATGCCATGCAGGGCCGTTTGGCCCACCTACTTCCCGCTCAAACTTGATCCGCACTCTTTCCCGAATGACTCAACCAGCCAAGGGCCACGCCGTAGCGCACGATGTCGGCACGCGTGAACAGTCCGAGCTTTTCGACCGCCCTGGCCTTGTAAGTTTCGACGGTCTTGATGCTGATGCTTAGCTGATTGGCAATTTCCTTGTTGCTGAAGCCTTGCGCGATAAATCTGAGAACCTCACTCTCGCGCGGTGTCAGCTCGCCGGCTGTGGAAGCGCCGGAAGACGAGTGGGCGCCCTGCGCGGATGGAAGTGCTTTCTCCGCTATTGCTGGATCCAGATACAAACCACCTCCAGCGATCGCGCGAACTGCGCGCTCGAGCTCGTCGGCCGCAGAGCGCTTCAGCAAATAGCCGCGAGCTCCCGCTTGCAGCATCGGCTGAACGTAGGCGTGATCCTCGTGCACGGTCAGCGCCAGAAGACGAACTTGAGGAAGCTGCGTCGCTAAGGTTCGAGCAACTTCGAGGCCACTGATACCGGGAAGTGAAATGTCCAGGATGGCAATGTCCGGTGTGGCCTGGCGAATGATGTCTAGGGCGGCCTGTCCATCCGTTGCTTCCCCGACGATCTCAATGTCATGCACGTCCTGAAGCAACGCCTTCATTCCGGCCAGAACAAGCGGATGATCGTCAGTCAACGTGATCCGGATCGGGCACATAGCCCATCTCCTCTAGTGGCACCGGTATTCTCATGAAAAGAGAGGTGCCGTGGCCGGGTTCAGATTCGATCGCCAAAGATCCACCGAGCAGCGTGAGGCGCTCCTCGATGACGGACAGGCCCAATTTTGCGTGGCGGCTCTCGCCCTGCGAGAATTCCTGAAAGTCGAAGCCGTTCCCGTCGTCTTCGACGACGATCCTAAGCTCAGTTGTGCGTCGGTCGATGACCACGCTGACGTTTCGAGCTTGCGCGTGTTTGACGACGTTGTTCACGGCCTCCTGGACGGCGCGGTAAACCGCGATTTCGACGTCCTGGCCGAGACGATCTCTTCTGCCCAGAGGCTGAAAATCCACGCTGATCCCGAACCGGCGCTGGATCTCCGCGCAGAATGCCTCCAGCGCCTTGTAAAGGCCCAGGTCGTCAAGGGCGGTCGGGCGCAGGTCAGAGGCGATTTGATGGATATCGCGCCCAATCCCTCTCGCGAGTCCTTGCAACCAATTGAGCCTCTCCAATCCGAGCTTGCGTTTCGGGCTCGTGCCAAGAAGCGGCTCCAGGTTCTTTAGACCGAGAAGGAGACCTGTGACCGTCTGGCCGATCTGATCGTGAAGCTCTCTTGCGATTCTACGGCGTTCATTTTCTTCCGCTTCGGAAAGACGTCGAAGCAGTTGCTGTCGCTCCAGCTCAGCTCGCTTGGTCTCGTCGATATCCAGAATGACGCCATACACGACGTCTAGGTTGTTTTCGTCGAGTCGAGACAGCCGTCCGCTGGCCCGCAGCCACCGGCTGTGAGGGGGAGCGGTCCGGAAATCAGCAATCGCCACGTTTCCCGAACGGCAACTCAGCAAGGAAGCCTCAAAGTTCCGCTGGTCGGCGGGATCAATACAGCTCAGTATCCGACCTATCGGAACGATCGTATCTCCTTCGGAGCGCGAACCGTCTATCCGGAGCATCTCCCGGGCGCGGGGCGACACGATCGCTTCTCTGCTCGCAAAATCGCAGCTGAACACGCCGAGATCTGCGGCATCGATCGTCAGCCTCCGTCGCTCTTCACTTGCGCTGAGTGCCAATGCTGCCTGCGCCTCTTGCTCGCGCCGGCGAAGCGAAATGTCGCGTATGGTGTACCAGGCCAAAGTCAGAGCCAAGACAAAGCTCAATACCCCACCCCCGGCAAGAAAAATGGCTGAGCGCTGGACGGGACCATTCAGTTCCTGCGTCGGTATTCCGAAATGGACCGACCATCCGCTGGTTCCGGGGATGGCTTTGTAGATCGAGTCGACTTGTTCGCCGGCAGGCGTGGTTTTGACGTAGCTTCCTTCTGGCGCTGAGGCTATCGCCTGGCGGACCGTAGCGCTGGCAGATTGTCCGAGTTCGGATTGTTCACCGAAGGTGCGGGCGACGATGTTCCCCTTGGCATCGACCACGAAACCCACCCAGCCGGCCGGGGCTCCTGCGCTCTTCAAAATCTGGCTTATTGCATCGGGCACCAAGGCCACCGTGAGGACAAACTTCAATTGCCCATCGCGCTCAACGGGGGCCCTGACGGCCACCACGCGTTTGCCGGTGATGGGACCACGTGGCCCAATTCCGCCGATCGCCGGCTTTCTCGTTTTCAGGATCTGTTCGAAATTCTCTCGGTCGGCGGTGGCGCGCATCCCATCTCCGAGTGGACGGCTGACATCAAGCACCTGATTCCCGTCGGGGTCGACGAGCTGAATCGTCTGCCAAAGAGGACGTGCTTCGTTGACACGCGTCGCTTCCCGATAGAACGCGTCAAGGTCCGGCTTGTCGAGTGTTGCGGAAGCCGCGACGGTCTCGGCGATCTCGAGCTGGAGGCTGATCTCGGAGGCAAGCCGGTTGACGACGCTATCGAGCGTCTCCACGGCGGCAGCCTGAGAACCCCTGCGCTGCTGCTGCGCGTTCAGGAAAACGACCCAACCCGCAAAAAGCGCAAGAGGCATCGCTGCCGCGATGAAGACGAGAATCAAGGGGCGGCGGGCTGCGCGACGGGACATTGAGGTGGGCGCCTCCCTGCGGGTGCGTATCAAATGAGACAGCAAAACGCCCACGTGCTGGCACTTCCTCGATGTTTTCTGGTTCTTGTCAGGTTTTTCCCGACACTACTATCGGTCACCCTGACTCCCAGGATCGCTCGATCGATCCCATCGTACAGGCAATCATTGTAGCGGTCTAGAATTGGGCTTGACATGGAACATTCTTCATCGCCGCTGCGGTTGATAGAAAACGAATTCAACTCGAAGCGGCTTGGTTTGGACGAGCCCCTCTGCGGGACTAGCCGCAACGAACTCGTCTCCCGACTGTCGGCTTCATCGCAGTGCCGTTTGCTCGAAAGCTGCGAGACGGTGTCTCTGAACAAAGGACAAATTCTCTACGATCGCGGCACTCCTCTTCGCCATGCCTACTTCATCGAGTCCGGCGGGTGTTCTGTCACGACCCGTGCGGGCGACTGCCTGCCGGTCGAGATCCATACGCTCGGGATGAAGGATTTTGTCGGCGTGCCGTTGGTCCTGGGCATGCACGTTTCGCCGCACCGCTGCAGCGTGAGAGTGCCGGGCCAAGCGCTTCGGATCCAGTCCGATCAGCTGATTTCTTTGATCAAGAGGGACGTCGAGCTTGAAAAGATGCTTTTAGGCTATGTTCAGGCGATCCTGATTCACAGTTCGCAGCTATCAGCCTGCAATTCCAGGCACACGCTGCACCAGCGCCTCGCGCGGTGGCTCCTGGTTGCCAGCGACAGGCTCGGGTCTCGCGAGATACCTTTCACGCATAGTTACATAGCCAGTGCTCTCGCGGTCCGGCGCGCCGGCGTTACGGTCGCTCTCGGGAGTATGATGCGCGACGGAGTGATTGGCTGTCGCAGAGCAGGGATCGTCGTCATGGACGAGGCCAGGCTGAAAGCGATGTCTTGCGATTGTCAGGGGATCATCCTGTCGGCGCACAACCGTCCTTGTGCGGTGCCGCCCCTCCGCATTGCATATTCGTGAACGCGATTCCGTACTGCCGTTAAGTCGCCTGTACGGCAGCCAATAGAATCCAGATATTCTTGAAGCGATAGAGGCGGAGATGTCATCGCAAGAAGTCCGGATCCGAACCGATACCGAAGTTCTGGTAGGAGCCTTGGAGGAGGCCCAAAGGCTTCTTGCCGCTTACGAGAACCCTTGCTGCAATCGCACCAGGGACGACATTATCGCTATGGTCGAGTTCATCATATGCAACCCTTCCGTGACGCGTGCAATGCTTCATCAAAAGATGCGCAGCCGCCTCAAGCTGGTCGGATAAGTCTCGTGCGGGAGCGTACATTCGCATTCAGGAACACGAAACTTGCGAGCGTGCGATGAGTTGACGATAATCCAACACAACTAGGAGCAATCGTCATGAAGACATCACTTTGCATTCTTGCCTCCGCGATGCTGCTGGCTACGCCTGCCATGGCGCAGTCGCCCCAGAACAGCGCGACGACCGCGGCGCCCAACATGCAGCCGACTGCCTCGACGGCCTCCATGCACAAGGAAGGCGAATGGCGTGCATCGAAACTCGTTGGCGTGAACGTCTATAACAATAGCAACGAGAAGATCGGCGACATCAATGATCTGATCCTTGATTCCAGCGGGCGGGTTGCCAACGTGGTGATCGGGGTGGGAGGATTCCTTGGAATGGGCGAACACAACGTCGCCGTAACGTTCGATCAGCTCAAATTCGCCAAAGAACCGGTGAAGACTGCGTCCAGCGATGGCGCTGGAAAGACCGGCAATGCCGGTTCGACGAGCACGACGGGAAGCGCATCAACGTCGGCCCACCGAAGCGACAATTGGTATCCGGATCACGTGGTGCTGAACGCCAACAAGGATCAGCTGAAGAAGATGCCCGAATTCAAGTACTGAGCCGATCTCGGTCCCTATTTCCAGCATGCTTATCGGCGGTGTCATCTGAGATGACGCCGCCTTTTCCAGTTGTCTTTGATCCGGTCGGCTTAGATTTGTAGTGGCAGGAAAAGCAGTCTTGAATTTCCGCATTGAATCGATCAGCTTGCTTGCCGCTGGCTGAGGTCGACGATGTCTGATGAAGCACTGCCGGAAGAGGTAGAGGAGCTTGTCCGACGCTACATTCGCTCTGTGGCGCAGCTCGAAGCCCTTTTGTTCTTCCACAAGCGGCCCGGCGAGCGCTTCGACGTGGAGTCGCTCGCTGCACGCCTTTACGCGGGCAAGACCGAGATGGCCGATGCTCTAGCGTCCCTGAGGAAGGATGGCTTCCTCGACGGCGAAGCGGGGATCTATGCGTTTGCGCCGCGGCCCGAATTGCGGCCAGTGGTCGATAGCTTGGCCTTGGCGTATTCGCGGCATTTGATCCCGATCACACATATCATCCACAACAGCCCACACCGCATCCAGGCATTTTCAGATGCCTTCAGGATTCGAAAGGATTAGTCATGGCTGCGGTGATTTACACACTTTGCGCGATCACGAGCGGCTTTTGTGCATGGCTGCTCATTCGGGCATATATCGGTAACAGGTCGAAGTTGCTCCTATGGAGCGCGGTCTGCTTCGCGGGTCTGACTTTCGAAAATGCTGCTCTCTGGATCGATAAGATCGTATTTCCTCAAGTTGATCTTTCCGCCGTGCGTCTATCGATCGGCCTGTTCGCCATGACGGTCCTGCTTATCGGCATGATCTGGGAGGCCGACTGATGGACCATTTGAATCCCGTTCTTTCAGGTGCGACGGCATTCGCATCGCTCCTGGCGAGCATATATTTCCTGAAGTTTTGGCGTAAGACGGGCGACACCTTTTTCCTGCTCTTTGCGGCTGCGTTTGTGATCGACGCCGTCGCCAGATTTGTCCTGGCTGTGGTGCAAGTGACGAATGCGAGCGAGCCGGTGTATTTCATCCCGCGCCTGATCACATTCGGTCTGATTGCGCTTTCGATCGTCGGGAAGAACGCACTGCCGAAGAAGCGCAAGTGAAGCGCGAATTCAAGAGGCGCTGACTTGCAAGATTACTCGGGGTGCACCGTACAACCGGTTTCGCGCTTTGAACGACGGGCAGGGGAATCGACCACCGACCTTGCCCGGGACGGATGGACAGGTCATGCCGTCAGGAGAGGCGGACCCCAGCCGAGGAACGCTGGGATTCCAACTCCCGCCGCGCGCTAATTCACCCGCACGTTGGCGGGCTGCTGTGTGGGACAGGAGTGATCTTCGGCAGAGCGCGCACAGCTTGCTACGTGACGAAACACGGTACAGTTCTGTACAATAGCAGCCGATCTGCCCCGCAGCCGCTTGCTCGCGGGCGACCTCCGAAGGATATTGCGCAGGGGGCTTTCATGATCAGCAAATCGAATCAAACGGCACTCAATGTCTTTCCGCAAGCGTACTGCCTGTCTTGCGAGGAAAAGACGCCGCATCGGCATGAACGGCTGGCAATCCACGGTACGCAAATGGCACGTGCGACTTGTCTCACCTGCAACAACGAGCGTACGGGCTTTGAGGAGGGGAAGCGGCTCGCCAATCCGAGCTAACAGCAGCCGTCCTTTGGTCTGGTATATGTTCGCTCACTACTGCTTAGCGCAATCGGCAGTGCCCAATGCGCCGCGAGAGCTGCGCCTGCTGGACGGCTTGAGCAAATGCCTGCGGACAGTCGGGGTAGCTCCAGAGTGACCCCGATATCGTACAAGGAGTTCTTCCGCTATGGCATTTTCGGCCTGGCGGTAGCCGCAGTCGTGGCGTTCGGTATCTCGCCATTTACCGGAGGAATCGTACAGCAGTGGTCGCGAAGCGATGTTGAAGCCAGATCCAAGCTGGTCTTCAACGCCATCCAGCCGTTGCTTAGTCGTGATGTGGAAGACCAGGCCTGGGACCGGCTCTCGGACCTTTTCAAGAGAGTGGCACTCGACAAGAAGATTCTCGCGGTTGGATTTTGCGATCCGGAAGGCTCGTTGCTCGCGCCAACACCGGAGATGCCGGCGAGCTTCTCCTGCGAAAAGTCGGCCAAATCCGAGAACGAGAGTTTCGCAAGCATCGCCAGCGGCGGGCGACGAATTCTCGTAGCTGCGTTTCCGATCTCGAGTAGCCGAGGTCGTTCCTACCTCGTCATTCTAACCGACCTCAGCTTCGCGGCGGCCAGGTCCAGCCAGGTGCTGGCGTATCTGCTTGCCGCGCTTGCCGGCGTCGTTCTGGTCCTGACCGTTGGCACGATCATTTTCGCCGTCCTCATGATGCGCGGCTGGATGAAGGCATTGCGACGCGCGGTCGAGGAGGTCCGTCGAGGTGCTCAGGGAGTGCCACTCCAACTCGGTGGCTCGTCTATTGATCGAGAAATTCACAAGCTCTTGCGTAGCGCCGAACAAGTTACGTTTACAACCCAGATCGATTGGACGCCGAAATCGCTTCAGGAGGTGCTGCAAAGCGTCCTCCCGGGCGCCGAAGTTCTCGTCCTTTCCAATCGGGAGCCCTACATTCACAACACTTCGGAAGCGGGGACTGTGGTGCAGCGGCCGGCGAGTGGATTGGTCTCGGCCCTGGAGCCGATCATGCGTGCCTGCGGTGGCACTTGGATCGCACACGGCAGCGGCAGCGCCGATCGGGAGACCGTCGACGACCACGATAGGCTCCGCGTCCCCGAGGCAGCCCCGGCCTACACGCTTCGGCGCATCTGGATCTCTGAGAAAGAACAGGACGGATATTACTACGGTTTTGCCAATGAAGGGCTCTGGCCATTGTGCCATATCGCTTTCGTGCGCCCTACTTTCAGGTCCAGCGACTGGCAAATGTATCGGCAGATCAACCAGCGCTTTGCCGATGCAGTCGTTGCCGAGGCGCGCGCCGAGGACCCCATTGTGCTGGTCCAGGACTATCACTTCGCGCTTGCTCCAAGAATGATCCGTGAGCGCCTGCCCAGGGCGACGATCATAACCTTCTGGCACATTCCGTGGCCGAATGCGGAAACATTCAGCATCTGCCCATGGAAGGCGGAGATTATCGAAGGATTGCTCGGCAGCACCATTGTTGGATTTCATACCCAATTTCACTGCAACAACTTCATCGAGGGTGTGGATCGCTTCTTGGAGAGCAGGATCGATCGCGAAGTGCAGGCAGTCAGCCTTGGAGGACATGAGACCAGAATACGTGCTTATCCAATCTCGATCGAATGGCCGCCAAGGGAACTGGAAAAGCTACCACCTCCCACGGAATGCCGATCTAGCATCCTCGCCCAGTTCGGATTGGCGGAGGATACGAGGCTGATCGTAGGCGTTGAGCGATTCGATTACACCAAAGGCATTCTTGATCGCATGCGGGCTGTAGACGCGCTTTTGTCGCGAAATCCGGCCTGGACAGATCGGCTTGCCTTCATCCAGGTCGCAGCACCGACGCGCAGCAAACTCAACGCGTACTCGAAGCTCCAGGCTGAAGCGGAGGCGCTCGCTGCCGAAATAAACGAGCGGCACCGCGGTCGCCAACCCTTGATGCATTTGGTCGCGCGGCACTACGAGCCGTCAGACGTGTTCCGGCTGTTCAGAGCGGCCGATGCCTGCGTCGTCAGCAGCCTGCATGACGGAATGAACCTCGTCGCGAAGGAGTTCGTTAGCTCGCGAGAAGACAACGCTGGGGTTCTTATCTTGTCGAGCTTCACCGGGGCGTCACGAGAATTATCCGAGGCTCTCATCGTCAATCCCTATGACACCGAAGAAATGGCATCGGCTATCCAGCTTGCACTTACAATGCCAATCGAGGAGCAGGCCGAGCGCATGAAGCTTATGCGACAGCAGGTCAAGGAGCATAACGTCTATCGCTGGGCAGGCACGATGCTGGTGGACGCAGCGCGAAGTCGCACTCGCGAGCGGGTTCTTGGCCTGGCCACCAATGCCGGTCATGGCGTGAAGCAGATCTGAGGGGCCTCTTCAAAGCGGTCTTCAAGAAAATCGGTACCAAAGCGTACGGTTGGTTCTTTCCAAAACGACAGCTCAGTCGCACTCTCGTGCTTGCGATTTTTGCTCCGTGATGTGGAGGAAGGCGAATATGAACATGCTGATCGGAGCTGCGATGCTTGCGGTAGCAGGCATCCTGATCTTCATTGGGCTTCCCGATCGGACCGGCGTGCAACCGAAGTTCCTGCGCTTTGAAGCAGCGCTGGTTCTGTATCCTCCAATGATCTTGTCGTTCATTGGCCTCGGCGCTGCGGCCCTGATTTCAGGCCTGCTCACCAGATAGTCGCCTTTCGAGACGTAGAGACGACCCTACAAACCCGCCCAAAATGCAATCGGTCACGGCGTGGGTTGGAAGCCGTCGTCCAGGAGGCGAATGCGTAGGGCATGTCGGCACTCCCAGGCATCAGTCAAGCGGGAGTAGAGTTGGCTCGCGGCAAAGCGCGCAAGATCACCGACTGTCGCAGGACCCTGACGCACGAAGCCCTTGATCCCAAGCAGCGCCTGATGCTTACGGTTGCGCGCCATCCCCGGGTTCTATCGATACTGCTGGACAAGCATCCCAAAGCAAAGCGTGATGGACCACCGGAGAAGCCGGGGCGTTCCATTCGATGAAGCGGACAATGATATGCAACGAGTGGCGCACCGAATTCGCCTCCGAATGCGCATCTGCCGGTAAAGGACAGGCCGCCGCGATAGCTGCCGTTGCACGGTCGCTATCGACTGAGCAATCTCCAGCGGACCGACTGCGAAACGTGGATTATCTCACACGCCGCTTCGGCCTGGTCACTTGAGATTTACCGCCAGACGATCGACGTGCCGCGACCTCTAAGGCAACGAGGCCGAAGGCGGAGACAGCGATTAGAATAACGAGTAGCAGCAGGCTGCCATACATTCAGATGACTCCTGCCGAGCGGCTCTTGTGAGGAGCGCGTGGTTCGACAACGTGCGTGGAGGGTAGAGTGAAGTCGACGATCAAGCAATTGCACATGCTGACAGAAGCAGGCAGGTAAGTGTACGCACGCGAGGCCATGCCTGCAGCCTGAGACTTGGCGGCATCTACACGCAAAGGTTTTCGGCTCTACGTGTTTCTGATGCTGCGGAAAAAAGATGCCGGCCGGGGCGCTCTCAAAAATATGCGTTTCGCCGGGATTTTCCATGAACGATCACTTTAGGCCGAACGGAATGTAGTGATTGGCAGCTCGCCAGGCAGTCGGGAGATCGCTTGTCGCCCGTCGGGAAAATCCTGACTATCAGGACATCCGTTCGGGCGGGAAGGTTCGGTCGTGAATGTGGCTCTGTGTCAAAAACCTCAATTGGCAGGGGGGCATCTGCATTGCTCTACTTGCCTGTATGGCTTGGCACATTTCGAAAGTTTTTCGGTGATCAAGCCACGAAAGCACGGCGTGTCCGCGAGCCTAGCGCAACACTGTCGGCAGCACGAAAGGTCTGGTGGGTTGCACGATGGCAATCTCCCGAGGAGTGGGAGTATGCTGCGACGTCTGCCAAAGACGGCGCTGGAACGCCGCACACAATCACGTTCAAGAATGGAAAGGCCGCTCTTCGGGGCGGCTTTTCTGTGAGCATAGGAGGAAGAGCAAATGCATCTGAAAGCTCCGATCGATCTTGACGCGGAAAGGTCGCGCAGAAGGGCCGTGTGGTTGCGTCAACTAGCCGAAGGGGCGGCTCACCCGGAATTCGCTGAAAAGCTGAAGGATCTGACTGAAGAATATGACGGACTTGCCGAACAATTGGAGCATGAGGGCCAGTAGGTTCGTCTCGCGATCGCCTTCCGGGAATGCTGGCAACCGAATCGAGCGCGGCGCCGCGAGGATCTCTACTTCGCGCCTTTCATCCTTCACACCGCGCAAGTATTGGACGGCGCGTGTCGTGACAGTACCGAGGACGCCAATCTCGCGGTCAAGGTCAATGTAGCTCGAGCAGAGCAGCAAGAACCGCATGTCGCGCCATCCCCGCTTCTGGCGCAGCATCTCTCGCTGGCTTGACACCTCTGCGAGTTTCACTACCGGAGTGTAGCCCCTGTATCCCCCAACACCATTCGCGCCTTGATCTAGAAAAATCGGGGCTACATTCTGCGCTAAGTCATTGTAAACGTTGGTGCCGGCTGAGGGGATTGAACCCCCGACCTTCGGTTTACAAAACCGCTGCTCTACCGCTGAGCTAAGCCGGCGACGCCTGGAGACACGGGCAGGGCCGGCGTATGCCGGGTCTATCCGCCCGCGTGCGCGCCGCAATACCAGACTTGACCGGAAAGTGCCAGAACCCGCGATCCCCGATGCAGACATGAATCAGGCGGCCCGAGGGCCGCCTGATCTGTCGCGTTCGGTTCAAGCCGCCTTACTGGCAGATGTGCCGGCGACCGTCTTGGCCCTTGAACCAGGTGCCGGGCGTGCAAACGAAGCCGTTGCGCTGGGCGTAGGTGCGGGTGTCCCACCCGCGATTGTCCCAAGAATTATTCCACGAATTATCCCAACGATTGTCGTAGGCGTAGGCGTCGTTCGGGGCACGGAACGGCGCGGTGGCGATCGCGCCCGCAGTGCCGATGGCTGCGCCGGCCACGCCAGCGGCTGTTCCGACCGCGCCGGCGGCGACGTCGGTCGGCCAGAAGCCGGTGCGGCTCCTGTTCCAGTCGTTATTCCAGTCGCCGTTGTTGGTCTGGCGATAGGACACGCGACGATGCCGATAGCCGCTATCGGTGTACGGATTTCCCGGTCCGACGTTCTGGCAGTTGGCGTTGGGGAATTGCGCCGCGCAGCGGCCGGGATTGGTGATCACGGCCTGCGCCATGGCAGAGCCTGCCACCAGGGTCGCCGCAATCGCCGTGGCTCCGAGAAGTTTGACGTTCATGATTGTTTGGCTCCCGTTTTGTTGACGGGGGCTAAACGCCAAGGACGCCGGACGTTCCGCTGAAACCGGGGGATTTTCGTCGGCGATAGTCAAACGGAAGTGAGCACGCGCCATGGTTCCGGACTGCAGGATCCGGCGGCGTTAACGCTTCGCTAGCTCGCTTTGGAGGATTTGAGCGGCGCGCAATCCTTACACATTAGGCTTACCGGCAATTGGTGACAGGGCCTTAACCCTCTCTGCGTCGCCATCGGGTAGGTTGTCGCCGGATAAATGGGATCCCCTCATGCGCGCATCTGCGCTCGCCGCCTTTCTGATCGGACTGCCCGCGACGGCGTTTGCCGGCGGCGGCTTCGATATCGTCGTCCCCGGCCGCCCCGGCGTGCCCATCATCATCAACAACATCGACGCGTCCTATGCCGTGGTCGAGGGGACCTGGGGCCTGGGGAAGAACGTGCAAGTGCAGCCCACGATCTATGGCGGGCGCTATGTCGCCGAGCGCCAGCCCACGGACGTCGGCCACTACTACCCGACGCTGGGCTTGCGGCCCGGCTATGGCCGGCTCGAGGTCGAGCCGCCCGCGAACCGCAAATTGCCCAAGCCCGCCGAGGGCTATTACCAAAGCTGGGGCGCGCAATCGGCGCCGCTGCCGCCGCAGATGGACGTACCCGTCAATCCGCCGCCGGTGATCCTCGCGCCTGAGATCAATGACCACCCGCGGCGTCCTCGGCCGCGGCCGCATGCAGAGATACCCGGCAGGCCGCCGGGTTAAGAAACGACAAAATCCAAAAAAACGGAAATCAACAGGAGAGAGTAATGCGTCAGATGATTTCGGGACTGGTCGCGGCGGCTGCCGTGATGTTCGCCGCCACCGCGCCCGCCGCGGCCTGCGGCTTCGATCCGTGCCAGCCGGTCGCGCCGGTCTATTCCGGCTGCAACACCGGCTGCGGCGGTTATGGGGCCGGCTACGGCTACGGCTACGGCGCCTATGAGCGTCTCGCCGAGCCCACCACGCAATATTATCACGTCAACCAGGGCCCGACCTACACCGGCCCGGGCGCCTTCGCGCCGTATCCGACCTATCGTGAGGACGCGGTGGTTGCGCCCGCCAATTACGGCTACGGCCGTGGCTATGGCTATGGGCACGGCTATGGCTATCGCGCCGCCGCAGTCGAAGCGCCGGCCGCCTATCCCTACCGCCGCCCGTATTACCGTCCGTATCGCTACGGCTACGGCCCGCGCGCCGGCTATCTGCCGCGCACGCACTACGGCTACGGTCCGCGCTACGGCTACGCCCCGCGCCATGCGCCGTACTATGGCGGCCACCGCGTGCTGCGCCGCTATTACTGATCGCCTGATCGGCTGAACCAACGAGACGCCCGTCCGCGATGCGGACGGGCGTTTTGTTTTGTTAGCGCTTCATCAGCCCGAGACGGCTGGCGCCGACATAGAGCGAGAGCACGGCGGCATTCGAGACGTTGAGGCTCTTGATCTCGCCGGGCATGTCGAGCCGCGCCACGACGCTGCAGGTCTCGCGTGTCAATTGCCGCAGGCCTTTGCCTTCAGCGCCCAGCACCAGCGCGAGCGGCTCGCGCAGGGTGACCTCGGAGAGATCCGCGCTGCCTTCACTGTCCAGCCCGACGGTCTGGAAGCCGAGCTCATTCAGCGTGGTCAGTGCCCGGGCGAGGTTTTGCACCGTCACCATCGGCACCAGCTCCAGCGCGCCGGAGGCGGCCTTGGCCAGCACGCCGGTCGCTTCCGGACTGTGGCGCGCCGTGGTGACGATCGCCTTCACCGCAAACGCCGCCGCCGAGCGCAGGATGGCGCCGACATTGTGCGGATCGGTGATCTGGTCGAGCACCAGCACGATGCCGTCCTGCTCAAGATCCTCGATGTCGGGGGAGGGCAGGGGATCGGCCTCGGCGAGCAGGCCCTGGTGCACGGCGTCGGGCGACAGCAGCCGGTCGATCTCCTGGGGCCGGACGATCTCGGGCGCGACCGGGATCGCGATGTTCTCGTCCGCCAGACGCCTTGCGGCGTTCTCGGTCAGCGTCAGCTTGCGGATCTGCCGCTGGGGGTTGGCGAGCGCCATGGAGACGGTGTGCCAGCCGTAGAGGATGACGGGACCGTCGGTGTCCGAATCGCGTTCGCGCCGGGCCGGGCGACCGGCCGATTTTCCGGGTCTGTTGAAGGGCTTAGACCCGCCGCGGGGGCCCCTCGGGTTGAATTTTCGATCCTTCATGGGCTCGCTTGTGTCACGGGTCCCGGAATATGGCAATTTGGGTGGTGTCGGGGGCGATTTTAGCTGTTCGCCTCGGTTGACTTTACCCCACCGCTTCGCCGATAACCGCGCCCGGTCGCGCCCCCATCCGGGCTGTCGCGGCCTTCACGTTCCATGGCCGTCTTCGGTCGCCGGCAAGGTCCGGCCCGATTGTGCTGCCGTCGAGCGGGGGAGTGTCCCGAGTGGCAAAGGGAGCTGACTGTAAATCAGCCGCCTTATGGCTTCGCAGGTTCGAGTCCTGCCTCCCCCACCATCCTTCGCTCGCTTCGCGAGCTACGGCTGGGCGAGCCAGCCCAGATCAGCGTCAAGCGAAGCTAACGGAGGCTGCCGCTCCGTAGCCTGACGGCGCAGGCGGGCTTTCGTAGCGCGCAAGTCACCCCATCATCTCCCTGACCATCGGCACCACCTTCCGCCCGTAGAGCTCGATGCTCTTCATCAGCTTCTCGTGCGGCAGCGGGCCCGCCGAATACTTCAGCTGGAACCGCGAAATGCCGAGTGCCTTTGCGGTCTTGGCGATCTTGCGCGCGACCGTCTCGGGCGAGCCGACATAGAGCGAACCGTGCTCGGCCTCGTTCACGAACTCGTCGCGGCCCATCGGAGGCCAGCCGCGTTCCTTGCCGATGCGGTCGCGCATCGCCTTGTAGTCGGGCCACAGCTCCTCGCGCGCCCGTTCGTCGGTCTCGGCGACATGGCCTGGCGAGTGCACGCCGATCGGCTGTGCCGGGCGGCCGAACTCCCTGAACGCGCGGCGGTAGAGATCGACGAAGGGCGCGAAGCGCGCGGGATCGCCGCCGATGATCGCGAGCATCAAGGGCAGGTCGTAATGCGCCGCGCGCACCACCGATTGCGGGCTGCCGCCGACGCCGATCCAGGTCTTCAGCGTGCCGTTCTCGACCGGGGGATAGACCAGCTGCCCCTTGAGCGGCGGACGCAGCTTGCCTTCCCAGGTCACCGGCTCTTGCGACAGCAGTGCTGCGAACAGATCGAGCTTCTCCTCGAACAGCGCTTCGTAAGCCCGCAAATCAAAGCCGAACAGCGGAAAGGATTCGGTGAACGAGCCGCGGCCGAGGATCACCTCGGCGCGCCCGTTCGAGAGCGCATCGAGTGTCGCAAACCGTTGGAAGACGCGGATCGGATCGTCCGAGCTCAGCACCGTCACGGCTGAGCCGAGATGGATGCGGCTGGTCCGCGACGCGATGGCCGCCAGCACGGTCTCAGGGGAGGAGATCGCGAAGTCGGCGCGGTGATGCTCGCCGAGGCCGATGAAGTCGAGGCCGAGCTCGTCGGCGAGCACCGCCTCGTCGACGACGTTGCGGATCACCTGCGCGTGCGGAAGCATCGCGCCGGAGACGTCCCTGGTGACGTCGCCAAAGGTGTCCAGTCCGAATTCGAGTGGTGCGGTCATTGCTGAGATCTCTGCGGGCGCGGCTTGCGCGCCTGTCACTGGGGGAGGGGATTGCCTCGGTTGCAGCTAGGCAGCGCGGACTGGTGCACAATGCTGCTTCGAGAAACCCATTGTTTCCCTTTTTTCATGGTGTCGGGGGGGCGCGCCGCCCGTGGCTTCAGTCGGACCTGGCGAACATCTCGACCAGGGTCTCGCGCAGCCAGCGCTGCGCCGGTACGGTGTCGTTGCGCTGGTGCCAGAACAGGCTGACGATGCGCGGCGGCGCCTTGAGCGGAAGCGGCATGGCGTGCATGAACGGCGCGTGCCGGGATTGCGAGCGCAAATCGCTCGGCAGCACGGCGATCAGGTCGGACTGGCGCACCACTTCGTAGGCGGCGCTGTAGTGATTGACGGTCGCCACCAGGTTGCGCGACAGCCCGCGCGAGGCGAGGAAGAGGTCGTAGGACGGCAAGGTCTTGCCGACGAGGCTCACATCGACATGCCCCGCGTTGAGGAAGCTGCGCGTGCTCAGCCGCTTCATCGCCGCGAGCGGATGGCCGCGCCGCATGAAGCAGGCGTAATCGACGGTCCACAGCGAGCGCGAGCGGATGGCGGCCGGCTGCTGCGCCTCGTTGACATAGACGCTGAGCACGCAATCGACGCGATTGTCCTCGAGCTGATCTGCGATCTCCACGACGGTGTTGGGGACGGTGTGGATTCGCGCCTTGGGCGCGACCTTGCCGAAATGGTTCAGCAGGTTCGGCATCACCAGCGAAGCCACGTAATCCGACATCGACAGGCTGAATTCGGTCTGCGCACGGCGCGGATCGAACACCTGCTCATCGAGCGCGCCGCGGACGGTCTCGAGCGCTTCCCCGATCGGCTCCCACAGCACCACGGCGCGCTGGGTCGGACGGATGCCCGTGCCGGACCTGACGAACAAGGGATCGCCGAGCGCGTCCCGCAGGCGTGCGAGCGCGTTGCTGACCGCCGGCTGTGTCATCAGAAGCGCGTTGGCAGCGCGCGTGACGCTGCCCTCGGTCATCAGGGCCTCGAACACTTTCAGCAGGTTGAGGTCGAGCTTTCGGAACGACAGAACATTCACCACAGTGATGTACTAGATCATGATTATAAATTATGACGATAATATCTCATTGTCTATGGTTCCCCCCGGGAATGAGCGGAGTGCCGGGCCGCCAGACAGAGGGGACTTTCATGTCGATGATCTCGGCGCGCATCGAGCGCCTTCCATTCGCGCGCTTCCATAAGCATCTGCTCTTGATGGGCGGGCTCGGCTATACGTTCGACGCGATGGATGCAGCGGTGCTGGCGTTCATCCTGCCGGTGCTGCGCACGACCTGGAATCTGTCGAGCGTGCAGATCGGCGTGCTCGGCAGCAGCACCTATATCGGCTTCCTGTTCGGCGCGCTGCTGGCGGGCACGCTGGGTGACCTGATCGGCCGTCGTGCGGTGATAATGTCGGCGCTGGCGCTCTATTGCGTCGCATCCATCGTCAGCGCGGCGGTGAACGACTGGTCGTCCTTCTTCGCCGCCCGCGTGGTCGCGGGCATGGGCACCGGCGCGGAGAGCGCAATCATTGCGCCCTATCTGGCGGAATTCGTCGCACGGCGTTACCGCGGCAGCTTTACCGGCGCGCTGGCCGGCTTCTTCTCCTTCGGTTTCGTCGCGGCAGCCTTGCTCGGCTATTTCATCGTGCCCGCCTATGAGAACGGCTGGCGCATCGTTCTGGTGATCACCGCGGTGCCGGTCGTCATGCTGCTGTGGTGGCGCAGGGCGCTGCCGGAATCGCCGCGCTGGCTGGAAAGCCGGGGCCGGGAGAAGGAAGCCGCAGCCGTGCTCGACAGGATCGAGGCCGGCTTTGCGAGCCAAGGCCATGTCCTGCCGCAACCGGTCGTCGAAGCCGCGGCGCCTGCCGCGACTGGTGGGACGTTGCTTGCCAATTTCGCCGCGCTCCTCGCCGGCCGGCAGGCGCGCGTCACCATCATGACCTGGATCATGTGGCTTGCGATCACGTTCAGCTACTATTCCTTCTTCGTCTGGATTCCCGGCCTTCTGGTCCAGAACGGCATGAGCATTACCAAGAGCTTCGCCTATTCGATTGCGATCTATTGCGCGCAGATCCCCGGCTATTTCAGCGCCGCGTACTTCAACGAGCGCATCGGCCGGCAGGCGACGATCGCCTCCTACATGGTGCTCGGCGGCGCCAGCGCGCTCGGGCTGGCGTTCGCGCAGAGCGACCAGCACATCATGGTGGCGGGAATCTTGCTGTCCTTCTTCATGAACGGGACCTATGCCGGCGTCTATGCCTATACCGCCGAGGTATTTCCTACGCCGGTCAGAACCACCGGCGCCGGGCTCGCTTCCGCGATCGGCCGCATCGGTGCGATCGTCTCGCCGATCCTGGTCGGCTATCTCTATCCAAATTTCGGCTTCGCCGGCGTGTTCGGCCTCACCACGAGCGTGCTGCTGTTAGGCGCGCTCACCGTGGTGCTGATGGGGGTGCCGACGCGCGGCCGTTCGCTGGAAGAGATCGCGGCGGGCGAAGTCGCATGAGGAAGACGAAACACCGATCCGATCCGCTGCTCTGCGCGGTGGCGGCCGCGCAGGGCAGGCCGGATCAGCCGGATGCCCTGTACTCGGCGCTGGACGACGCCCTGAAATCGGCGATCGGGCACAAGCTGTTCACGATCCTGACCTATGACGACGACACGAGGGAAGCAGCGCGGGTGTATTCCAATCTCCCCGGACCTTACCCCGCGGGCGGACGCAAGCGCCTGGCGCCGGGGCCGTGGACCGAGGCCGTGCTCGACCGCGGCGAGGGCTATATCGGCCGCACCCGGGACGATCTGCGCGAGGTGTTTTCCGATCACGAGCTGATCGCTTCGCTCGGCTGCGAGAGCGTGCTCAACATGCCCGTGTGCTGGCGCGGGCGCACGCTCGGCTCGCTCAATCTACTCCATGAGGCAGGCTGGTACGGCGAGGACGATATCGCAGCGTGTCTTCCATTCGCCCAGCTCGCCTTGCCCGCGCTGCTCATCCAGTCCTGATCAGACAGGAAGTCGTCATGTCCCGTGTGCTCTTCAAGAACGCCGCTCTGCTCGATCCGCTTCAGCCGGACCTGCTGGAGGGACATCACGTGCTGGTCGAGGACAGTCTGATCAAGGAGGTCTCCGATCGGCCGCTCCAGGTGGAAGCCGACCGCACCATCGATCTGAAGGGCAAGACGCTAATGCCCGGCCTGATCGACCTGCACGTGCATGCAATCGCCGTAGAGCTCAACCTGGCGCAGCAGGTGCACATGCCCAACGTGCTGGTGACGCTGCGCTCGACGCTGCTGCTGCGCGGCATGCTGCGGCGGGGCTTCACCACCGTCCGCGACGCCGGCGGCGCCGGCCATGCCCTGAAGCAGGCGATCGAGACCGGGCTCACCGATGGTCCGCGGCTGTTCGTCTCGGGACGTGCGCTGAGCCAGACCGGCGGCCACGGCGACATGCGGGCGCGCTCGGACTATCTCGCCAGCGACGCACCGTGCCCCTGCTGCGTGCGTGTCGGCGCGCTGGCGCGCGTTGCCGATGGCGTCGACGGCGTGCGCAAGGCGGCCCGCGAAGAGCTCCAGATGGGCGCCGATCAGATCAAGATCATGGCCTCCGGCGGCGTCGCTTCACCGACCGATCCGGTCGGCGCCTTCGGCTACTCCGAGGACGAGATCCGCGCCATCGTCGAGGAGGCGCGCGGGCGTCAGACCTATGTGCTTGCCCACGCCTACACCGCTGCCGCGATCGAGCGCGCGGTGCGCTGCGGCGTGCGCACCATCGAGCACGGCAATCTGGTCGATGCTCCGACCGCGCAACTGATGGCCGAGAAGGGCGCCTATGTGGTGCCGACGCTCGTCACCTACGAGGCGCTGGCCAACGAGGGCGCCCAATACGGCCTGCCGTCCGAAAGCGTTGCCAAGATCGCCGATGTCCGCGACGCCGGCCTGCGCTCGCTCACGATCTACCGCGACGCCGGCGTGAAGATGGGGTTCGGCAGCGACCTGCTCGGACCGTCGCAGCGTCTGCAGAGCGACGAATTCCGCATCCGTGCCGAAATTCTCGGGCCGCGCGCCGTCATCGCCAGCGCGACATTGATCGGCTCCGAGGTGCTCGGCATGGAGGGCAAGCTCGGTCGCGTCATGCCCGAAGCCATTGCGGACCTGCTGGTGGTCGACGGCAATCCGCTGCGCGACGTGGCCTGCCTGCTCGGCCAGGGCGAGCACATTCCGCTGGTGATGAAGGCTGGCAAGGTCCAGTTCGACCGGCTCAACGCTTAGCTGCCGCCACATCCCGCGCGCCGGTGCGTCCTATTTCGAGATACGCACCACCATCTTGCCAAGCGCCCCGCGCGTCTGCATGGTCCTGAACGCTTCCCGGAAATCATCCAGCGTGAAGACGCGACCGACCACGGGCTTCAGCTGGCCTTCGGCCAACCATGCCGTCAGCTCCGACATCAGGCGCTTCTGCACCTCGGGCTCGCGGATTGGAAGCTGCGCGAGGTCGACGCCGAGCAGGGCGCCACCCTTCAGCAGTGGCAGGTTGAACGGCAATGCAGGGATCGCGCCGGCGGCAAAACCGACCACGAGATGACGGCCGCGCCATGCGATCGAGCGAAAGGCCTGAACCGAGACTTCGCCGCCGACGGGGTCGAAGATCACGTCGGCGCCGTGTCCTCCCGTCAATTCCTTCAATGTGTCGCGCCAGTTGGTCTGCGTGTAGTCAACCACGGCATCGGCGCCGTGCTGTCGCGCGAACTCGCGCTTGTCTGGTGTCGATGCCGCTGCGATCACGCGGGCGCCGAGCAGCCTGCCAATCTGGACAGCCGCGATTCCCGTGCCGCCCGCTGCGCCCAACACCAGAAGCTGTTCGCCTGCGCCGAGCGACGCGCGCGCACTCAGCGCATAGAGGGCGGTCAGGTAATTGGCACGAAACGAGGCGGCGACCTCCGCCGCGACGCCGTCCGGCAGAAGATAGAGCGCTTCGGGGGCGACGACGATCTCTTCGGCAAGCGCGCCCGAGCGCGTCATCCCCATCACGCGCATGCCGGGTCGATAGCCGCCCGGTGCACCGGGCGCTTCGTCCACGATCCCTGCGAATTCAGTTCCGGGAATGAAGGGCAGGGGATCCTTGGTCTGATAGCGCCCCTCGATCTTCAAGCCGTCGACAAATCCGATTCCCGCAGCCTCTACCCGGATGCGCAGCTGTCCGGGCCCGATGCGCGGAGGCGCAACGTCTTTCAGCTCAATTTGATCGATGGGCGCGTATTGCTCGACGACGACGGCTTTCATGTCGGATTCCCGTTGGTCCAGTTATTCTAACAGGTCCCTGGACCGGCCTCTTGCGTCTACCGCCACATCCCCCGCATCCGCGCGCCGATGTCGACCTTCGGCCCTTGCGCCGCCGTGCGGGCCGCGCCTGCCGCGGTCTTCGGCCAAGCGGTGCGCTCGAACAGATAGACCAGCTGCTCCGGGATGAAGCGGGTGCGCGAGGCGTAGACGTGGCGGTCGCCCTTGGCGGCCTGGCCGTGGACGAAGAAGCGCTGCGGCACCACGAGGTGCAGATCGTCCTTGGCACGCGTCATCGCGACATAGAGCAGGCGGCGTTCCTCCTCGAGCTCGGCGGAGGTGCCCGCGCCGAGATCCGACGGCATGCAGCCGTCGACGACATTGAGCACGAATACCGATTTCCACTCCTGGCCCTTGGCGGAGTGGATGGTGGAGAGGATCAGATAGTCCTCGTCGCGCAAGGGTGGCCCGGATTTGTCGCTGGTCGCATCCGGCGGATCGAGCGTGAGCTCGGTCAGGAATTTCTCGCGCGAGGCATAGCCGCTCGCGATCTGCTCGAGCTGCATCAGATCGGCGCGGCGCGTCTCGGAATCCTCGTGGAGGCGATCGAGATGCGGCTCGTACCAGAGCCGCACGCGTTCGAGATCGGCCGGCCATTCCGAATAGCGCAAATTTTCGATGGTGCGGACGAAGTCGGTCCAGTCCGCGCCGGTGCGCGGGGGCACCGGGAGCTGGCCGAGCGCGGCGAGCGGATCGGAGCTCTCCGCCATCTGGTCGAGCACACGCTGCGCCGTCGCAGGTCCGATCCCCGGCAACAGATGCAGGATGCGGAAGCCAGCGACGCGGTCGCGCGGATTCTCGGTGAAGCGCAGCAGCGCCAGCACGTCCTTGACATGCGCGGCGTCGAGAAACTTGAGCCCGCCGAACTTGACGAAGGGAATGTTGCGGCGGGTGAGCTCGATCTCCAGCGGGCCCGAATGCGAGGACGTCCGGAACAGCACCGCCTGGTGCTTCAGGAGCGCGCCTTGCTCGCGGTTGGCCAGCACTTCCTCGACGATGTAACGGGCCTGGTCGGCCTCCTCGTGCACGGTGACGAGCTGCGGCTTTTGCGCGGAGCTGCGGTCGGTCCAGAGGTTCTTGGTGAAGCGCTCGCGCGCCAGGCCGATGACGCCGTTGGCCGCCGCCAGCACGGGTTGCGTCGAGCGGTAATTGCGATCGAGCGTGATCATCTCGGCGCGGGGCGAGAAGCTTTGCGGGAAATCCAGGATGTTGCGGACAGTGGCGGCGCGGAACGAATAGATCGACTGCGCGTCGTCGCCGACGACGGTGAGACCACGTCCGTCCGGCTTCAGCGCCAGCAGGATCGAGGATTGCAGGCGGTTGGTGTCCTGATATTCGTCGACCAATATGTGATCGAAGCGGCCGCCGATTTCTTCCGCGATCAGCGCATCGCTCATCATCTGCGACCAGTAGAGCAGCAGGTCGTCGTAATCGAGCACGTGCTGAGCCTGCTTGGCCTCGACATAGGCCGCGAACAGGCCCTTCAGCTCGGCCGCCCAGCCTGCGCACCAGGGATAGTGCGCGCCCAAAACCTTCTCGATCTCCATCTCGGCATTGACGCAGCGCGAGTAGATCGACAGGCAGGTGCCTTTGGCGGGAAAGCGGCTCTCCGTTTTCGACAATCCGCGCTCGTGCCGGACCAGGTTCATCAGGTCGGCGGAATCCTCGCGGTCGTGGATGGTGAAGGCAGGATCGACGCCGATCCGCTCGGCATATTCGCGCAGCAACCGTGCGCCGATGCCATGGAAGGTGCCGGCCCAGGCGAGCGCGTCGCGCATGACCGCGGCATTGTTCTCGCCGAGGACTTTTCGGGCGATGCGCTCGACCCGGCCGGCCATCTCGGCTGCGGCGCGGCGCGAGAACGTCATCAACAGGATGCGGCGCGGATCGCTGCCCGCGACGATCAGATGCGCGACGCGATGGGCCAGCGTGTTGGTCTTGCCGGAGCCCGCACCGGCGATGACGAGCAGGGGCGCGCCCACGGTCGCACCATCGGCCACGCCATGCTCCACCGCGCGGCGCTGCTCCGCATTGAGCGTGTCCAGATATGTCGCCACGAATCGCCCCGGTGAAACAGCCAGACTCGGCGATCCCGCTGCGAATCGCAATGCGTCTGGACGGGACCGATGTTAAGACCTAGGGACAAGACGGCCCAAGGTTCCAGTCCGAAAAAGCGCCCACCCCGGCATGACCGAGCTCAAATCCGACCAGTTCGAGATGCGACGGCTGGAATCGCTCAGCAACACCATCTTTGGCGTCGCCATGACGCTGCTCGCCTACGACCTGCCCAGGGCCGCGGTCTTCACCAGCGCGCCCGACTGGAACGATCTCGCCCGGGTCTATTCCGGCAAGCTCGCGGGTCTTGCGCTCAGCTTCATCATCGCCGGCGTGTTCTGGATCAGCCATCACCGGCGACTGGCGCGCCAGCCCGTCGGCAGCCGCGGCGCGGTGATCCTCAATCTGTTCTTCCTGCTCTCGATCGTGCTGCTGCCGGTGACCAACGGCCTCTACACCAACTACCCCGTGAGCAGTGCGGTCGCCGTGCTCTACGGCCTGCACCTGACCGCGATCGCCGGCCTCAATGCCTGGCTGTGGTGGCGGATCCTGGGCGGCTGGCGCCACGAGATCATGGCCTCGCTGTTTCCGCTGCTGGTGTTCATCCCGGGCACCGTCGTTGCGGCGTTCGCGCCGCAAGTCGCGCCGTTCGTGTGGTTCATCGCCTTCGGCGGGCTGCTGATCCAGCGCTTCTATGTCGGGCCGACCGGGACGGACAATTAGGCCTGCCGCTCATTCGCCGGAAGGTGTCGTGCCGAACCCGTCGGCCGGCACGTAAAGCTTGACCGGGCGGATTTCGTAGACCGCTGACGGATTGACCTGGCGCAGGGTCCGCGCGGCCGCGATCGCCTCCTCGTCCGTGTCGTATTCGACGAGGTGGAAGCCCAGAAGCTGCTCCTTGGTCTCGGCAAACGGCCCGTCCAGCACCACGCCCGCGCCGGGGCCCCGTAGGGTGCGGGCCTTTCGCGTCTCATCCAGGCGGGCGGCCGGGCCAAAATGCCCGCTTGCCCGCAGCGGAGCCTGAACCTCAATGACTTTGGCCACGACCGCGGCGTCCTTCTCGGGCGTCCAGGACAAGATCTCGTCTTCCACGTGATAGGCCAGGATGGCGTAAAGCATCGTCACCTCGTTGATTTTCGCTGCGCGCGTCCCAAGGACGTATCACCACCGTCGCAGCCGACAATGGGGCTGCGGAAAATATTGCGTCGCGGGGTGCGGCGACGAAACCTTCCCGAAACCCGATTGCGGCCGAAAGGTGTGAACGCCGTTCGAAATCGGCGCGACTGATGGCCACCAAGAACACTTCGGAGGCGGCCATGTCGACCATCAAGATTATCTGCAAGATCATCTGCGACGCGCGTCGGGCGGGAAAGTCGGACGCTGCGGATCTGCACGACCAGAGCGGCCACCACCGCTATTACGGCAGCTCGGCCGAGAGCGGCGGCGAGCGCATCGTCGAAAGCCGGCGCGGCAAGCGCCCGCGCGCGATGAACGTTTGCGGCTTCTAAGCCCGACGCTTGCAAAACAGCCTGCGACAATGAACGTCGTGCAGATATCGATCGCCGCGATGCCGTTCCTGCTCTCGCTCGCGAGCAGGTCCGGCAAGGCGATCGCGCCATGCCTGCTTGCGGGCATCTTCACCGTGCTTCTCGGCGGCGAGCCGCCGCGTGCGGCCATGGCCTGGTGCGTCGGGCTGTTGATCGCGGCGGTTGCGGTGCGGGAGCGGACTCGCACGAACTGACCGGGTGTCACATCCCGCTCAGCACCTGTTTGATCAGCGTTTCCCGCAACCGGGCGAGTTCGCCGCTCGCCTCCATCTGCTCGATTATCCTTCCGACCTTCGGCACGAGATCGCGATGCCGTTCATGCAGATGGTGGTAGATGCTGATGCGCTCGAGGGGCGGTGAGAGCGGATGGATCCTGGCCTGGAGATTGAGTTTCCTCACCGCAGCCAATCCGCTGAAGAGGTCGGTGACCATCACGTCGAAGCGGTCGGCATCGAGCATCTTGACCATGTTGTCGAGGCTTGTGGTCGCCGTGACCCGGGTCATGCCGCGCGTACCGGCTTCCGACGAGCCGACGCCGCGTACGATGCCGATGCTGTAGTCCCTGATTGAATTCCAGCCGGCGACGTCGAACTGCAGTTTCGTGGTGAAGACAGCGGGCTCGATGTAATTGATCGCAGGTGTCACCTGGATCAGCGTCGGGTAGTCGCGAGAGAGCGTTCCGATCCGCTGGACCTCGCCGTCGACCTCGCCGGTGCTCGACAGCGTGAGCGCGCGCTTGCCGGGGACATCCTCGAATTCGAGATTGATGTTCAGCCGGGCATAGACCGCGCGGAGCATCTCGCCGCCGACATATTGATCGGGGATATCGGCGATGCGTGCAAGCCGGATGACCTCTTGCGCCTGCGACGGGCTTGCCGCGAGCAGCAAGAGGCAGACCACGACTATCCGCCTCATGACGCATCTCCCTAGTCATGCCTTTTGGCGTGCTCTGCTACCACCGGATTCCGGTGCCGCGCGATCTACCGGAGATGGCAGCTGCGCCGGTCCGCAACGTTGACAGCGCCTTCCTGCTGTGCGGGCGGCTCCGGACTTTCACCGATGTCATTCTAGCACGCGAGATGGTAGTTTGCCTGGGAATCCTGTTGCTGGGCGCAAGATATGACCCCGTCGAGCTCAAGCCGCCCAAGGGCCGGCAGGATTATCGGCCGACAGGATCGCCACGTGTATCGCGTGCTGAGGCAGGGCCTCAACCGTTCACTTCGCTCGCGGTTGCGGCCGGGTAGGCTGAGCAGGTGCCGCCATTTTCGGGGACGTGGTGCATGGGCAACGCAGGTGACGATGAGACCAAGCGCGGCCGCGCCATTGCGCCGGCGGCTGCGAAGCAGGATTTGACCGGCATCGGCGCCGCGCTCGCGCCTGCGATGTTCGCGGCACTCCTGTCGCGCATCTTCAACTGGTCGCGCAGCGGCGTGGGGCCCCGGCTGCTTGCCGCCGTGCTGCTGTTCTCCTCGGTCGTGACGCTGACCCTGACCGCGCTCCAGCTCTATCTGGATTACAATCGTGAGGTCGGACTGATCGAGACGCGGCTGGACGAGATCGGCCGCAGCACCACGGGCAGCCTCGGAGAGAGCCTGTGGAATCTCGACCAGAACCAGCTCAAGCTCCAGCTCGATGGCATTCTGCGGCTGCCTGAGATCCGTGCGGCGGAGGTCCGCGAAATCGCCGATCGGCCCAATCCGATCCGTGTCGAAGTCGGCGAGCGAAACACCCGTTCGATCATGACCCGGGAATTTCCGCTGAGCACCATGGTGCAGGGGACCTCGCGTGCCATCGGCACGCTCCGGGTCGAGGCGACGCTGACCGACGTCTACCAGCAATTGCTGAACAGGGCCCTCGTCATTCTGGCCAGCCAAGCGGCAAAGACGTTCCTCGTCTCGTTGTTCATCATCTACATGTTTCATCTGCTGGTGACCCGGCATCTCGTCGCCATCGCCGAGTACGTCGGCAAATACAGCCTCGGACGGCCGCCGCCGCCGCTGCGCCTGGAGCGCCGGCCGCCTTACGAGGCCGACGAGCTGGACAAGGTGGTCGTTGCCTTCAACGCGATGTGCGCCAACCTCGAACATGCCTATGGCGAGCTGCGCGAGGCCAATGGGAATCTCGAGCGTGACCTGAAGATCCGGCAGCGCGCCGAGGAGAACGCCCGCGCGAGCGAGCAGCGCTTCCGTGACTATGCCGAGACCGCATCCGACTGGTTCTGGGAGACCGGTCCGGATCACGTGTTCACCTACATTTCAGATCGGGCCGATGCTTTCGGCATGGACCACACGGCGCTGATCGGGAGGCGCCGCTCAGATGCCGCCTTCGACCGCGATGCCGAGCCGCAGAAATGGCGCGGTCACCTGGCGACGCTGGATCGCCACGAGCCGTTCCGGAAGTTCGAGTATCGCGGTCGCGATGCTGCTGGGCGCGCACGCCATTTCAGCGTCAACGGCCAGCCGGTGTTCGGCGCCGACGGACGCTTCATGGGGTATCGTGGTTCGGCCACCGACCTGACCGAGCAGCACGAGACGGAGGAGCGGCTTCGCCAGTCGCAGAAAATGGATGCGATCGGTCAGCTCACCGGTGGCGTCGCGCATGACTTCAACAACGTGCTCACTGTGATCACCGGCACCATCGAGATCATCCGGGAGGGGCTGGCGGGCAAGCCCGACCTCGCCGCCATCGCCCAGCTCATCGACGATGCGTCGGCGCGAGGCGCGGAGATCACCTCGCAGCTCCTGACCTTTGCGCGTCGCCAGCCGCTGGAGCCGCGCGAGATCGACGTCAACGGCCTCGTGCTCGAGACGGCGAAGCTGTTGAAGCCGACCCTGGGCGGAAACGTCGAAATCGTCACCCACCTCGCGGACGACGCCTGGCCGGCGATGGCCGATCCGTCGCAGCTGTCGTCGGCGATCATCAATCTCGCCGTCAATGCGCGCGATGCGATGCCTGGCGGGGGCACGTTGACGCTCGAGACCGCGAACCGCGAATTCGATGGCGCGGATGGTGCTGTTGACGGCGACGCGACGCGCGGCGCCTTCATCATGGTCGCGGTGGCCGACACCGGCCATGGCATCCCCGCCGACCTCCGCGACCGCGTGTTCGAACCGTTCTTTACCACCAAAGGGGTCGGTCGCGGCACCGGGCTCGGCCTCAGCATGGTCTACGGCTTCGCCAAGCAGAGCGGCGGCAGCGTCGCGATCGAGAGTGAGGAGGGCCGCGGCACCGTGATTCGGCTGTTTCTGCCGCGATCTGCGGGCGGAGCGCAGGCCAGGACCGGGCCACTGCAGGCGCCCGCGGCGGCACGCGGGCACGAGACGATTCTCGTCGTCGAGGACGATCCGCTGGTGCAGGGCTATGTCATCGCCCAGCTCGGCAGCCTCGGCTATCGCACCCTCGCAGCCGGCGACGGCGCAACCGCCCTTGCGCTGGTGCAGCAGGGTGCCCAATTCGATCTGCTGTTCACCGACATCATCATGCCCGGCGGCATGAACGGGCAGGAATTGGCCGAGGCCGTGCGGCGCCTCCGCCCGGGGATGAGGGTGCTCTATACGTCCGGCTTTACCGACAACGCCCTCGACCACGAGGGTCATCTCGGTTCCGGCGTTGCGCTGCTGAGGAAGCCGTACCGGAAGGCGGACCTGTCATTGAGGGTCCGCGAGGTGCTCGGCGGCGAGCCGCCCGCCTGAGCAGCAGGCGCGTGACCCACGAAAAAGGCGCGGCGGGGAGGCCCCGTCGCGCCCGATTTCTTGCTCGCTGGTCCAGGGCTGAGAGCGCCCCGATGCCAAGCCTTTATTCAAAGCTTAGCGGGCGATCCCAGCGAGGTGACAGCGCTTGGTAAGAGACACTGGATCACCTCCTTTCGTTGGTTGCAGAAGACATCAATATAGGCGGCAATTCCGGTGTTGTTAAGGGGAGGCGGGTCGGAGGAACCAGCGGCTGTTCGCAGGGCCGGAAGGCGCTGGAAAGCAGTCGATTGGGCGGTTGATCTTGTCTTGGGCAGGTGATCCTGGGTAGTTGAGACCGCCGCCCGGCCGTGTTAGGGAGCCCCTGTCGCGGGTGTAGCTCAATGGTAGAGCAGCAGCCTTCCAAGCTGAATACGAGGGTTCGATTCCCTTCACCCGCTCCAACGATTTCAGGCACTTCTCCGGTCGCCGTTTTTCTATTCGGACAAGTGGGCTGCGCTCATTCGGACAATTGTCCGCCTTTTGTTCGGGACGCTGGGCGTTTCTTGGCCCCGTTCATGATCTGCCGAGTCGTTCGTTTGGTAGTCGCCACCTCGCCTTTCCATGGTTGTGCTGCCCTTCGCCAATCTCAGCGGCGATCCCGAGCAGGACTACTTCGTGGATGGTGTGACGGGCAGCCTCACCACCGATCTGTCACGCATCGGTGGATCGCTTGTTATCGGCCAACACACTGCCTTTACCTACAAAGGCAAAAGCATTGATATCCGCCAGATTGGTCGCGGGCTAAATGTTCGCTATGCGCTCGGAGGCTCGCTGCAGCGTTGCGAAAATATTCTCCGGGTGAATGTTCAATTGATCGACGCGAAGACCGGCAATCATCTTTGGGCCGAGCGCTTCGACAAGCCCATTGCCGGCTTGCTCGATATGCAGGATGAAATTGTAACCAGGATTGCGCGGACCCTTGACATCCAACTCATGGTGGCCGAGGCGCGGCGGGCAGAAAAAAACGTTGAATCCTGACGCCATGGATCTCTATTTCCAAGGCCGCCATTCCATTAGTAAGGGACTGACATCCGAATGTTTGATGGAAGGTCGGCGCTCTTTTGAGCTGGCGTCGGCGATTGACCTAATAATGTTGACGCCCTGAGCTGGACGGCATCGGTTGAGGCGGCACTTGGACTATTGTTCTTAACTGACCACCCTCTCGGACATCTGACGGCGTCAGAGGCCATGGTGCCAAAGGCACTTCGCCTTGCACCGGACCATCCCTGGGCTCATTTCACGCTGGCTACGCTACTCATCAATACGAATCGGGTGGGCCAAGGTGTAGCTGTGTGCGAGCGAGCTTTGAATCTTGATCGCAATTTGGCTGACGCTCATGTGCTGATGGGGGTCGCCGAATTTTATAGGGGATGCGGTGCAGACACGGAGTCCCAAGTCAATCAAGCACTGCGCCTGTCTCCGCGCGATATCTTCGCCTTCCATTGGATGTATACAGCCGGATTTGCCAAAATGCAGGTTGCAGCAGACCTCGAAGCAGCCGCTTGGTTTGCTCGAGGAATCGAGGCCAACCGAAACTTTCCGGACCTGCATTTCGGCTACGCTGCAGCCCTCGCGCTACGACTGGCGATCACCGCTTGGCAGTCTTAAGCTGGCAGCTGCTCTAGGATCGCGGGCGCTCTATCCTCCCCTGTGGACGTAGGGATTATCGCTGCCGGCGCCGACAGAGGCCCTCGCAGCATTTCCGAGATGACTCTTCAGATTTCCAAGTGCTTCGGCCGGCCAATCGCGGACGTCGGCGACAGCAACCCATGCTTCCACATAGTGTTCTGGGGCGTAGACATGGCCGTATCCGAGTGGCGTGCCCGTTGCGACCGCCATATCAACGGCGATCTGCAGCATAGTCACGACCGGATACCATCGCAGTTCCGCCGAAACATCCGGCCCCCGCGGCGCATTGATCCAGGTCGGGCGCTGGTAGGCATAGCGATAGTCGAAGAACACGATCGGGTCACTTGCATATTGAAGGAAAACGACGCGCATTGGCCCCCACGGCGTACTGGGGGCGACCGTCGGCCCGTTCTGGTTCATAAACCGCACGAAGCGGCCGTCACGAAATTCCGGCAGCCAGGCGGGAGAGGCGGCATTGCGGTTCGCGGTGATCGAGCGCCAGATCCGGCTCGTAAAAGGTGAGCCGCTCCACAGAGCCCCAGCGATCGGATCGCCGATCGTCTCGAATAGCTCAGCGGAGTTTTGCGAATTCATGGCGCCGAGGCTCAGGCCATGCAGGTAAAGTCTTGGGCGCCGATCCTTCGGTAGCGCCGTCCAATGTCCGTAGATCGCGGCAAACAGGGCCCGTGCGGCTTCGGCCCCGTATTCCGGTTGAAACAGCAGGGACAGGGGACTGTTGAGATAGGAATACTGCACGGCAACGCTGGCAACGTCGCCATCGGTGAGATACTCGATCGCATCCATTGCAGCCGGGTCGATCCAGCCGGTTCCCGTCGGAGTAATAACGATGAGAACGGAACGTTCGAAGCCTCTCTGGCGCATGAGCTCGTCCAGCGCCAGTTCTGCGCGCGCGCGCGCCGTGTCCGCGCCGCGCAATCCCACATAGACGCGGAGCGGATCCCGGGCGGGGCGGCCGGTGAATGCGCTGATCTGCGCGGCGGTCGGTCCGGAAGCCACGAACTCCCGTCCAGCACGGCCGAGCTGATTCCATTTCACCAGCGATGCTGCACTCCCCGTTCTGGTGGCTTCGCCCGGCTGCGGTCGCTCCGGTTCAAGCAGGGCGTCAAATTCCCGAAACGAGGAATCCAACGCGCTGAAGGCGGCACGGATGAGCAGATTGTTGGCGATCGACCAGATCAGCAGGACAGCGACGAGAAGGCCAACGAAGTTCGCGATCTTTCTAGGAATGAACCGCCGGATGCGGCCGGAGACAAAACCGGTTGCCAGCTTGAACGATTTCGTCAGCCAAAACAGCGCGAAAAATGTGATGAGCGCGATCGCGGAGACTTTGGCAGGATGGGCGGTTTCAACCAGCTCCATGTTCATGGCGGTACGGATCGAATTCTGCCATTCCGCCGCCCGCCAGAGCGACAGGATGATCGTCAGGAAGCAGCCGACCGCGACCGCCATATTGGCCGTCGATCGGATTAGGGGCGATGGCTCGGGAAGTTCGAGATAGCGCCATAGCCAGCGCCAGAGCACACCTAGCTCGTGACCGATCGCAAAGCAGGTGCCGGCAAGGACTCCCTGGATCAAATAGCTTCTTGGGACGAGCGTCGGCGTAAGTGCGGCTGCGAAGAACAATGCCCCCAACGCCAACCCAACGCCTGACAGAGATACCACGTACAGCCAAACAATCTGCGCTGGACTCTTGACGATCTTCATTTCGCCCCTCTCTCCGATGCGGGCTTGTGATCGGGAAGCCGCAGCGGCAATTGAACCTGCGCGGACGTGAATTGCGGGTGCGAGCAAAGCCGGCTGCGCGCGCGAGACATCCCGCCCAGTCAGGAGAGGGTCATTTCGGACCAACGTCCTTATAGATGATGCCATCCTTCATGATGACCAGGAATTTGTTCTCCGGATCCGCGATGAGGCGAATGTCGTCCAAGGGATTACCGTCAACGAGAAGGAGATCCGCCAACGCGCCTTCTTCGACCACTCCGAGCTTGCCGGGATAGGGGTTGCGCGCGCCGGAGAGGGCGAGCAACTCTCCATTTGCCGAAGTCGCCATTGCCAATGCTTCCGCCGGAGTGAACCAACGTGTGAGATCCACGATTCCTTGACCTTGATGCTCAGCCAATGCCTTGGAGAAAAGAATATCAGTCCCGAAGGCCGTCTTGATCTTGAACTGTTTGACAAAGCCGTACGTCGCGTCGGTGCCTGCGACGACCTGGCGCATTTGCGCTTGTTGCGCGGGCGGAAGCATGGCTGCGCCGCCAAGGTCCACGAATGGCTGCGTGCTCAGCCAGATCTTCTCGTCAGCGATGAGACGTGCGGTTGGCTCATCCATGAGATGACCATGTTCGATCACCTTGACGCCTGCCGCGATCGAGCGCCGAATGGCGTTGGGCGTATAGGCGTGGGTCGCCACGTATGTTCCCCAATCAGTTGCCGCTGCGACGGCCGCCCGCAATTCAGCCTCGCTGAAGGTGGTCACATCGAGTGGGCTGAACGGCGAGGCGACGCCGCCGCCTGCCGTCAGCTTGATTTGGGATGCGCCCTGCATCAGCTGTTCACGCGTGCGCTTGCGAACCTCGTCGGGGCTGTCTGCGATCATGCTTCCGCCGAGCTGCTCGACGCGGCTCGTTCCGCCCCGACTTTGCGGCAGCTCCCAGAGCTCACGGAAATCCCCGTGGCCGCCCGTGACAGTGATGACGGCACCCGACGGATAGATGCGAGGGCCTGCAACGACCCCCTCATCGATGGCGCGCTTTAGCGCGAAAGCTGGGCCGCCCATGTCCCTGACGGTGGTGAACCCGCGCATCAGCGTAGCAGTGGCTTCCGCGCCCGCGAGCAGCATCGTGTAACCCAGGTCGCTCGAAAGCATTTGAGCAGGGGTCGGACGAACCATCGTCGCATGCCAATGCATGTCGCTGAGCCCAGGCATCAGCACGCGTCCGCCGCCTGCTATGATGCGGGTGTCCGGCCGACGATCGACCGGAATGGAAGCGATCGCGATCCGCTCGATGGTATTGCCTCGGATAAGGACATTCGATGGAACGGAGAGCGCCTTGCTCTTCCCGTCGAAGATGCGCACGTTCTCGAAAAGAGTTACGGCAGTGCGCTCCTGCGCCAGCCCTGGAGTGAAAAAGCTGCATGACGCAAGAACGATCGCAGCGCATGCGGCTTTTTGCATCCGCACAGTGACTTCGGGGGGCATGTCGTCATCTCCTGGCGCGCGAGGAATTCACCGCTCTCGGTCATCGGCCGCCTGGTCGCTTCCACTATGCCGCCCGAAGGTGGCACGGCCGGGTCGGCTGGGTCAGGCGATAATCTTCAGGAAAAATGCCGTCACCAGCCTTGGGTGAGGCGCCAGCAACGTTCATTGTCTCCTCCTTGCACCGGACGTGCGGGCCGGACGGGTCAGTGCTTCACAAGCGCTTCGCTACTTCGGCCGTATCCGATTGCGTTGCACGAGCTCGTCGTAACCCTTGCGCCGGCTGTAGAACATCAGCCCGATCAGGCCGCAGCCGATCACCAGCATCAAGATAGCTGCGCCTCCCAGAATGACGTTGCGGTAAAGCGGCATTGATGGCGTCGCCTGCCATACCGCCACGCAGTACCAGACTGCCGCAACGAGAAGAGCTGCCAGAAAGGTCCCAACGACCCATCGATTCGTGATGCGCAAGGCTGCCTCCTTCGTTGGGCTGGGACTGGCACGGGCTTCGCGGCGAATCGGTCGACGCGGAATGCGCGAGGACTGATGCTAGCGCCACCGCCATCCGCAATGACGACGACCGCGATGCCACCAGCACACCCAGCGACGTCGACGCCGCGGCGATCGCGGGGGACCCCAGCCTGGACGGTGGGGTGGCCCCCATTGTGCCTGCGTCAGGTCGCGCGATCGCTCGCTGGTCTGGCCGAGCTCGTGAGCAATGGGCATCGCTTCCGCTGCCGCAATGAATCGAACCCCGATGGCGCCGATCGCCGCGGCGGCAACGGCATTCTGGGCAAAGCCAAGGAAAACCCGACGGGTGGGAGTGTCCATCATCTTTGTCTCCATTGTTACGCAGTCCGCCGTACGGACTGAAGCGCGTAAAACAGCCATGCGAGACCGTGCGAGATCAGATCGACGCCAAGCAGAAATCCGAGGGCCCAGACGCTGATGGTCGGAAAGCCGAATAGGATCAGCACGCCCGCGAGCAGCCCAAAAATGCCCGAGATCAGCATCATCCATCCGTTCTGCCGCCAATGGGCGAAGCTGAGCACGCATCGAATGGTGCCTGAGGCGAACAGCACCGCGCCGAGGAAGTAGGTGAGGATCAGGGCACCGGAGACGGGCTGGAGGAGCAGCACGAGGCCGAAGGCGGCATAGAGCGCGCCCAGCAGGATCTGCCACAGGAACCCGCCCCATCCCTTGGTCCAGAAGGCATGGATGATCTCGAAAGCACCGGCTGTTATGGCCGTCAGCCCGATGATTTTGACACTGATGATGGTCGCAAATACCACGTCGCTGAGAGCTGCGAAGCCTGCGCCGATCATCACAATTCCGAGAAGGGCGCACACCCACAGCGGCGGGGCGCCGAAAGCCTCGATGTCGGACCGGCGGTCATAGACTGTCATGCCATCCTCCTGATCTCCATGATGATCGGCACGCTTCGGATGGTAGCTTCGAGCCCGCGCCGTCGACATCCGAGGAAACCCTGAGCGACCGGGCGGGAATGTTCTCATGGCCCCGACCGCAACGATCACGAGATCGCTGTTGCAATCATCGGCCGCCCCGCGGACCCAGCCTCACGTTGGTGATGCGCGGCGAGATTGATACCGATCAATGGATACCAGGTGCCAGGTCGTCGCGACGAGACGTGCTGCGATTACGGAGCCGATGAACGTTTGGATCCTGCTTGACACGCTTTCCTCCCTTCACCTGGCTGGGCTTCCGCAGGGCCTCGCAAGGTTCACCGAGCAACGTTGGGTTCCAGTCGCTAACGCATCGCTAATCACAATGACGGCGCCGTGACGCCAGTGGCAAATTCACCAGCGACGAAGCCGCGACGGCCGCCGACGGGGATATTTGCCGGAGCGGAGAATGGCTCTTGCCCATCGAAGATGCGCACGTTCTCGAAAACAGTTACGGCAGTGCGCTCCTGCGCCACCGCCGGAGTGAGAAAGGTGCATGTCGCAAGAACAATCCCAGCGCACTTGATTTTTTGCATCCGGATAACTCGCTCGGGGCATGTCGTCATCTCCTCGCGCGCGGGCCCAGATTAAGGTTGGTCACTCCGGCTGCAAGGTTCAGTCCGATCGACCGTTCGAGCGACAGCGGCTGAAGGATGACCGTTCGGCGAGAGCCGCCGATCAGGACATTGGCGCCAAGGCCGGGACCTAGTGCGATGTTCCCGCTCGCACCCACATAGCTTCCGCGCAATGTGCTGGGGCCGATGCGTGAGTTCCTGGCGAAGACGGCCCAGGAGAGCGTGCCGGCACCGGTCACGCCGAGGTCGAGACCGACACGCCTGATCCGGCCCTCATAGATGTATTGCCGAGACGGATTTCTTGCGCGGAAAACGCAACGCAGTTCCTGGACTGATCCCAGAACCAAACCGACGCGGGGCGTGCTGGCGCACAAGAGTCTGCCGACACTGAACGGCTCCGCACGGGATGACGGTGCAGCGGCGCAAAGCAATGCGGAGGCTCCAATGGCCCAAAAATGCAGGCGCATTCGCATTCAATGCTCCATCTGGTAGCGGGAATCGGTGGGCAGGCCCCCAGCGGCCGATCCTGGCGCGTCAGGATCGCCGGGGGCGTCGCCGAGGTAGTCTTCGGCGTAAAACCTGATGACCGCAATTCGGCCGATGGCGACGAGCGGCATGGCGAGCGCGATGCCCATGACACCGAACAACGCTCCCAACAGGACGATCGCGACCAGCGTCCAGCCGGGAGGGATCTCTATCGCCTGACGCTGGATCAATGGACCAATCACGTAGCCCTCGACGGATTGAATGACGGTGTAGACGGCCACCGCCCAAATCAACAGCGAGCTGCCGAGAGGCATCGCGACGAGAGCGATCGGAATCGCGGCGGCAATGGGACCAAGGTATGGAACGAAGTTCGACAGGCCCGCCTGGAGACCAAGCACGAAGGGACCTGGAAGACCGATGAAGTAGAGCGCAGCCCATACCCACAGCGTCATCAGGATGATGCGGACCAATTGCCCGACGAACCACAGGCGCAGCACTTGCCCCATCTCATCCATGACCGCTCGTGTCCGGGAGCGATATGAGGGCTTCACAAGCAACACGAGGCTTTCGCGATGGCTGATCGGATCGAAGGCGAAGAGGATGCCGAGAAACGTGATCACGAGCGCGGTGGTCAGAACGCTGGTGGCGCCTCCGAGGACGAACCGGGCCTGACTGAGAAGCCGCCCCTGATCAGACAGCAGCCACTGCGTGAAGTCGCGCCCCCAATCCGGGCCGAGCAGCTCCACCCCGTAGGTCAAAAGATGCTTCTGCAGCAGATCGAGCTGGGCGTCCATGACACTCAGTAGGAGTCGCGTTTGCTCCGGCACCTTGGTCGCGCCCCAGACCAGCCCGGACACGGTCAACGCCGAGAGCAGGAGAAGGACTGAAGTCATTCGCCAGGCGCGGTCGAGCGGGAGAACGTGCGAGAGTGCTCTCGCGGCAGCGTCCAAGAACGCTGCAAACAGCACACCCGCAAAGATGACGAGGAGGCTTGGGGTCGTTTGCCACACGAGAAATAAGACGATGCAGGTGGCGAGCACGACTAGGCTTGCAGTAAGATAGCTGGGTCGTCCTTCGGCCGCAGCCACCTCAACGGGAGCGCTGCGTTGCGCCTTGTCGTGACCTCGATCCTCTCCTGTTATCGCACTATTCATCGATTAGGCATCTCGCAAGGTGGGCCGCAGTATGGTGACGTGCGCACCCTAGGTGCGAACGCGCCGACTGCCGTAGTGCGGATGCACGCCTCCGCGATGACGCCAATAGCGATGTTTGGTGGGGCTGGAATTGGTGTTCGGGGTAGTCGCCGTGCTGCCGACCGCGGGGGCAACAGGCTGCTTTGTCGCGGATGCGCCTGATCCCGACGACTGAGCCAGGGAGGAGGTCGGTTGCGTGGTTGCTATGGATCCGCCTACGAGCAGAGCGCAACATATGATGCGGGCATACATCTTCAGCTCCCATGAATAATGAGACGTCGACCGGCATGCACTCTTCGGATTGAGCACGGGGTATTGGCCTCCCGAGCCGCAACCTTAAAGGCCGACTACCGCTCGCACATCAGGAATTCTCTGTAGACGGCAGGGGCGGGAATCGGCGCGTTCGAATGCCGGCATAGAGATGGGCGGTCAGCACTGGCCTTACTCTGGCGCCGTTCACCGAGGTGGCTTGCGGACAAGCCGGCAGGCGACAAGCAGGATGCTCGTTCCAAAAAAAGCGCCGTGCGGAGTTCCACCGCGATCCACCGGCGTGCAGGAGAACAGAGTTGGATCGGCACGCTCGAAGATGACTCGTAGCCCTCGAGATATGGGTTCGTGCTGTACGCGGTCGACTAAGCCGGCAGCCCATGCCTCCAGTGACCAATATGTCAGACGTATTGGCCAAACGGATAATGCTACTGCGCCGGCTTCTACAAACTCATTCTCCCTCGGGACCAGTCAGCGCGCCGAGTGACACGGCCGCCAGTCAGTTTGAGGCGACTTTGTCCTGCTTTTGAATGTTTTTGTCGCATGTCGGCCGGACTAGCTGCATCGGATGTCGACCAGTTTCTCCAAGATTCTAGGCTCGCCTGAAAAAGTATTGGTGATGCAACCGGCGAGCAGTGTATAGTAAGACAACTTTAGGGTGGCGTCGTGAAGTCCAGTCCTGAATTTCAAGTTGCTTTCGATGTCGGCGATGACCGGTCGTACCGAACTTGCGCCGAGGACCTGCTCTTTGCGGTACGCCCCCTAGCTGATGGCCATTTTGTCTACGAGGGGGTGAACCCCTCGTTTGAATCGCGGCTTGGCTTGTCTTCCCAGGATATTTGGAATCTGGACGTCTCCGACTGCGTGGGCAGGAACGACGCCGGCTCCGTCTGTGAGGCGTTACAGGCTTGCCTCGCGGACCGGGCCGAGGTGAGAATTCGTCACCCACTCGCGCTTGGCGGGCCACGGCAAAACTTCGAGACCAGGATCATCCCGATCATCGATTCGGTAGCCGGCGTAATTGTCCGCTTGATAGGCAGCCATCGGGCTCTCGACGGGAAGCCCTTTGACGGCGCGACTGAACTGAACGCCTTCAGCCTGACGTCCATCCAGGAGGACATTCAGCAGCGGATTGCATCAGAGCTCCACGACTCGACCTGTCAGCATCTGATCGCGGCGAGCCTCGGTCTGATGCGGATCCGCACGCATCTCGGTGCTCTCGTCGATGCCGAGCAGCTTTGTGACCAAGTCGACGCTTCGATCGAGGAGGCGCTGAGAGAAATCCGTGCCTTGACGTATCTGCTACACCCCCAGAACCCGACGTTCGATGGATTGAAGGCTACGATCGAGCAGTACGCCAGAGGCTTTGGAACGCGCGCATCGCTGGAGATCAACACCAGGATTCCGGCCGTCGTCGATCGTTTGCCTTACGAGAGCCAGCGTTCGTTGCTGCGCATCGTTCAGGAAGCGCTGACAAACGTATTTCGCCACGCTAAGGCGACGGAAGTGAAGATCGCGGTCGACGCGACCGATAGGCACCTGCGACTGACGATCAGGGACAACGGGCGCGGCTTGCCGCTCAGCCGCCTCTCCAGAGGTGGGAAATCGACATCGATCGGCGTCGGGATTCCCGCGATGAAGGCCAGAGCAGAGCGGCTCGGCGGCACGCTAGACATCCAGTCTGATTTGGGGCCGCCGAGCCACGGCACGACGGTATGTGCAGTATTGCCTCATGATTTCACGTTGAACAGCCCAGTCGGCGGAAGACGCCATTAGGAACCATCCGGTTTACGCAGGCACGTAGAAGAACACTGGTTACCGGCGGCGGGCCTCTCCCGTTTGAGAGGCCCGGCTCCCGTGTCAAGAAACCTTGGAGTGCTCGGCCATGAAACGGATCCTTATCGCTGACGATCATGATGTGGTGCGTTCAGGATTGCGGGCGGTGCTCTCGCAGCGTGCGGATTGGGAGGTCGTCGCAGAGGCGACTGACGGAAGCAAAGCCGTTGCCGCAGCCATTGAGCACAAGCCTCATGTCGCCATCGTGGACTTCTCGATGCCACGCATGACGGGGGTTGAGGTCGCGCGTCAGATCAGGGAGTATCCGCTTCAGACCGAAGTGTTGATCTTCACTGTTTACAATTCCAGTCTGCTCGCGCAACAGGCGCTTCAGGCCGGCGCGCGCGCTTTCCTGTCCAAGTCGGATGCGAGCAGGTTTTTGCTGACGGCCGTCGATTCGCTTCTTGCACATAGACCATTCAGTGTCAGGAATAGGCCGAACGAATTTGATCGCGCAGAAAGCATCGGGTTGGAGCCCGAACATGGGCTCACTCCACGAGAGAAACTCGTCGTCAAGCTCGTGGCAGAAGGATACAGCAACAAGGGCATCAGTGCGATCTTGAGCCTCAGCGTCAAGACGACTGAGGCGCATCGGGCGGCGGCAATGCGGAAGCTCGACGTGAATTCGACTGCGGGTCTGGTCCGATACGCGGTCCGCTCCAGGTTAATCGAGGTGTGAGCAGGCCCGCGAGGATCGGGTATTCGCCGGGCGACATCAGGGTTTTCTAGGATAACGTCTTCAATGATTGCCGGTATCGTAGATTGAGTCTGCGGTCGGCAGTCTCCTTGACGCCGCATGGGCCGCCAACCGGCACGCGGGAACGACGCAGTGAAGCGCATCGTTGTTGCTGATGATCATGAGGTGGTGCGCTCTGGGCTTCGCGCCATCATCGAAGCTCGTCCCGACTGGACCGTCAGCGGAGAAGCGACCAATGGCGCGGAAGCCGTTGCATTAGCGCTGGAGACGCTACCCGACATCGTGATCGTCGACTATTCGATGCCGATGATGAACGGGCTGGAGGTCAGTCGCCGACTTAAATCCATGCATTTGCGCACGGAGGTGTTGATACTGACAATGCATGAAAGTGAGGAGCTGCTGACAGAAGCGATTCTGGCTGGCGTTCGGGGCTTTCTGTTCAAATCTGACGCGAGGAAGCACCTAGTTTCCGCGATAGAGGCGCTGCTGGACGGCAATCCGTATTTCACCGGCCTCCTGCTGGAAAAGATGCTTCATGACTATCAGGTCAACAAGGACAATAGGTCCGACCTGTTGCTTACCTCGCGCGAGCAGAGCGTGGTTCAGCTCATTGCGGAGGGACACACCAACAGATCTATCGGCGCGATTCTGAAGCTGCGGGTGAAGACGGTGGAGACGCACCGCGCATCGGCCATGCGCAAGCTAGGAACGTCGTCCACGGCCGACCTGGTCCGCTACGCGATCCGCAAGAAGCTGGTCGCGCCTTGAGGGACTTGGTCGAGGAAGAAAGCGACGCGTTGGGTATATTCCCGCCCGGCAATTAGGGTTTTTGAGGAACGCCGCATTGCGCCTCATCAAGTAAAGCGGGCGGAGGTGCCGGCGTGCTTGCGATCGCCTATTCGGCATGGCGAAGGACCTGGAACTCCGCGAGGCACCTGACGAGGAGCGTGATATGAGGCGACTACTGATTTTGCTCTTCCTTATCGGCCTTGCCGCAACGGTTTCCTTTGCTGAGGCTCTTGCGCAAAGTAATGCTGCGCGAGGAGCCGTCTCAGGCGCTATTGTTGGCGGGGCGGTGGGCGGCCGGCGCGGTGCGGCAATTGGTGCTACCGCAGGAGCCATCGCGGGCGCTAATTCGCGGCATCGTCGGTGGCACAACTATTATTGACGCAACGGTCGGTGCTGGTACCGCGCCCGCAATGGACGTTCCCATCCGGTGTCCATCAGGTACTGCCGCTGACGGGATGTTGCGGATCGATGCGCTTACCGCGATATGCGGTGGGGCACTCGGCTGATCCCCGAAGTTCCCCGCCGTGGCCATCGGCGAGAGGCCGACTTGGCCCCGCGACCACATTCGAGGAGGCAAGAATGTCAAATTATGATCCAGATTTGGCAGAACCAGGCGCCCGCGGCGACGCGCTTGCGATCGACGTCGGACTCCGCGACTACATGCTGCGCATCTACAACTATATGGCGGCGGGCGTCGGCCTGACGGCTGTCGCGGCATGGCTGAGCTATCAGCTCGCGGGTCCCGCATTGCTGCAGAGCCCGGTGATGTGGATTTTCATTTTGGCGCCGCTTGCGCTCGTGTTCTTCATTGGATCGCGCATCAACATGCTGTCGGTTGGGACGGCGCGCATCTTGTTCTTCGTCTACGCCGCCTTGGTCGGGATATCGCTCTCTACACTCCTGCACATCTACACAAGCACCTCGATTGCGCAGGTCTTCTTCATCGCCGCCGCGATGTTCGGGGCGCTCAGCACGTTTGGTTACGCCACCAGGCGTGACTTGTCAGGGCTCAGTAGCTTCTTGTTCATGGGCTTGATCGGCGTCGTAATCGCAAGCCTGGTCAACCTCTTCCTGAGGTCGTCCGGATTGGATTGGCTGATTTCGATTGTAGGCGTTGGGGTCTTCGCGGGACTCACCGCCTACGACACGCAGCGGATCAAGGCCATGTATGACGGGCAGGACGACCAGACTGCGACCGGGCGCAAATCCGTCATCGCCGCGCTGTCACTTTACCTCAACTTCCTCAATCTTTTCATGATGCTGCTGCGCCTGATAGGTGGCCGACGGTAGCTGTATGTCGGCTGCGCCGGATCAACCATTCAAAACGATCCAAAAATCGTTCCCAGAACGAGGATGGCGGCAAGCGCGATGATGCAGGTTACGATCACGGTCATCACCATGTCGAGATAGCTCTCGCGGTGGGTCAACCCGCTGATCTGGAACAGCAGCAGAACGGTGCCATTGTGAGGGAGGGCATCGAGCGTGCCAGCTCCAATCGTGGTCACACGATGCATCAGTGCGGGATCGATGCCGTTCTCTGCGGCGAGCCGAACGTAGGTGTCGCCAAGGATATTGAGTACGATCGCCATTCCGCCGGACGCGGTGCCGGTCAGCCCCGCGAGCACATTTACGGCGATCGTGAGCGAGATGAGGGGACCCCCGCCGACCGCAAGCAGCGCGTCACGCACATCCGCAAAGGCGGGCAGGGCGGCGACCACCGCGCCGAAGCCAACGAGACTGGCGATCGTCAGGATCGGCAAGACGGATGAAATGGCACCCGCGTCGAGGCTCTCGCGCAATGCTGGAAGACGCTTATAATTCAGGACGATGACGGTCAAGGTCGCCGCCGTCAGCGCAATGACGACCGACCAGACGCCCGCCACCGCCCCGATGGAGGTTCCGCCCCACACCTCTTCGGCCAGGAACGAAAAATCCAGGCGCGGGAGGATAACGAGTGACATGAGGAAGTTCGTGCCGATGACGACCACCAGCGGCAATATCGCCACAGCAAACGGAGGCACACTGGCGCTGTGCTTGCCGTGCCGAAGTTCGGCTGGATCAAAATCGCCCGCCGCCGACGCCTGCACGCGAATTGTCTCGTCCACGGGAGAACCCACCAAGCCGTCGTGATAACCCTCGCCTGCCGCGCGCGCCGCCGCTTCTGCGCGCCGGAGCCACCACATGCCGAGAACCATGATGATGATCGAGGCGATGATGCCTAGCCCGGGCGCCGCGAATGTCGTTGTGCCGAAGTAAGGCATCGGAATGGCATTGTTGACGGACGGCGTTCCTGGCATTGCAGACATCGTGAACGTGAACGCCCCCAGACCGATTGCGGCAGGCATCAAGCGCCGCGGGAGGTTCGCTGCCTGAAACATCTCTCTCGCCATTGGGACCAGCACGAAAAACGCGACGAAGACGCTGACGCCACCGTAGGTAACGACGGCTGACGCCAATACGACCGAGAGCATCGTGCGGCGGGTGCCCAGTCGATCCGTCAAGAACCGAGCAATCGACGCGATTGAACCACTATCGTCCATCAATTTGCCGAACAATCCGCCGAGCAGGAACATGGGAAACCACTGCGTCACGAACCGCCCGGCACCGCCCATGAATGTCTGGGTCCAGTGGGCGAGGAGGGGCTCGCCCGATATAGCGGCCGCCAGCAGTGCTGCTGCCGGGGCCAGCATGAGGACGCTCCACCCGCGATAGGCGAGCCACATCAGCAAACCGAGACCGAGAAGTATCCCAACGAGTCCCATGACCCAAGCCTCCGCCGAGTGCCGAATTACGCCGCAAGCGCTGCCGCGTCGTCGTGGGTACCAGCCGAGGCAGGTTCGAGACGTTGGCGCGGGAGAAGGAACATCCATGTGACGAGCACAAACGGCGCGGTGAGTGCGGGAATCGCAAGCGGCGTCAATGCAACGTTGAGCGCGGCTTGTGCGACGACCGTGACCAGCGTACCCAGCATGGCATAAATCGCGACTCGCCAGCTCGGCTGGTAGAACACGGTTCCTAGGGCGATCGCCGTCAGCACTGGACTGAACCCAAGAAGGCCGCCGGTGATCAGTTCGCTCTCGGCTCCGAAGAGATGGGCCGTCAGGACGGCCAGCGTCGCACCCGCGATTGCGAAAGCGGCGGCCGACATCGAATTCACGGCGAGCCCGATGAGCAGCAGGAACGCAGCCACGCCATTTCCCTTCAGGAACACCTGCGAGATGCTTCGTAGGACGCCCCGGACAAGATCCGCGAGCTTGAGCGGGTCAGTCTCATAGGACTGAAACGCCGAGACGACATTGCCGGATGGCAGCGCAGTTCCTACGAGACCGGAAAACCCATACGTGGCCAACAACAGAAGCCATGTCGTGAGTACGAAGGGGAACGTGAGGCTGGATAATCCTAGCGGCTTGACGCTGTTGGCGATCCCGAGCATTGCAATGACCGAGACCGACGCTCCCAGCACCACATAGACCCACATGAGTGCATTCGGCGATAGAAATGTCGCGAGCGCCAGTCCGACCAGGATGGCGTTGTATCCATAAAGTCCCGAATGAAGCGACGCAGTATCGACGCGAAGCCATTGGGCCGTGAGGTTTGCAACGACCAGCGCGAGGACACCGGCGATTCCGATTCTACTGACGCCAGCGGCGTACGAGGCCCAGGCGATCGCCGCCAGAAATAGGACCCCGGTGAGCGGGTTGTTCTGAAACATCACTTGGCCGGTGCTGCGCAAATTTATGTCCAGGAATCGCAACACGGCCGAACGTGCGCAGAGGCTCTCCCACTTCGCCAGGATCGTTACCATTCCTGCCTCCTCGGCCCCGTCCAGGCCTGTTGTAGGCACAGTTCTCGGGTACGATCGCCCGCTACCGCCAAAGATAGGGGGGTGGTAGCGCGGCGCCGATGACCTCCTCGCGGACCAGCCCCCAGAATTCGCGAACCTTGGCTTTCACCTGCGCGGTCTCGCGGCCCAGTACCTTGAAAACGAGCCCAGCGTCATTGGGCAGTCGACAGGCGCCGAACGCCAGGCCGCCCCTCAGATCCACATCGGCGACGGTACGCTCGTGGATGCGTTCGGCCTTGTCCTTGGAGGCGCACAGGATCACGTTAGCAAACACGTCGAACGAATCCATCACGCCGGTTTGCCGCATCGCGTATCGTTGCGGCTCGATGACCAACTTCTCCGCAAACAGCACGCGGCCGTCGGGCCGCGCTCCGGACGTTGAGATGGAAAGTATCGTGGCACCGAAGCACTCGTCCCGATGATGGTGCTTGCGGCCCGGCTGAATGATCTCAGATAGAAGCAGGGTGGCCGAAGGCGCGACGAAGATCTGCGTATCGCTAAGATACCGCGAATGCCGATGCGGGATGACGGGATCTGGAAGAAATTCCAGGTAGGCATCATCCGCGAGCGTGATGGTCTGGCTCTGCGCCGCATAGTTCGCGTCCATCGTGTGGATCTTTGTGGCGGATTGCGAGGTAAGGTGCACCTGCGCACCCCGCCCCACGGTGATATCGAGGGCGAGCCTGTCTCCCTGGAGCACGCAGCCCGTCGTGGTGATCAGGAAGAGGGACGCCATACCCGGCATTTCCTCGTCGCAATAGAGCGCGCGCTGCACCATATACGGCGCACGCCGCTCCAGCGTCGCCAGAACCGTTCGACCGGAGCGGTGTTCGAGGCCCAGGCGCAGGAAACCGGACTTGCCAATCGCGCCGCTCCTCATCTGCCGCGGTTCGTCCTGGAACGAGGCGAACTCCAGGCTGGATGCGCCGATGGCCTCGGCGCGAGCCCAGGGGGGGAACGCCGCGGGTATCATGCTGGAAGCCGTCGCTGGACATCGAAAAGGAATTCCTGCTCGATCAGGGCGACCAATTCCGGGATGCCTTCTCCGGTCTTGCAGTTTGTGAACAGGAACGGCTTGAGGCCCCGCATCATCTGCGAATCTCGCTTCATCACGTCGAGGCTAGCTCCGACATGGGGCGCAAGATCTGTCTTGTTGATGACCAGCACGTCGGAATAGGTGATCCCGGGGCCGTTCTTGCGCGGAATCTTATCGCCCGCGGCGACGTCGATCACGTAAATGAAATAGTCCACCAGCGCGGGGGAGAAAGTCAGCGTCAGGTTGTCGCCGCCACTTTCGATCAGCACCACGTCGCTGTCCGGAAAACGCCGCTCCATGTCCTCGACCGCCGCGAGGTTCATGCTCGGGTCTTCGCGCACCGCCGTATGAGGGCATGCCCCGGTCTCGACTCCGATGATGCGCTCCTGGAGTAGAATTCCCTTGAGTGTGCGTTGGACATGCTTGGCGTCTTCGGTCGTAACGACGTCATTCGTGATGATGAGAACCTTGACACCGAGATCGAGCAAACGCGGCGTAATGGCTTCCACAATCGCAGTCTTGCCTGATCCCACCGGGCCACCAATGCCAATGCGTGTGATGTTCTTCGACATCGAAACTCCATTCGTCAATTCATGAACAGGCGGACATGCGCCTTGGTGTGGACGGCGGCCAGAATTTCCGACAAGGGCGCAAAGCCGGCCATGTCTTGAAGCCGCGCAGCCGCGGCTGTCGGGTACGTCTCTTCCGCCTTCCGGATGAGCTCGTAGAGAATCTTCTGGGTGTCGATGTGACTGACCTTCATCAGCCGTAAGGCTGCCCCGAGGATCGTCGTCGCAACTCCGTATTGATGCACGACGAACGCTTGGCTGGCCGGCAGGTTCTGTACGGCAAAGCCGATCGCGAGTGCTATGGGGAAGCACCCGGGCGTAGCAGATGCTCGGATGCATTCACGCCAGGTGCGAAGCAGTGGCGCACCGACCACCTCTACTCCCATCTCTGTGAACTTCTTGCCCATTCGAACCGACATCGCCCGAGTTTCCTCGGAAAGTTTGCGCGCGTAGACGTTCGCATCGATCCAGGCGAGAGTATCAACGTCGTCCACGGTTGCCGCGCGATGCGCGGCAATCAGCGCGATGCAGTCGCCGCGTGCCGCCTGATCGAGCGCAGTGGAGGCGAACGATCGAAGCGTGGCCGTGTTGGTGACGACGCCTTTCTGAATCGCGGATTCCAGGCCCGAAGAGAACGAGAAGGCGCCGATGGGGAACATCGAGTCACCGAACTGCAGCATCCGCGAGAGAAATGCAGCGTTGACCGGCGCGTCGGCGCTTTCATTCTCGATGGTCATGCGCGGAACCGGCCGCTGCCGGCGAAGATTGGCCTGAAGGTTCCGAGTGGACGTGGAGACGCATCGGCGGATCCCCGTAGACTTGTCCGCTACCGAGCTCGACGCCAGCGTAGCTCTCATGCACGTGCGAATGTACCGGTCCTTCTGCGCCACCGAAGAGCCGCCGTGATTCATGTGGAGCGAGATACGGGATGACGTCCCGACCGGGCACGAACTCGTAGCGGAGCCCCTCAAAGCGATGTGTGTTCATGACGGACGCCATCACCTTGCGATCAACGGTGAGCGGGACATAGACAACTGTGTCCTTTACTAGCGCCGGCCAATGCTGATTGCCCATCGCGTGGCCGAGCTCCAAGCATGTCCGCATCGCCAGTTTGGGCGCGACGCTCATCAACTCGTGCAGATGGACGATCATCACGTCACGCAGCTCTATGCGTGCGACGATTGCAGAACCCACCTGAGGGTCCCAGAGCAGGACGTCTCCATCGCGAATATGGGTACCGCGATCCATCGAGACCGCGACCTGTACACCCTTTGCCGTCGTCGTGCGGAAGCGGCTCTTTTGCGCTTGCCACTGGTCGATCTCCAGCAAGTCGGTCTCGGCGGCGGCCAGGCGTTCGTGCCACTCCCGCTCGCCGATGTTGCCCATGACGGTCTCGATGAGGATCATGACAGGTGCCTCAACTGAAGAAGTATTTTTGGTTCAAAGAGACCGTCTTCAAGGGCGGAACGGTCGCGTGTTTGCCGTCGACAGTCACCGCGAAAGTCTCCGGATTAACCTCGATGTTCGGCGTGCCGGCATTTCGGACCATGTTGCTCTTGCTGATGTTGCGCACATTTCGCACCGGCATCACCTGCCGGCGGAGACCCAGCCGCTCCTTAATTCCCGCAGCATGCGCGATGCCGGAAACGAAGGTGATGCAATTCGCGGCGAGCGCACCACCCTGAGTTCCGAACATGGGCCTATAGTAGGTAGGCTGGGGGGTCGGCAGCGACGCGTTCGGATCGCCCATGACGGCCCAGCTGATGAAGCCGTTCTTGATCACGATCTTGGGTTTCGCGCCGAAGAACGCGGGCTCCCAAAGGACTAGGTCCGCGACCTTGCCGACCTCTATGGAGCCGAGCACGTCGGCAATGCCGTGCGCGATGGCGGGATTGATCGTGATCTTCGCAACGTAGCGCAGCACTCGGAAATTGTCGTTGCCGGGCGCGTCCTCCGGGAGCTTGCCGCGGCCGATCTTCATCGCATCGGCGGTCTGGATGCAACGCAGCCAGCATTCCCCGATGCGTCCCATGGCTTGGGAATCGCTCGAGAACATCGAGATGACCCCGAGGTCCTGAAGAACGTTTTCCGCTGCAATGGTCTCGGCCCTAATGCGGCTCTCGGTGAATGCGACGTCCGACGGGATGTCCGGACTGAGATGATGGCACACCATGATCATGTCATAGAGCTCCGCCTGCGAGTTGATGCCATAGGGGAGCGTTGGGTTTGTCGAAGATGGCAGAACGTTCGGGAGGCCGGCGATCTTGATGATATCAGGCGCATGGCCACCGCCCGAACCTTCGGTATGGAAAGAATGGACCGTCCGCCCTTCGAAGGCCTCAATCGAGTCATCGATAAAGCCGGACTCATTCAGGGTGTCCGTGTGAATGCAGACCTGGGTGTCCGTTTCGTCGGCAACGGTGAGGGCGGAGCGCAGCACCGCCGGCGTAGTGCCCCAATCTTCGTGGCATTTTACGCCGACTGCGCCCGCCTCGATCTGTTCGACGAGGGCCGCTTTGCCATGTCCATGGCCTTTGCCGAGAATGCCGACGTTGAGCGGCCAACCCTCGAACGCCCGCAACATCATACTGATGTTGCCGGGACCGGATGTCACTGTCGTCGCATTGGAGCCGTCTGAAGGGCCAGTCCCGCCGCCTATCAACGTCGTCGTGCCATTCGACAGTGCGGCTTCCACCTGCTGCGGAGAAATAAAATGAATGTGTGTGTCGATCCCGGCGGCCGTCAGGATGAGATGGGAACCCGAGATGGCGTCCGTGGCCAGCCCTATCTCAAGGCCCGGCGTAATCCGATCCATGATCTGCGGATTTCCGGACTTGCCGATGGCACAGATTCGGCCATCCTTGATTCCCACATCCGCTTTCACGACGCCAAGCATCGCGTCGATCACGGTGACGTTGGTGATCACCAGGTCGGGAGCACCACCGGCCCGTGTCACTTGATTGTCCATACCCATGCCTTCGCGCATGCTCTTACCACCGCCGAAGACAATTTCGTCCCCGTAGCCGCCCCGCAGATCGCGCTCGATCTCGACGAATAGACCCGTATCGCCGAGGCGGATGCGATCTCCTGTCGTCGGGCCAAAGAGGCCGACATATTCGTGCCGAGAAATACTGGCCATCGCGTTCCCATTTGGAAAAAGTTGCGTTCGAGGCCGTCTTATGTGGAGCGAAATCCTCGCTTAGCTGCCTGCGCGACCGCGTTGGATTTGACTGTGGAGGCGTCCGGGCCGGCAGTCGGGCCGTCTACGAGGTTGTTGAAGCCATAAACGGCCCGCTTGCCGCCATAACGGACGAGTTGAACCTCACGTTCGTCGCCGGGCTCGAACCGCGTAGCCGTCGACGAAGGGATATTGAGGTGCATCCCGAAGGCCGCGGCGCGATCGAATTCCAGCGCGCGATTGACCTCGAAGAAATGGAAGTGCGACCCGACCTGGATCGGCCGGTCTCCTGCGTTGCGGACCTTGAGCGTCGTCACCGGGCGATCGGCATCGAATGTGATCGCTGATGGGCTGCAAATGTAGCCCCCGACCGGCACATCCATCGACGCGGGGTCGGCATCGGCGGCAACTTTGGGGCCGATCTTCGGTCCGGCCATGTCGATCTCCCTCCGTCACTGAATCGGCGTATGTACGGTCACGAGACGACTCCCGTCGGTAAACACCGCCTCGATCTGCACCATTGGAATCAGATCGGCGACGCCATCCATCACATCGGCCTTGCTCAGGACGGTGCGCGCCTCGTTGGTAACGTCCTCGATTGTCTTCCCGGCACGTGCTCCATCGAGCGCAGTCGCGGAGATCACCGCTACGGCTTCCGGATAGTTCAGCTTCAGGCCCTTGGCTTGCCGCTTCAGTGCAACGTCAGCCATCATGTAGACCAGCAGCTTGTCGAATTCTCTTGGCGTGAGCTGCATACAGCACTCCCGGGGCTGCAAGCCAAGGGCAGCTGCCCATTCATGTATCCAGTCATGCAGACGCGCGCCGTAACGCGCAATGGGGCTTCTACCTAGTCATGTGTCGGAAAATACTTAGCGAGCCGAATGCCCCTGCGACGCCTTGCCCGAGAGCTCTTTTCCCCGATATGATCGTTGCCGCTAAACGTCTTACTGGGGTGCGGCCGTGATGGGCCACTCGCCGAAATGGTCTCTGCCGGTCACCCATTCGACCACGGTTGTTTTGCTTGGTGGGCTCTTCACCGCCAACATTGCGGTCTGGGCCTGGGCCTTCGCGCTGTTTTCCGAACAGCCCGCAGTGATGGCGACCGCTCTGCTTGCCTGGGTGTTCGGGCTGCGCCACGCCATCGATGCCGACCATATCGCCGCTATCGACAACGTCGTGCGCAAACTGATGCATGCAGGCGATGCGCCAAGATCCCTGGGCCTCTATTTTGCGCTCGGCCATTCGACCGTCGTCGTGGTCGCGACCATGCTGTTGGCGCTGGGAGTGGGGACGCTTGGCGGGGACAGCCTGCTCAGGGAGATCGGTGGCTTGATCGGCACGTCAGTGTCGGCGATCTTCCTTCTGGCAATCGCAGCCGTCAATCTCGCCATCTTCGTTGGCTTGTGGCGGACGTTTCGCGCGGCACGCGAGCAGGGTGTTGGTGGCGCTGAAGGCCTCGATGCGCTGCTTGCCAATCGCGGAAAGCTGGCGCGATTGCTAGGCCCGATGTTCCGTCTCGTGACAAAGCCGTGGCACATGTACCCGCTGGGACTGCTGTTCGGGCTCGGCTTCGACACCGCGACCGAGATCGGCCTGCTCAGTATTTCCGCTACAGAAGCCGCGCGCGGCGCTTCGCTCGCCGATGTGCTGGTCTTTCCCGCCCTGTTCGCTGCCAGCATGGCGCTGGTCGACACCGCCGACTCGGCGTTGATGGTGAGCGCCTATCGCTGGGCGTTCGTCGATCCCTTGCGTAAGCTCTGGTACAACCTGACGATCACGGGCGCGTCTGTTGCGGTCGCGCTGTTCATCGGCGGCATCGAGGTGCTCGCGCTCGTCGGCGATCGACTCGGCCTGTCGGGGGGAATATGGTCGCTGGTAGACCGTCTCAACGAGTCGCTGGCGAATTTCGGCCTCGTCGTGATCGCACTGTTTGCGGTTGCCTGGCTCGTCTCTGTCGTCCTCTATCGTCGGATGTTTGCTGACCATCGGCGGCTAGCATCGGATGTGCCCCCGCGCCCCGATGCGACCGAGGCGGTGTGAGCCGAGCGGACGCTGCGGCGTAGCGATAGTGGCGGCAGCGTGCGATCTATCCGCGGCTTACTCGATAGGCTTGGCTCCAAGAATGAATTCTAGCAGTGGCGGAAACACCAATTACTTGGCGCTCTTCGGCCGCATAACGCAACGCGGTGATCTCGGCTCCTGGCAGGGCAAACGCCTACCGCGCGAAGTGTCGGCTGGACCTCAACGACAACTTCACCTAGGTCCTCAACGATCCCGTGTTCGGCGAGCAGTTCCACCACCACGACGATCGCGTCATGGCCGGCTCCGATATTTAGTGGGTGCTGAGCAACTGGTACCGAGCACGCCGATGCAGACAGCTTCGGCGGCGTGCGGCGGGCGCTATCTCGCATCCATCCTGCTGGTGGAAAACGATGGCGCCGCATGTCGCATGATTGTAGGTCCGTAGTCGAACGGACGCGCGCCGCGCAGCATTCTGCACTCGAGCGATCGGTACTATTCATCGCGTTGCCCCAGGGTTTTCTAGGATGTCGCAACGGTAGGTCGCCGGCTAACTTAATGAGGCTACGCCTGTGTTCTAGCTTGGCCAACGGAGTTTCCGTCGAGCGGGAGGTTTTCATGTCCGATCTCGTGGCGATCGTCTACCCGTCTGAAGAAAAAGCGGAAGAAGTGCGTCAACGTCTCCTCAGATTGCAAACGGAGTACCTGATCACGATCAGTGACGCCGTTATTGCGGTCAAGACTGAAGCAGGCAGCATCAAGCTGAATCAACTTGTCAACACGACCGTGACGGGCGCAATGTCTGGAAGTTTCTGGGGGCTCCTGATCGGCGTTCTGTTTCTCAATCCGGTCATAGGCGTCGCGTTGGGCGCCGCTTCGGGAGCGCTGGGCGGTGCGCTGTCCGATTTCGGGATCAACGATGGATTTATGAAGGAGCTGTCGGCCAGCATCCAGCCGGGCAACGCCGCCTTGTTCGTCTTGGTCAAGAACATGACCGCGGACAAGGTGCTCAAGGAGATCAAGGATGCCGGCGGGGTTGTGTTGAAGACATCTCTCGACGAGAGCAAGGAAAAGATCTTGCGCGATGCGCTCGCCAGCGCGGCGACCAAGCCGGCCGACTAGGTGTGGTCTTTTCGGGAGGGGCGGTTTGGTCTGAACCGAGCAAGCAGCGGTTGCGAGTCGAAGCGAGATCAGATGCATGTCCACAAGAATGCGCCCATTAACGCCCATGGTCGAGAGGTGGCGATCTTGCGAAACCGCCTGGTCCAGTCATGGCCGCGCCGGGTGAAGACCTTGAAGTCCTCGCTGACGATGTGGAGCTGGGCGCGGTAGCCGTCGTACTTGATCTCGTGGAGCCAGCGGCCGCCGCGTGGGACCTGATCGAACTGCTCGGCGAGCAGCGGCTCGATGAAACCGGGATACGGCGCCTTCACCCCGATCGGCACGACCTCCTTACGCTGGGACGCCACTCACAGACTCAACATCACGATCACAGAGTTGAGGTCAGGCAGCTCCCCGTAGAGGCAGCGCCAGTTGGACAGCGAAGGACCTTGAAGCGTTGGCTTGGCCGCCGTGATCTGGTCGCGGGCCCCGACGCGCTCGGCCAGCTCATCGGCGACCTCCCTGGTCGCATCGCGAGACCAGCCCTCGATGGCGTTGAAGGCGACGATCCGGACCGGATAAGCATACTGGCCAGACAGCAGGTCGCGGATAATGGTCTCGATAGCGGTGTCCTGCTCGTCGGTCTCACGCCAGGAGCAACCGGCGCGGGCGCCGAAGTCTTCCAGGACCAAGGAGACATCCCGGTCGAGACGATCCAGCGGCACGATCGACGGCGCATGAGGCATGACGCAACTCTTGGACAAAGGGAGCAATCGTGAATCGTTCCGGCTGATGGACCTACGGTGGTGATCGTGTTCGCGGCGTCGCGCCCGCGAACGGTTCCGGGCTGCCCCGCGAGAACCGGCGAGCAAGGCCGGTGCTGGCCCCTCGATCCTACTTTTTTGCAGGCCGTGGCGTATTCCGAGATGTGATGATCTCGCTGCGCTCGTTCGACATACGACGCACCTCGTCGTTCGATCGCATGGCGCTGACGTTCTTGCCAGAAACAATCTCACGGAAGACGCCGCGCAGCTTGCCGTCGATTACCGCAGTGCGGTCCGGCTTTAGTTCGATGCGCTTCGTCATCTCATGCTCCCGCTGCGATCGAGTCTACGACGTCTGGTCTTGGGCTCAATATAGCGCCAATCGATTGGGCTAAATCTCTAAGCGGTTGAACGTTCGCCTGAGTGTAACGTCCAACCCTGCTGCTCGTTGCGACTAATACGCCAATCGGCTGATGGCCCTCATTTACGTCAGGAATACAGATCGAGGCCGTGCCGCGATAGCGCACCTTATCAAGTTCCACTGCTCCTCGTCTCGAATGCCGAAAAGCTGGGAACGTTGATCGGCAACGGTTTCGAGCAATTGCTTGGCAGCTTCTTCCAATCCATCCCTGAGAGGGGCGGTGGTTAGAAGCGCGCTTTCGACAGCGCGCGCCGCGACACCTAGGCAGCTTATGTGGGCCGACAGCTGAATGAGTTCAACCCGTTGTCTGTCGATCTCGTGTTGGAGCTCTGAGCGTCGAGCTGCCGCAATCTGTGGGTTTGCCTTCCCAGCATTGAGCGCGTGCATGATCCCGATCTGGGCGAACATCACCGGCCCGCCGCGCTCCGTGACCAGCAGCAGCGCTCCATCCCGCCTGCCATTCCGGCCAGTCGTGAACCGCCTCCGGCAGGTTGCGATGTAGCGGCCCGCGCCCAGCAAGGTGACCAACTCGCCTCCCGGCGCCTTGATCGGATTGTCGAAAGGCCGTCCCCCAGCCTAGTTCGATCACCGCGACGTCAGGGCGCGAGGACCCTTGCTGGTCCAATCGGGACGGACGTCAGCGCCGCGCGTTCCGCAGGCGGAGCAGACGCAGCGCTCCTCGATCTCGCTCAGTCGGAGTTCGTCGGGCCAAGTGTCGGCGTTGACCGCGACGTGGCGGCGGCAGCGGAAGTTGCCGCAATGGACCAGGACGCCTCGAACGCCGGAGGCGCGCATCTCGCTGATGGTAATCTTTGGGGGTGGCATGCCGGCATGAAAACGCGGCTCCTGTCGGGCTGCAAATTATCGATTTGTAGGGGCATCGATGGGCGGCGAGCTACTGCCGGTCGTGGGTGTGGATCAAGTTGGCGCCCGACCTTGTTTACCCCAGAGTCTCGTCGACTAACACACATTCGGACATTCGGGAAAAACCGTCGGCTTCTAAGCACAATGTTTGCGGGAGTTTGTCCGAACCGGCTATGAAATCATTCGATTTTCGACACCCTTCCAAGCTGAATACGAGGGTTCGATTCCCTTCACCCGCTCCATCCCAACAATTGATGCATCTCGATGAACCGACCTTTCCCGGGTCAAGCCAGTCCCAATGTCGGCTGGAGCTTGGTGCAGGTGGTCTCGCGATCACCGGGTGCGTTTCGGGTCGGCAGAGCGACTCTATTCCTGTTCGCTATCCTTCTCCTCGCGCTGCTTCCGGGCACGATCGACTGCGCCGCCCTGGGGCTGCCCGCCGACCTTCACGCCGGGGAGATGATCGACCTTATTGTTGGCGGCGTCTTCGGCACGCTGCAATTCACGATCGACGATGTCGCGTGATCCTTCTGCCGGTTCCTTGTCGGATGGGCTCTTGGTATTGGTGCTCATGATTGATCCTGCTCGTCGCCGCACGTTGATTTGCTGAGGCAAGCGCGGCTCACGCCCATCGTTCCTGTCGAGGCGGCAGCTTTTGTGCAGGCTCTTTATTCCCTGTGGTCGTCGATTTCGGGGGCGACCTGTCCGTAGTTCAGCAGGGCGACGAGGGTCGTTCCGCCCAGAATGTTGCCGAGGAGTGTCGGTACGAAGAAGTCCGAGGCATATTGTGAGAGCGATGCCCGGCCGCTTTGCACCAGGAAGCCGCACTCGACCGAGCCCGCGATGATGTGCGCGAACTGGCCGAGCGCGACCACATAGGTCATCACGACGACGAGGTGCGGGCGCGATCCCTTCACGGCAGGCAGTAGCCACGCCATCAAGGCGATCAGCCAGCCGGCAAACATCGCCCGGACAAAGGTCGTCGCGAACGTACCCTCGATGGTGTGGCGGCTCAGATCCACGAAGGCGTCCACGATGCGTGGTTCGAAGATGCTGGTGTGCGCGAGCACGGATCCGACCGCCCAGGTTCCCGCGATGTTGGAGGCCAGCACCAGGCCCCACAGCTTGATCACGCTCCACAGCGTGGCGAGATCCCTGTTGTGCAACAGCGGCAGGATCGGTGTCAGCGTGTTCTCGGTGAAGAGCTGCTGCCGTCCCAGCACCACGACCAGGAAACCGACCGTGTAGCCGAGCGGAGCCACCAGGCGCCGGGTGGCCTCGTCGGAGATCAGCGCGTGAAACTCGCCCTGGACGATCAGGGACAATCCCATCGAAAGACCGGCGGCGAGACCGGACAGCACGATAGCCCACCATCGCCGCTCCAGTTCCTGCTCACCCTCGGCGCGGATCGTCTCGTGGATGAGTGCGGCGTTCGGCCGGCTTTGGGATTCGATCTGCTCGGTCTGGCGCCGCGAAACGCCGTCGAGCTTCGAGGCTGGATTGAAGGAGGCGCCGTCGCCAGGCTGGTCCACTCCGCGGTCTCCTGAAGGGCCGGTTCATCTCAAGGCCCGGAGCGGCGAGGGGTTCCTCGTGAGTGCTTCGCCGCCGCAGCTGTTGAGGAGCGGCGACGCTGAGGCCGACGATCAGGAACCTTCGCTGGAAGCGGGTGTTTTCCAACGGGGAGGGGTGGCGATCTGACAAGAGGCCAACCGTGCAAGACAATTTGCGTGTGCGCTCCACCGCGCAAATCGCAGGCCATCCCATTCATCCGATGCTGGTGCCGATTCCGATCGCGTGCTTCATCGGGGCGCTGCTGACCGACATCGCCTATGTCGTCACTGCCGAGATCATGTGGGCGGATTTTTCCGCCTGGCTTCTGGTCGTCGGCGTCATCTTCGGCGTGCTGGCAGCCATCGCCGGTCTGACCGATTTTCTCGGTAACCGCCTGGTGCGGGCGCAGCCGCCGGCCTGGCCGCATCTGATCGGCAACGCGCTGGCGCTGGTCCTCGCCATCGTCAATGCGTTGATCCACACGCGCGATGCCTGGACCTCGGTGTGGCCGACTGGGCTCCTTCTTTCAGCCATCACCGTCTTGATCCTGCCGGTCACCGGCTGGCTCGGCTGGGCCATGGTGTACCGCCACGGCGTAGGAGTTGCGCGATGAACTCCGCAATCGCTCGCGCGCTGTTGTGTGCTTCGCTGCTGTGTCTGGCCGGCTGCAATGACGGCAGCGGCGATCCGAAGGCGCAAACCGGCGCCAACCCGACGCTACCCGACATCCAGCAATATCTGCTGCCGCCGATGCACATCGCCCGCATCGTCGGCTGGAAAAAGGACGAGACGCCGGCCGTTGCGCAGGGCTTGCAAGCCAAGGCCTTCGCGACCGGCTTGCAGCACCCCCGATTCCTCTACGTGCTTCCCAACGGCGACGTGCTGGTGGTGGAATCCAAGGCGCCGAAGGGTGCCCCGATCAAGCGGCCCAAGGAAATCGTGATGGGATATATCGAGTCCTGGGCGACATCCGGCGGCGACACCGGCGAGAGCAACCGCATCACGCTGCTGCGCGACAGCAATGGCGACGGCGTCCCGGACACGCAAAGCGTCTTCCTCGACCATCTCAACTCGCCGTTCGGCGTCGCGCTGGTCGGTAACGACCTCTATGTCGCCAACACCGATGCGATCGTCAGATATCCCTACACGGAGGGGGATACCAAGATCACCGCACCGGGCACGGTGCTGACGCAGCTGCCGGGCGGACCGATCGACCATCACTGGACCAAGAGCCTGGTCGCAAGCCCCGACGGCTCAAAGCTCTATGCCGGCGTCGGGTCCAACAGCAACATCACCGAGAACGGCATGGAAGCCGAGCACAATCGCGCCGCCATCCTCGAGATCGACCGTGCCAGCGGCCGCTGGCGCATCTTCGCAAGCGGCTTGCGCAATCCCAACGGCCTCAGTTTCGAGCCGCAGACCGGGGCGCTGTGGGCAGTCGTGAACGAGCGCGACGAACTCGGTCCCGATCTCGTGCCGGACTACATGACATCGGTGAAGGACGGCGGCTTCTATGGCTGGCCCTACAGCTATTACGGCCAGCATGTCGATCCCCGAGTCAAGCCGGAGCGGCCCGACCTCGTCGCCAAGGCGATCGTGCCTGACTATGCGCTGAGTTCGCATGTCGCGCCGCTTGGAATGGCCTTCAACACGAGCGCGAGTTTGCCGGCCGCCTATCGCGGCGGTGCCTTCGTCGGCGAGCACGGGAGTTGGAACAGGCAGGTCTTGAACGGCTACAAGGTGGTGTTCGTGCCGTTCACGGACGGCAAGCCGAGCGGCCCGCCGCAAGATGTCGTCACCGGCTTCCTCAACAGCGACAACCAGGCGCGCGGGCGGCCCGTCGGCGTCGCCATCGACAAGACCGGCGCGCTGCTGGTCGCCGATGACAGCGGCAACACGGTGTGGCGCGTGACCGCCGCGCACCCGCAGCTCACACAGCGATAGATCTCGAGGAGTTTCACCATGGGCCTTGCTCAATACACGATCGTGCCCGTGCAGGATGAATGGGGCGTGCTGCACGACGGCGACGTCAGGAACAGATACTCCACCAAGGAAGCGGCCTTCGAGTCGGCGGTGGCTGCCGCCTCGCTGGCGCTTCGCGAGGGACACGAAGTCCATGTCAGCGTGCCCGGCCGCGAAGCCGGCGAGAATGCGCTGGGAATTTGATGGGACACTCCGAGCAGAACACTTCAGGAGGCTGCGATGACCAAGCCCGGTGAGCCGAACGGCATTGAGCCCTCCCGCTCCGAAGACGACATTCAGCGCGACCAGCTCGGGCCGCGCGGCGTGCCGAATGCGCCGGATCCGGCCAAGATGACCCCCCAACGCGACAAGAAAACGCCGAAGCACGTGGATCCCGGCCATACAGCCTGACGGCTGCCCCGCAGCTTTTCTGTTCGGGCCGGTAAGTCGCCGCCCCGGCGGTCGTCGACTACGCCGCCGCAACGATATCCGTCTTGGCAAAGTCGTCGCCGACGTAAAGAAGTGCGCAGCCATGCTCCTTGGCGACATCGTAGGCGAAGCAGTCACCAAAGTTGAGACCGGCAGGACGAATGCCTTTGCCCCAACGCGAGTAGATTTGCGCCACGCGTTCGGCCGAAGATTGGGTCACTGAGATCACGTTGAAACCGAGATCGTTAATCAGCTTGTTCATCTCTTCGTCGACGCCCCGCCGTGCCGCGACGATCAGGCTTTCTGCAACGGAGGCCGCCGAGATCAGGATTTCGTCGGCGGTGTCCAGCGCGGTGATGCAAGCATCGGCCTGCGGTTCGTCGAGCACGATCGCCATCAGTGCGGAGGTATCGACCGCGATCATTCCGGCAGTCCGTCGTCGCCGAAAAGAAAGTCCTGACTGCGCGCGGCGCTCGGTCCGGGAATAGCTTTGGCCCCGCCGGTCCTTCGCGCCGCCTCGAGCACGGTCCGGCGGGCGGCGCGGTCCGGCGCAAGCTTGACCGGGACGAGCCGCACCGCGGGATGTCCATGCCGCGTCAGGATCACCTCGTCGCCGGCCTCTGCGCGGCGGACAAGATCGGTCAATTGTCCTTTTGCGTCGGTAACGGAGACCCGCATCTCATTGTCCTTCCTCAATTTTCATAAAGTGGACCATGCAATGGTCCAATGTCAACCGCCTCCCACCCCACCATCGCCGGACGCGATCTCGCGGCCGATCTCGGCATGAACCTGCCGGCGGTGTTCGCCGGGACGTGGGCTCTCGCACAAATAACATCATGTTAGGTTTGTCGAATAACTGGGTAATTGTGTTAGCCCAGCGAAAGCCTATCGTCGCCACCCAGCAGACACCGATCGGCAATGACAAGCGCTCGCGAAACTCCGCAGAGCGGCCGGAGAGTGCTGCCCAATTTTGAGCGAAGCCCGTCAACGGGACGTCAGTAAAAACCCAAGGGAGGAATTTTGAGATGACCGCGATCAATCAGATGAGTCAGTCCAGGAAAGCCGCAGCCAGCGGCTGGATCGGGTCGGCTCTCGAATATTATGACTTCTTCATCTACGCGACCGCCGCGTCACTGATCTTCCCGCAAATCTTCTTCCCGTCGGAGAATCCCACCGTCGCGATCGTCGCCTCGCTGGCGACCTATGGCGTCGGGTATGTAGCCCGGCCGATTGGCGCGTTCGTCCTCGGGCACTGGGGCGACACCCACGGCCGCAAGACGGTTCTCATCATCTGCATGTTCCTGATGGGCATCTCGACGATGGCCGTGGGTATCCTGCCGACCTACCAGCAGGTTGGCATCCTGGCGCCAATTCTGCTCGTCATTCTGCGCCTCGTGCAGGGATTTGCCGTTGCCGGCGAAATCTCAGGCGCAAGCTCGATGATCCTGGAGCACGCGCCGTTCGGTCGGCGGGGCTTCTATGCCAGCTTCGCCCTTCAGGGCGTGCAGGCCGGACAGATCCTCGCCGCAGCAATCTTCCTGCCCTTGGCGGCCTACATGCCGACCGAGGCCTTCAACAGTTGGGGGTGGCGCATTCCTTTCCTGCTCAGCTTCTTCGTCATCGTCGCGGGCTACATCATTCGTCGCGAAGTCGACGAGACTCCGGCCTTTGCCCGAGAGGGCGAGCGGGGAGAAGCGCCGAGGGCGCCCATCGTCCAGGCTATCAGGCTGAGCTGGCGCGACATGCTCAGGGTCATCTGCATGGCCCTGATGAACGTCATTCCTGTGGTTGCGACCATCTTCGGCGCGGCCTATGCGGTGCAGCCGGCCTACGGGATCGGTTTTGCCAAGGACGTCTATCTATGGATCCCCGTGCTCGGAAATATGCTGGCGGTGTTCGTCATTCCCTTCGTCGGAAATCTCTCCGACAAGGTCGGCCGCAAGCCTCCGATCGTCGTCGGCGCGCTGCTCTCGGGCGCGCTCGCTTTCGGCTATCTTTATGCCATCAGCATCAGGAATGTGCCGCTGGCAATATTGGTGTCGCTGCTGATGTGGGGCGTCGTCTATCAGGGCTACAACGCGATCTTCCCGAGCTTTTACCCGGAGCTGTTTCCGACCCGCACCCGCGTCTCGGCGATGGCGATCTCGCAGAACATCGGAACCACCATCACCGCATTGCTTCCCGCCCTGTTTGCGACCGTCGCGCCTCCCGGCTCGACCAACATTCCGTTGACGGTGGGGGCGATTGCCTTCGCTATCACGGTCATCGCCGCGCTGGCGGCCCTGACCGCGCGGGAAACCTATCGGATCAGGATCGACGATCTCGGCAATCCCAATGCCGTTCCGATGCCGCGGGCAGATTATGACCGTCAGCGCGCCGGCGATGCGGTGAGCGGGGCTGCCACGGTTCGGACCTGACGGATATGGTAGAGGCAACTGCCGCCGCGATCGATGATGTTCGCGGCGGCAGGGCCTCACTACATAGTCAGGCTGCCGATTCGAATTTGGCGCGCGTGAGCGCAATCAATATGAGGTTGCAAGATGAACCCTGCTGTCATTGCTGTCGCCATCACCGGCTCCGTTCCGCGCAAGAAGGACAATCTCGCGGTCCCGATCCTGCCGTCCGAACAGATCGAATCGACGCACCAGGCCTTCGAAGCCGGTGCCACGCTCGCCCATATCCATGTTCGCAACGATGACGAGACGCCGTCCTCCGATCCCGAGCGTTTCGCCATGGTGCAGGCGGGGATCAAGAAGCATTGTCCTGGCATGATCGTTCAGTTCTCGACCGGCGGGCGGGGTCGCGATCCCTCGGCGCGCGGATCGTCGCTCTACCTGAAGCCGGACATGGCTTCGCTGTCCACGGGTTCGGTGAACTTTCCGACCATCGTGTACGAGAACAGCGCCGCGCTGGTCGAGACCCTCGCCACCGGCATGAAGGCGAATGGCATCCGGCCGGAAATCGAGATCTTCGATTTGTCCCATCTGCATGGCGCCCGCCGTCTGATCGAGGCGGGGCTGATCGACCAGCATTCGCATGTGCAGTTCGTCATGGGCGTCAAGAACGCCATGCCCGCGGACGAGCATGTCCTCGACATTCTGCTGGGAGAGCTCAGGCGGCTGATCCCGAAGGCGACCTGGACGGCGGCCGGGATCGGACGCCACCAGGCCGAGGTCATGGGCTGGGCGCTCGCGCGGGGCGCCGATGCGGTCCGCACCGGACTCGAGGACAATATCAGGATCGACAAGGGGCGCCTCGCGGCCAGCAACGCCGAGCTGGTGACCATCGCTGGTGCGGCTGTCGCGCGCCACGGTCGGCGCGTGGCGACTGCGGCCGAGGCGCGATCCCTGCTCGGGCTCGCGGGGCAGGGAGCTCCTGCCGCCTCCTGACATGCTCCCGGCCGCCTGCTGCCATTCGTCGGCCGGCGTTTCCGTGCGCTGAGTCTCCGGCTAAGACTGGCGCCACAGGCGTGATCGGCGCCTGCCGGGCAGACGACGGTTGGAATGCGGTTCTTGAAATCTGACAGCAGGCTCATCGGGGTCCTGCTGGTGCTTGCGGTCTCCCAGCTTGTCGGGTGGGGTACGATAGGTCTTCCCGCCATCGTCGGCCGTGATCTCGCGGCCGATCTCGGCATGAGCCTGCCGGCGGTGTTCGCCGGGACGTCCGTTCTCTATGTGTCGATGGGGCTGTGCGCGCCCTGGCTCGCCAAGTCGTTTGCACGGCACGGTGCACGAAAGGTGATGATCTCAGGCACGGTCCTCACCGTGCCGGGCTTCATCCTGCTGTCCCTCGCGCGCGAGCCGACGCTGTATTTCGCGGCCTGGATCGTCCTCGGCATTGCCGGCAGCGCCACGCTTTCGACCGGCGCCTATATCATGCTGAACGAGGTCGCCGGGCGGCAGGCCAAGAATGCCATCGGCGCGCTGATGCTGGTGACGGGCCTGTCGAGCAGCATCTTCTGGCCGACGACGTCGTTCCTCAGCGGTCTGCTCGGCTGGCGCGGGATGTGCCTCGTCTATGCGGCGATGATGGTCGTCATCAACCTTCCGCTCTATGCGTTCCTCGCACCGCGCCGGAAAATCGCCGGTGATCGTGGTGGTGAGCCGGCGAAATCTTCGCCGCCGCCCGCGATTCCCAGGAGCACGTTCAGCCTCGTCGTCGCCGCGATCACGCTCAATGCCTTCGTCAATTTCGGCATCGGCGCCATCATGATCGAATTGTTGAGGGCGGAGGGGCTTCCCCCGGCGCAGGCGCTTGCGTTTGGCTCGATGCTGGGCGTGATCCAGGTCAGCGCCCGCGGGCTCGATTTTCTCGGCGGAGGGCGGTGGGACGGAATCACGACCGGGCTCGTCGCCGGCACGGCGCTCCCGGTCGCCATGCTGCTGCTGATGACGAGCGATGGCGCGACCTGGGCGGTTGCGGCCTTCATCCTGCTCTATGGCGCCGGCAGCGGCGCGATGGCGGTGGCGCGGGCTACGATCCCGCTCGTGTTTTACGATCAGGCCGAGTTCGCCAAGGCGATGTCGATGATCGCGCTGCCGCTCAATCTCGCCTCCGCGGTCTCGCCGCCGCTCCTTGTCGGCCTGCTCACGCAGTTCGGCAGCCGCGGCGCGCTCGGTCTCACCTTCGTCTGCTCCTGCGCCACGGTGCTGATCCTGGTCCTGCTCGGCCGCCGGCGGCCGCAGGTGGCCGCAGCGGCCGTGACCTGAGAATATTCGCGCTGCGGAAATTACCGCGCCGGTGACCCTGCGCC